>NZ_JBFUMS010000013.1:0-232550 GCF_054049255.1 Roseateles sp. P5_E4 | reverse complement strand
TCGACCATGCGCAGGAAGTTCTCGTGGCTCTCGCGCGGCGTGGCGCCTTCCGGGGCGACGTCGCGGTCATGGAAGCAGTAGTAGGGCGCGCCGAGCTTGGCAAAGAACTCGAAGGCCGCGTCGGCCTTGAGCTTGGCCAGCTCCATCGGGCTGCCGCCCTGGAACCAGGGGCGCTCGAAGGTGGCGCCGCCGAACGGGTCTAGGCCCGTCCAGACGAAGTTGTGCCAGTAGCACACGGCAAAGCGCAGGTGATCCTCCATGCGCTGGCCCAGGACGATGCGGTCCTTGTCGTAGTGCTTGAAGGCCAGGTCATTGGGGCTGTCGGCGCCCTCGAAACGGATCGGGGCGATGGCGTGGAAATAGCTCGTCATAACTCGGGGGTCAGGCACCGCGCAGGCGGCGGTAGAGGTCACGGAAACGCGCCAGGCGGGGGCCAAGCGGGCATGGCGTTGGGGATCGGGAGAGAAGAGGGCAGTCACGGTGATTGGGTGCAGCTGAGATCGATACCGAGATACATCAGTGACCTTCTAAGAGACCGTGACGGCACTGCCGCCGTTTGCCGACGGCAGGGCGGGGTGCGTCAGGCGGTAGCGAACCAGTGCAGCCGCGCCAATGGCAACGGCATTCAGGCCAAACCGGGAGGTGCGGACCGTCGGACTGGCGGAACTGCCGAAAGTGGTGTGAGCGTCCAGTACATCCAGCGCCGGTTGCAGGAATGGCGCGCCCAGTTCGGTGACGGAGCCGCCAAGGACGATGCAGCCCGGGTCATAGGCGGTCGCCAGATTCAGCAGCAGCATGCCCAGATGGTGGCCAGCGGAGGTGACCGCTTTCAGTGTTTCGCGATCCTTTGCGGCAAGGTGTTCGCGCACCTCGCCGAGCGAGCGTCGAACGGCGGTGCCGGCGCTGCCGCGCTGGACGGCCCGTGTCGCGATCATGGCTTCAGCGCAACCGCGCCGCCCGCAGGAACACAGAGGCCCATTGAACTGCAGGACCATATGACCTACCTCCTCTGCGTATCCCCGGCTTCCAGTCAGCAGACGACCTCCCACGATGACACCAGCGGCGATGCCCTGGTTGATGGAGACATACAAGAGCGGGTCCGAGTCAGGGGTGGGGTTGAACTCCAGTTCTCCCAGCGCGGCCATGTCGGCTTCGTTCTGCACAAACAGCGGGGCATCGGCGAGCGAGGTGCCGCGAAGCTTCTCACTCAATAGTGCGGCGATGGGCACGTCACGCCAGCCCAGATGGGGGGCGAAGTTCACGATGCCTTGCGCCTCGTCGAGGCTACCCGGCAACCCGATGCCGATGCCGAGGACTTGCTGGCCAGGGCGGACCTGCCTGTGCAAGTCCTGTAGCGCGCTTGCGAGACTGGCCACGCAGGCCTCGGCGGTCGGACTGGCCCCGTAGCGAGCGGTCACGCAACCTTGAATCTCGCCCGCCAGCGAAGTGGCGACAGTGCGCACGGACTCAATGCCAACCTCTGCGCCAATGAGGAGCAGAGGTGTGAGATCGGTCTTCAGCAGCTGTTGGCTCCCCGTCGCTTCGGCCAGCACGTGTTTGTCTCCTCCGTTTGCTTGGTCGGACCGGGCTTTATTTTCTATCAAATGCGGTCAGACCAAATATTAATTTGAGCGACGCACAAAGTAAAGCAAAAAAGCAATCGTTGGTTGCTTCATGCTGACCGAGCGCCAGTGCGGCCTTCACGGTCGGTCGTGGGCGCCGACGACAGTGTCGCGGCACGTGGCACGGCCAGCCGCAGGGTGGGCCATCAGGCCATCACGGCGCAGGTCAGCGAGGGGGCGTTGCGCGAATGGGGGCTGGACGTGGGTGGCCAGCGCCCGGCGCTGAAGAAGTCGTCAATCCAACGCCGGGGTGGCTCAACCCAAATCGAGCACCAGGCGACTGCTGCGCGCCCGTGAGCAGCAAGGCGTGAACTGGTCGTTTGCGGCCTGCTCCTCGGGCGTGAGGTACAGGTCGCGATGCTCGGGTTCCCCGCCAATCACCCGCGTCAGGCAGGTGCCGCAGACGCCTTGCTCGCAGGAGGTCAGCAGGGGTGCGCCCGCGGCGATGAGGGCCTGGGCGGCGGTCTGATGGGCGCCAACAAGGATCACGCGGCCGCTGCGCGCAAGTTCGATTTCGAATGGGCCGTCCTGACCGGTCGAGGCCGCCGGCGCGCCCGCGAAGAACTCATGGTGGACCCGACCCTCTGGCCAGCCGTGGCGTTTCGCGGCGTCGGCTACCGCATCGATCAGCCGCTTGGGGCCACAGACGTAAACGTGGGTGTCGGCATCGCGAGTAGCCAGCAGTGCTTGCACGTCGAGGCGGTCGCCAGCCACGTGAAAACGCGCAGCGCCAGCCCAGGCGCTCGCCTCGATCTCCGCTCGAAAGGCCATGCGCTCGGCGCTGCTCGCCGCGTAGTGGAGTTCGAAGTCCGCGCCATCAGCCGCGAGCTGGCGAGCCATCGCCAGGATGGGCGTGATGCCGATGCCGCCGGCGATCAGCAGGCTGCGGCGGGCTTGCGCGGCAAGCGGGAAGTGGTTCTTCGGTGCGCTGATCTGCAGCGTCTGCCCCGGGCTCAACACCTCGTGCACCGCTCGCGAACCGCCGCGCGATTGAGCGTCGAGCAGCACGCCCAGCACATAGCGGTCGGCCTCCGCGGGGTCGTTGCTGATCGAGTACTGACGAACGATGCCGCCGGGCAGGTGGACGTCGAGGTGGGCGCCGGCCGTGAAGGCGGGCAGGGCGCCACCATCGGCAGCCACGAGGGTGAGGGCGCAGACGTTCTGCGAGACCGCGGTCTTGGCCTCGATGCGGACCGTGATCAGTTCGCTCATGCCTGCGCTGCCATCACGCGATCGATGACCTTGCGCGACTGCACACCGCCGCCGTCGATGTTGAGCATCAGCAGCTGGCGCTGCGGCCAGGCGAGCAGGTTCTGCTGCTGGCGCTCCAGCATCTCCTGGTCTTCGGCAAAGATCTTGCCCTGGCCTTCGCGGATCTGGGCCGTCAGCGCCTCGTCCTGCGGCTTGAACTTGCGCGCCATGCCCCAGAAGTAGTGGATGGAGGTGTCGGTCTCCGGGGTGATGAAGTCCACCACCCAGCTCGCCGCCTTGACGGCGTCGGGTGCCTCATAGCCGCCCTGGCCGGCCAGCGCTACGCCTACCTCGATCATGATGTGGCTGGGCGGCGTGAAGTGGCAGATCTGCCAGCGGTCCACGGGCTGGTCGTCGGGCAGGCCGTTCATGCGCAGCGCCATCTTCCAGAACGGCGGCGCCTCGATGCCCTGCATGTGGCGCTCGGTGATGACGTGGTCGCCGTCGACGCGGGTCGTGCAGGGGATTTCATCGATCTCCTTCTGGCCGATGCTGTTGGCGTGCACATAGGTCTCGTGCGTCAGGTCCATCAGGTTGTCGACCATCAGCTTGTAGCCGCAGGCTATTGTGTACAGCCCGCCGCCATAGCCGAAGGCCGGGTTGCCCAGCCATTCGAAGGCGGGCAGCTTGGCCACGTCGGCCTGGGCGGCGTCGCCTGGCCAGACCCAGATGAAGCCATCGGCCTCATGGACCGGGAAGCTGCGGATCGCGGGGAAGCCACGCACGCGCTGGCAGGGCATGGCGACGGTCTTGCCGTCGCCGCCCATGGCCAGGCCGTGGTAGCCGCAGACGAGGGTGTCGCCGTGCACGCTGCCCAGCGACAGCGGCGCGCCGCGGTGGGGGCAGAAGTCCTCCACCGCGCTGACGTTACCGGCGCTGTTGCGGAAGAAGACCATCGCGTGGTTGCAGACCTTGCGGCCCAGCGGCTTGTCGGCGCCGACCTCATCGCTGCGGGCGGCCACGTACCAGGTGTTGGTGATGAACATGAGTTCTCCTTCAGCGCGGGGCCATGCGCAAAGCGCCGTCCAGGCGGATGACCTCGCCATTCAGGTGGCCGTTGGCGACGATGTGGGCGGCCAGCGCGGCGAACTCCTCGGGCAGGCCCAGGCGCTTGGGGAAGGGGATGGACGCGGCCAGCGATGCCTGAACCTCCTCGGGCAGCTCCTTCATCAGCGGCGTGGCGAACAGGCCCGGCGCGATGGTGCAGGCGCGCACGCCGAACTGCGCCAGGTCGCGTGCCAGCGGCAGCGTCATGCCGACGATGCCGCCCTTGGACGCCGAGTAGGCCTCCTGGCCGACCTGGCCGTCGAAGGCCGCGACCGAGGCGGTGTTGACGATGACACCGCGCTCGCCATCGGCCAACGGTGCGAGGGCCACGATGCGGCTCACGGCCAGGCGCGTCATGTTGTAGGTGCCGATGAGGTTGATGCGCACGACGCGCTCGAAGTCCTCCAGCGGCGCGGGCGAGCCGTCGCGTTGCACGATGCGCTTGGCGCTGCCGATGCCGGCAATGTTCATCAGGATGCGGGCCGGGCCGAAGGCGGCGGCTGCTGCGTCCAACGCGGCGGTGACGGAGGCGGCGTCGGTGATGTCGCAGCGCAGCGCCAGCGCGCGGTCGGCGCCGATGTCGGCGGCCACGCGCTGGGCGCCGGCTTCGTTGATGTCGAGCAGGGCGACGCGGGCGCCTTGGTCCGCGAGGGCGCGTGCCACGGCTTCGCCGAGGCCGGAGCCGGCGCCGGTGACGAGGGCGGTTTGTCCAGAGATGTTCATGGTGTTCAGCGGTGCGGGGTGATGACGTCGGGGTGGCCCACGGGGGCCTCGTGCAGCAGCTCGACCAGGGCCGCGCGGCGGCTCAGCACGGCGCGCTGGTTGATCGAGCCTTTGTCGGTGATCTCGCCGCCATCGATGGACGGCGGCTCGGCCAGCAGCAGCAGCCGGGCCGGGCGGGTGGCGCTGCCGGTGCCTTGAGCCCAGAGCTGGTTGGCCAGCGACTCGAAGAAGGCACGCACGGTCGAGTGGTTCAGCACGTCGGCGGTGGGGGCGCTGTCGGGCAGCTCGGCCAGGCGGCGGGCCTCGTTCACGCGCGGCACGATCAGCAGGCCGATCTCATCGCGCCCGAGGCCCGTGACGACGGCGTCATGCACGCAGGGGAAGCCCAGTGCGATGACGCGGGCGCGCAGCGGGCCGACGCTGACGAAGGTGCCGGTGGAGAGCTTGAAGTCCTCGGCGATGCGGCCGTCGAACATCAGGCCCTGCGTGGGGTCGGTGGGGTCGCAGGGCCGGGCGGCGTCGCCGGTGCAGTAGTAGCCCTCATCGTCGAAGGCTTCCTGCGTCAGCTCGGGCTCGCGCCAATAGCCGGGCATGACATTGGGGCCGCGAAAGCGCACCTCGGCCTTGTCGCCCGTGGGGACGAGCTTCACGTCAACACCGGGCACGGGCCAGCCGATGAAGCCGGCGCGGGCCTCCTCAGGGATGGCGAAGGTGCATGTGGGTGCGGTCTCGGTCATGCCCAGGCCCGCCGCGATGCGGATGCGCTCGCCGATGGCGGCTTCGGCCAGCTGGTTGAAGGCGTCCAGCGTCTTCGGCGACAGTCCCGCGCCACCGCACTCGACCAACTGCAGCCGGCTGAAGAAGTGGTCGCGCAGCGCCGTGTCGGCCTGCAGCGCCGAGATGAGTTCGTCAAAGCCCTTGGGCACGTTGAAGAAGATCGTCGGCGCCACCTCGCGCAGGTTGCGCAGCGTGGCCTCGAAGCGGCCCGGCACGGGCCGGCCCTCGTCGATGTAGAGGCTGCCGCCGTTGTAGAGCACCAGCCCCAGGTTGTGGTTGCCGCCGAAGGTGTGGTTCCACGGCAGCCAGTCCAGCACCACGGGCGGCTGCTCGGCCAGGAAGGGCATGGCCTGCAGCGTCATCTGCTGGTTGGCGCACCACATGCGCTGGGTCATGACCACGCCCTTGGGCGCCTTGGTCGAGCCCGAGGTGAACATCAGCTTGGCGATGGTGTCGGGGCCGATCTGCGCGTGGGCGGCGTCGAGCGTGGGGCCGGGTGGCGTGTCGAGCAGGTCGGCAAAGCGCTCGGTGGCCCGGCCTTCGAGCCGGCCCTCGCCGAGGATGACGCGGGTGTCCGCCGTGACCGTGGCCTCGATTGCGCGGGCATAGCCCGCGTCCGCCGCGTAGACCGCGCCCGGCGTGGCCTTGGCGAGGATGTGGCGCAGGCGGCCGTGGTCGGTCGAGACCAGCGAATAGGCCGGCGAGATGCTGACGCTGGGGATGCCGGCCCACATGGCGCCCAGCATCAGGCTGAGGTGCTCCAGGTCGTTGTCGGACAGGATGACCAGGGGTTTTTCGACGCCCAGGCCACGGTCCAGCAAGGCCTGGCCGAGGGAGCGTGCCCGCTCGACCATCTCGGCGTAGCTGATGCAGCGCCAGCCGCCGTTCGCCTCGCGTTGGGCCGCCAGCAGCCGGTCCGGCGCCACCTGTGCCCAGTGCAACAGACGCTCGCCCATATGTCCCGGGTAGGCCGCCAGCGGCTCGGTTGAGCGCAGCACGAAGCCGCCGTCGGCGCGGTGCTCGACGCTGGCGTTGTCCAGGCAGCCACCGATGGCGACCGGGCGGTAGCGCGGCTTCATGACTTGACGACCTTGGGCGTGCGCTTCTGCAGGAAGTCCTGCAGGCGCTGCTTGGCCACGTCGTCGCCCTGGGCGATGGCCGCCATCAGCGACTCCATGAAGAGGCCGTCGGCCTGCGACAGGTCGGCAATGCGCGGCAGGGCCTGGGTCACGGCGAAGTTGGACAGCGGCGCGTTCTGCGCGATGCGGCCGGCCAGTTCGATGGCCTTGGCCACGGCCTCGCCGGCCGGCACGACGTACTGCACCAGGCCGCGCCGTTCGCCCTCGTTCGCGTCCAGCACACGGCCGGTCAGCATCATGTCGGTCATGCAGGCGACGCCGGCCAGGCGCGGGATGCGGGCCGAGCCGCCGCCGCCGACGAAGATGCCGCGCTGGCCTTCGGGCAGCCCGAAGTAGGCGGTCTCGTCGGCCACGCGGATGTGCGCGGCGGCCGCCAGCTCCAGCCCGCCGCCCACCACGGCGCCATGCACCGCAGCGACGACCGGCGCGCGGCAGAACTGGATGGCATCCATGACGACATGCCAGCCGCGCGAATGCAGCACGCCCTCGGCGACGCTGCGCTCGGCGAGGTCCGACAGGTCCAGGCCGGCGCAGAAGTGGCTGCCCTCGCCGCTGATGACCAGGGCCTTGGTCGACACCGGCAGATTGAGCAGGGCGGTGTGCAGCTGGCGCATCAGCTCTTCGTTGATGGCGTTGCGCTTGGCCGGGCGGTTCAGGCACAGGTGCGTGACGGCGCCGGCATGCTCGATGCGCAGCAGGTCCAGCTGGGCCAGCAGGCCGCTGGCGGGGAGGAAGTCGGTGGCGGCGTTCATGCGTGGGTCTGCTTGGAGAGAGCGGCGGCCAGGCCGCCCCAGTGTTCGCTAAAAAGGCCGGCGTCCATGGTCTTCACATTGCGCATCAGCGGGCGGAATTCCATGTGGGCCAGCACGTCGCGTTCGAGGTCGATGCCGGGTGCGATCTCGGTCAGCTCCAGGCCTTCCGGGCGCAGCGCGAACACGGCGCGCTCGGTGACGAACAGCACCTCCTGGCCACGCCGTGCGGCATCGCGGCCGTTGAAGGTGATCTGCTCGACCTGCTCGACGAACTTGCGCGAGCGGCCTTCCTGGCGGATGTGCAACTGGCCGTCGGCCACGGCGAGGTCCACGCCGCCAGCGGTGAAGCTGCCGCAGAACACGAGGCGAGGCGTGGAGGCCGTGATGTTGATGAAGCCGCCGCAGCCGACGGGCCGGCCGTTGAACTTGCTGACGTTGACGTTGCCGTGGCGGTCGGTCTGGGCCAGGCCCAGGAAGCTGCAGTCCAGGCCGCCGCCGTCGTAGAAATCGAACTGCGAGGACTGTTCGATGATGGATTCGGGGTTGTAGGCCATGCCGAAGTCGCCGCCCTGGGCCGGCACGCCGCCGTTGACGCCGCACTCCACGCTGAGGTTGAGCAGGTCGGACACGCCCTCCTCGGCGGCCACCGAAGGGACGCCGGCCGGGATGCCGATGCCCAGGTTGGTGACGGCACCCGGCTGCAATTCCATGGCGGCACGGCGGGCGATGACCTTGCGCTCGTCCAGCGGCATGGCCGGCATGCTGCCCAGCGGCACGCGCACATCGCCGCTGAACGCCGGGTTGAAGGCCGTCGTGATGGTCTGTAGATGGTTCTCGGGCTTGGCGACAACGACGTAGTCCACCACCAGGCCCGGCACCTTGACGCTCTTGGGATGCAGGCTGCCAGCCGCCACGACCGCCTCGACCTGGGCGATGACGATGCCGCCGCAGGCGCGCGCGGCCTGGGCGATGGACAGCTGCTCCAGCAGCACACCTTCCTTGTCCAGGCTGAGGTTGCCGCGCTCGTCGGCATAGGTGGCACGGATGAAGGCGACGTCGATGCGCGGCGAGGGGTGGAAGAGCCATTCCTCGCCCTCGAACTCGACCAGGCGCACCAGGTCCTCGCGGGAGGCGGCATTGAGCTTGCCGCCTTCCAGCCGCGGGTCGACGAAGGTGCCCAGGCCGACCTTGGTCAGCAGGCCCGGCGAGCGGCTGGCGATGTGGCGCGTGAGGCTGGACAGCGACCCCTGCGGGAAGTTGTAGGCCTCGACCTCGCCGGCATGCACCATGGCCATCATGGCCTTGCCGGTCTGCCCGAAGTGCCCGGCGACGACGCGCTTGACCATGCCCGCATGCGCCAGGTGGGCCATGCCGCCGCTGCCGGCGTTGCCGATGGCGCCGCAGGCCCAGGTGGTGAGCTGGCGCGGGTGGCCGGTGGCCAGGAAGTGGCGCTCCAGCCCCTGCAGCGCTTCTTCGGCCAGGCCCATCATGGCCAGGCCGCCGAGGAAGAGGGTGGCGCCGTCTTTGACGAGGGGGCCGACCTGGTCGGCAGTGATGATCTTCATGCTTGTGTGTTCTCGATGAGCAAGGCCATGCCCTGGCCGCCGCCGACGCAGGCGGAGACGATGGCGTAGCGGCCGCCGCGGCGCTGCAGCTCGCGGGCCGCGGTGAGGGTGAGGCGCACGCCGGTGGCGGCGAGCGGGTGGCCGAGGGCGATGGAGCCGCCGTTGACGTTGAGCCGGTCCAGGTCCAGGCCGAGCTCCTTCACGCAGGCCAGGGTCTGGGCGCCCTGGGCCTCGTTGATCTCGAAGAGGTCGATGTCCGACAGCTTCAGCTCGCAGCGCTTCAACAGCGCGCGGATGGCCGGCGCGGGGCCAATGCCCATGATCTCCGGCGGCACGCCCGCTGCTGCAGCGCCGCGCAGCCGGGCGATAGGCTTCAGCCCGCGATCGCGCACCTGCGCGCCCGAGGCCACGACGACGGCCGCCGCGCCGTCGACCAGGGCAGCTGAGTTGCCGGCTGTCTGCACGCCGCCTTCGTAAACCGTGCGCAGGGCCGCCAGCGCTTCGGGCGACGAGGGGCGGGGATGGGTGTCGCGGTCCGCTGCGGCCACCTTGCGTGGCAGCTTGATGCCGCGCGCTTCGTAGCCATCCAGCTCGAAGCGCTCGCTGGTCACCGGCGCGATCTCATCGGTGAAGAAGCCGTCGGCCTGGGCGCGCAGCGCGCGCTCGAAAGAGGCGGCGGCGTAGGCGTCGACTTCGGTGCGGGTGATGCCGTACTTCTTGGCCAGGTTCTCGGCCGTCTGGATCATCGAGACCTTGGCGGCGGGGTCGTCGAGGGCCTCCCAGAGGAAGTCCTTGAACTCGACCGGTGCGCCGAGCTTGAAGCCGCCGCGATGCGTGTAGGCGCAGATGGGGTTGCGCGACATCGACTCCGCGCCCACCACCAGCGCGAGGCTGGCGTAGCCGAGAGTGATCTGGTCGGCCGCCTGGCGAATGATCTCGAAGCCGCTGCCGCAGATGCGTTGCACGAGGATGGCCGGCACCTCGATGGGCACGCCGGCATAAAGGCCGACGTGGCGCGGCAGCATGTAGGCGTCGAACGAGGCCTGCGCCATGGAGGCGGTGACGACCGAGTCGACCGCGCTGCCCGGCACGCCCGTACGCTCCAGCGCGGCGCGTGCCGCCTTGATGCCGAGATCGATGGGCGAGACCTCGGCGAGCGCACCGCAGTAGTCGACCCAGGGGGTGCGCGCGCCTCCAAGCAGCCAGTGGTCTTCGAATCGGGCGGAGAAGTCGGGCATGCATCCAGCTGGCAGGAGCCAGCCCCAAGGCTGTTGATGATTAATAGTATTAACTAAATAATCGACTCTGCCTCTAGGGTTTGCACGAATTCCTGAGCGTCACGATTCAACGAGATCTGCACGGATATTGCGTCTGTATGCTACTTTCGGTTCGAGGTGAGCGCTTCATGGTGCCGGCGTTATGGTGAGGAAATTGTTTTTAAAAACAACTGTTTGGCGACTGACGCGTGCTTCAAGCACCCGCTGACGACCGACGCCGCCCAATCGTCTTGAACCCCCACATCGCCATCAAGCCGCACGCCAGCAGCGCCCAGCTCGATGTCTCGGGCACCGCCGAGATGCTGTCGGCAACGATGATCCAGTTGTCGAACGAGGCCTGATTGATCGCGGTGCTGCCGAATTCCTGGATCAGGAACAGCTCGAACTGCGCCGGCTTGGCGAAAGCGCTGTCCGACTGCGTGTGCAGCGTGACGAAGCCGCTGCCGGTATCCACTTCGTCGAAGACCGTCGTGCCGACACGGCGGATTCGCAAGATCGCGTCGGTCGCATTGAGGGACGTGATGCCCGACGTCTGGCTGTGGCCTGCAACGATATTGGCGTTGATGCCGCTTTGCCGGACGAAAAAGACATCTGCGGTGCCGGTCACTTCCGGGCTGCTGCCGAAGATGGCATTGAGCCCGGCCTCCGCGGACCCCAGGCCGACCCGGTTCGCGGTGACGGTGACCGAGAAGTCGCCCTCCACGAAGAACCGGGTGCTCAGCGCGATCACCCCGTTCGGCGTTTCCGCCGCCTGGGTCATGAATGCCTTGCCACCCGAAAGCGAAAGGCTGAACCCCGGCGCCGTCGCGAAAGTGGACAACTGGGAGTTCGGCAACCCCGAGTCGAAGTTCTCGCTGAAGCTCATGCTGCTGGCATGGCCGGGAAAAAGAACGGCGGCCAGCGAGCAGGCGATGGCGGCTGCCTTGCGAGGGCAGATGGCAAGGAGGGTGAAAAGGGGCTTCATGAGTGGCTCCAGGCGGTGACAAGCACCATGCTAGGTAGCAGCCGTCTCTGAAGCGTCTCAGCGCGACTTAGTCAGGAACCGCCACCGCCCGCTGCAGCCGGTAGGCCAGTTGCGCCCGCGTGATGCCCAACCGCCGCGCGGCGGCGGCGAGGTTGCCGTGCTCGGCCTCGGTGGCTTCCTGCAACAGCTGGCGCTCGATGGCGTCCAGCTCGACATGGCCGGCGCCGCCGGGTTGCAGCGCTTCGCCCAGCAGGTCCAGCAGGCGCGGCGGCGGCGCGGCCGCCTTTTGCAGCGTGCCATGGGCGCCGATGGTCAGCAGGGCCTCATCGCTGAGCTGTTCGCGGCGGAACATGTGGGCCACGTCGATGGCTTGGTCGTCCTCGGCCGAGATGACGCCGCGCTCCACCAGGTTCTGCAGCTCGCGGATGTTGCCCGGGAAGGCGTAGTGCAGCATGGCCCGCACGGCGCGTGGCGTGAAGCCGGTCGGGTGGCGACCGTGGCGTTGCGCTTCGCGACGCAGGAAATGCGTCATCAGCAGCGGGATGTCGTCGCGCCGCTCGCGCAGCGGCGGCAGGTGGATGGGGTAGACGTTCAGGCGGTAGAAAAGATCCTCGCGGAAGCGCCCGGCGCGCACCTCGGCCTGCAGGTCCACGTTGGTTGCGGCGACGACGCGCACGTCCAGTTGCAACGTGCGCGTGCCACCCACCCGTTCGACCTCGCCCTCCTGCAGCGCGCGCAAAAGCTTCCCCTGGCTGACCAGGCTGAGCGTGGCGATCTCGTCGAGGAACAGCGTGCCGCCGTCCGCCCGCTCGAAGCGCCCCGGGCGTGACTGGCTGGCGCCGGTGAACGCGCCGCGCTCGACGCCGAAGAGCTCGCTCTCGATCAGCGTCTCGGGAATGGCGGCGCAGTTCACGGCCACGAAGGGCTGGGCGGCGCGCGCGCTGATGCGGTGCAGCCGGTGCGCGAAGGCCTCCTTGCCGACACCCGACTCGCCGGTGAACAGCACCGTGGCGCGCGTGCCGGCCACGCGGGCCAGTTGATGGCAGGCGGACGTGAAGGCCGACGACGCGCCGACGATGTCGTGGCGCTCGGCGCTGGGCCGTTCATCCGAGCCCGCGGGAGTGGCGGCCGCCGGCGCCTCGGCGGGCGCGGACTCGGCGGCGTTCAGGCGATGGAATTCCTTGGCTTCGAGATAGCGCAGGTCTTCGCTGATGTCACCCCAGGCCGCAGCGTGGCGGCCGATCACGCGGCAGGCGCTGGCGCCCATCGAACGGCACTCGATCTCGCGAAAGATCACGAGCTGGCCGAACAGGCTGGTCACGTAGCCGGTGGCATAGCCCACCTGCGACCAGCAGGCGGCCTCGGTGCCGACACCGTAGGCGCTGATGTGCTCATCGTCTTCGCTGGAGTGCTCCCACAGGAACTCGCCCTCGTAGGTGCCGCGGTGGATGTCGAAGTCGAAGGCGAGCGGCGTCACCTTGACCACGCCTTCGAGTGCATGCAGCCGCGTGCCGGCCATGAAGACGTTGGCCGCGTCGGCATTGGGCCAGCGCTCGCGCACGAGCTGGGCGTCGCGGGCGCCGGACACATAGCCGGCCCGCGTCAGCAGGCCGCGCGCTCGCTCCATGCCGAGGGTGTCGATCAGCTCGCGGCGCAGGTGACCGACGGAGGAGCTGTGCAGCAACAGCATGCGCTGGTCGTTCAGCCAGATGCGGCCATCGCCGGGCGAGAAGAACAGCGACTCGGTCAGGTCGCCCATCGTCGGCGCCTGGTCCTCGACGAAGTGCTTGCTGTCGCCCCGCTTCAGCATGGTGCCGGTCTGGCGGGCCACTTCGGCCAGGGAGATGCGAGGTAGCTTGGTCATGAGGTGATGAATTGAGCAGGTCGGCGGCTTGTCACTCCCTCGAATTGTTTTCATTTGATAAATATCAATGTCAGGGGATAACCCGCGTTTGGTGCATCTTTTCTGGGGCCAGGGAAAGTCCCGAGGGAGGTGGATGTTTTCACTCTGAAAACGATCTGTCGTGGCGCAGTGGTGCACCTCGGTGGCGCGGCGCGCTGGCACGGCGTGGCACACGCGTTGCACTGCAAGTGGGCAAGCGAGCACCGAGTTCGCGCTTTTCGCAACCCACCTCAGCAGCCCCGCCATGACCCCTCAGCCCCTACTCGACCCCACCCTGTGGCGCGAACACCTGTACAGCAGCGGCTGGCGCGCCGCGTCCCAGGCCGCCGACCTGATCGAGCCCGCGACAGGCGCCGTGCTGGTGCGCACCGGCCGTGCCGTGGCTGCCGACGTGGCGCCCGCCACCGCTGCCGCCACCGCCGCGCAAGCCGCATGGGCCGCGCTGCCGCCGCGTGAGCGCGCCGCGGTGTTCCTGCGCGCCGCCCAGCTGTTCCAGCAGCACTTCGACGAGCTGGCGCTGTTCGTCACCCGCGAGAGCGGCGCCATCCTGCCCAAGGGCCAGCACGAGCTGCGCGAGGCCATCGCCTTCTGCCAGATCGCGGCCTCAATGCCGTTGCAGTCGCAGGGCCAGGTCTTGCCCAGCACGCCGGGCCGCATGTCCATCGCCCGGCGCGTGCCGCTGGGTGTCGTGGGCGTCATCTCGCCGTTCAACTTCCCGCTCATCCTGACGCTGCGCGTCGTCGCCCCGGCGCTGGCCGCAGGCAACGCCGTCATCATCAAGCCCGATCCGCGCACGCCGGTCAGCGGCGGTTTCATGATCGCCCAGGTCTTCGAGGCCGCCGGCCTGCCCGCCGGCCTGCTGCACGTGCTGCCCGGCGGCGCCGACGTCGGCGAGGCGCTGGTCACCGACCCGGCCGTTGCGATGATCTCCTTCACCGGCTCGGCCGGCGTCGGTCGCCGCATCGGCGAGCTGGCGGGCCGGCACCTGAAGAAGGTCTCGCTCGAACTCGGCGGCAGCAATGCCCTCGTCGTGCTCGACGACGCCGACCTCGACCTCGCCGCCAGCAACATCGCCTGGGGCGCCTGGCTGCACCAAGGCCAGATCTGCATGGCCAGCAACCGCGTGCTGGTGCACGAATCCATCGCGCCGGCCATCACCGAGCGCCTCGTCGCCAAGGCCCAGCACCTGCCGGTGGGCGACGGCGCCACCGGGCAGGTGGCCCTCGGGCCCCTGATCGACGAGCGCCAGCGCGACCGCGTGCATGCCGCCGTGCAGGCCAGCGTCCAGGCCGGCGCCCAGCTGCTGGCGGGCGGCAGCTACGACCGCCTCTTCTACAAGCCCACCGTGCTGGCCGGCGTGAAGCCCGGCATGCCGGCCTTCGACGACGAGACCTTCGGTCCGGTCGTCAATCTCGTCACCTTCAAGACCGACGAGGAGGCCGTGGCGCTGGCCAACACCGGCCATGGCGGCCTGGCGGCGGGCGTGATCTCCAAGTCCGTGGGTCGCGCCCTGGCGGTGGGCAACCAGCTGCGCGCCGGTATGGTCCACATCAACGACCAGACGGTCAACGACGACGCGGTCAACCCCTTCGGCGGCCCCGGCATCGCCGGCAACGGCAACTCCCACGGCGGCCCCGGCGATTGGGAGCAGTTCAGCACCTGGCAGTGGCTCACGGTGAAGGACACGCCACCGCAGTTCCCGTTTTAGCCCCTCGCCCAGCCTCGCATCGCTGAACGCGAGCGAGTCTGGTCGGTCCCCCGAGGGGACGGCGATGCGTGCGGCATTGAGCCGCGCGCACATCGCCAGACGGGCCGGCTTGGGGCGGCCCGGCGCTCGGCCCAGAAGACAAAGCAACGAACCATCAGGAGACAAGCATGAACTTCCAAGGCAAGACCATCGTCATCACCGGCGTCAGCTCCGGCATCGGCGCCGAGACCGCGCGCTTCCTGCGCCTGAAGGGCGCCCGCGTCATCGGCGTGGACCGCAACGAGCCGCTGCTGACGCTGGACGGCTTCATCAAGGCCGACCTGTCCGAGCAGGCCGCCGTCGATGCCGCCTTCAAGCAGCTGCCCGAGCGCTTCGACGCGCTGTGCAACATCGCCGGCGTGCCCGGCACGGCACCGGTGGACCTGGTCGCTCGCGTCAACTACCTGGGCCTGCGCCACCTCTGCACGCGCGCCGTCGAGCGGCTCCCCCAGGGGGGCGCCATCGTCAACATCGCCTCCATCCTGGGCGCCGAATGGCCGGCGCGGCTGGACCTGCACAAGGCCCTGGCCGAGACGCCCAATTTCGAGGCCGGCCTGGCGTTCCTCGCCAAGAAGCCGGTGGCGCAGGAGACCTGCTACCAGTACTTCAAGGAAGCACTGATCGTCTGGACCCTGACCCAGTCGCAGAAATGGTTCCTGGGCAACGGCGTGCGCATGAACTGCGTCGCACCCGGCCCGGTGCTGACGCCCATCCTCGGCGACTTCGTGCAGATGCTCGGCGAGGAGCGCGTGCAGAAGGACTCCCACCGCATCAAGCGCCCCGCGCTGGCCGATGAGGTCGCGCCGGTGGTGGCCTTCCTGTGCGCCGACGAGTCGCGCTGGGTCAGCGGTATCAACCTGCCCGTCGATGGCGGCCTGGCCTCCACCTACTACTGACCCTCCCGCGCACCGAGGAGACACACATGCAACACCCTCCGCACGACACCGGCTACGAGCGCAAGACGCTCGTGCTGATGGGGCTGGGCTTCGGCCTGGTCGGGCTGGACCGCTGGATCATCGCGCCGCTGTTCCCGCACATCATGAAAGACCTGGGGCTGGACTACCAGCAACTGGGCAATCTGATCGGCGTCCTCAGCCTCACCTGGGGGGCCTGGGCCATCCTGATGGGGCGGCTGTCGGACAGCATCGGTCGCAAGCGGATCCTGGTGACGACGATGGTGGCGTTCTCGCTGCTGTCGGGCCTGTCGGGCCTGGCCAGCGGTTTCGCCAGCCTGATGTTGATCCGTGCCGTCATGGGCGTGGCCGAAGGCGCGTTCACGCCGGCCAGCATCGCCGCCACGGGCGAGGCCTCGCTGCCCGCGCGGCGCGGGCTGAACCAGGGGCTGCAGCTGAGCATGTTCTCGCTGCTCGGCCTGGGCTTCGCACCCATCATCGCCACGCAGCTGCTGCAGGTGCTGCCGTCATGGCACTGGGTGTTCATGGTGTCGGCGCTGCCGGGGTTGGTCGTTGCGGTGTTGATCGCGCGCACCTTGCGCGGCGATGCGCCGCCGGCACGCGCACCCGGGGCCGCCGCCGCCCCGGCGCCGCGTTGGAGCACGCTGCTGCGCTCGCGCAATGTCTTGCTGGCCACGCTGGCCGTGCTGTGCGCCATGGCCGGCATCTTCGTCATCAGCGCGATGGTGCCGATCTACCTGGAGCATGTGCTCAAGCTCAGCACGCAGGAGATGGGCTACGTGGTGTCGGCCATCGGCTTTGGCGGCTTTGTCGGTTCGTTCGGCCTGTCGGCCCTGTCGGATCGCATCGGCCGCAAGCCCGTTGCGATCAGTGCCTTCATCGGCTCGGCGGTGCTGCTGTATGCCTTCGGGCAGACCGGCGCCAACCCGCAGATGCTGTTCACCCTGCTGTTCGGCCTGTCGGTGTGCGCCTTGGGCTTGCTCGGCCTGATCTCGGGGCCCATCGCCACCGAGGCGGCCCCGGCTGGGCTCATCGCTTCGTCGGTCGGCTTCGTGTCAGGCGCGGGCGAGATCTTCGGCGGCGGGCTGGCACCCGTCCTGGCGGGCTATGTGGCCCAGCACCACGGCCTGCCCGCCACGCTGCACGTTGCCCTCGCGGGCTTCATCTGCGGGGCCATCGCGTCGCTGTTCCTGCTGGAAACCGCGCCGTGTCGCCAGCAGCGCAGCGGCCTGCCCGCGGAGGGCGGGCTGACCTCGACCTCACTCTGATTTCCCGCACGGGCCGGTGAGCCCGAGATTTCTACAAAACCGGAGACAACATGACAAGACATACCCGCCATGCGCTGGCGGTAGCGGCAGCGCTCGCCCTGCCCACCGCTTCCCACGCCTTTGACATCGAGTTGCCCAGCAGCGACTACAAGCTGCGCCTGGACTTGACGCCCAAGTACAGCACCGCCGTGCGGCTGAAGAACCCGTCCGACGCGCTGACGCGGCTGGACGTGGCCAAGGACCCCGGCACCGTCAATGAGGACGACGGCGACCACAACTTCAAGCGCGGCCAGATCTCCAACCGTTTCGACCTGCTGGCCGAGATCGACCTCGCCGGCCCCGGCTGGGGTGCCCGAGTGAGCGGCAACGCCTGGCGCGACTCGGTCTATCTGCGCCAGAACAGCTATGCCGGCACCGCGCTGTATGCCGGCGGCCATGCCCTCGGCCCGGTGATCCCGACGTCCAACACCTTTGGCGGCCAGGCCAGCAACGACTTCCTGCCCGACACCCGCCGCCAGCATGGCCAAAGCGGTGAGTTCCTCGACGCCTTCGTCTACGTGAAGGGCGAGGTCGGCGGCATGAAGAGCACCGTGCGCATCGGCCGCCACACGCTGCAGTGGGGCGAGAGCCTGTTCTTCGGCCAGAACGGCATTGCCAACGCGCAGGGGCCGGTCGACGTCGCCAAGATCGTCTCCGTGCCCGGCTGGCAGTTCAAGGAAGTGCTGCTGCCGGTCGAGCAGGTGTCGGGCTCGCTGCAGATCGCCGAAGGCATCTCGCTGGGCGCTTACTACCAGCTCAAGTGGCGGCCGAGCAAGATCCCGGGCGTCGGCAGCTTCTTCTCCAACCAGGACTACGTCGGCACGGGCACCGTCAACTTCGGCCTGACGCCGCAGGGCGCGCCCATCCTGCTGAGCTACGACAAGAGCAAGGACCTGCGGCCACGCAACTCGGGGCAGGGCGGCGTTCAGCTCCGCCTCAGCCCGACCGGCGGCGACTACGAGTTCGGCCTCTACGCGGCGCAGTACCACGACAAGACGCCGGCCGTGCCGGTGTTCGACTTCGTCAACGGCAACGTGCACCTCGCCTACGGTGACGACATCAAGACGGTCGGCGCCAGTGTCACGTCGTCGGTGGGCCAGCTGAATTGGGCCGTTGAAGGCTCGGTGCGCTGGAACGCGCCGCTGAACAGCGACCCCGCCGTGCTGGGCCTGGGCCCCGTGCTGGCCTGCGGCGGCAGCGCCAACCCCTGCTTCGCCGTCGGCCGCACGGCCCACCTGCAGGCTTCGGGCATTTACGTGCTGCAACCCGGCGCGCTGTGGCAGGGCGGTGCCCTGGTGGCCGAGCTGGCCTACAACCACCGGCTCAGCATCACCAAGGACATCTTTGCGACGCCGACCGGCGCCAGCATGGGCATTGGCGGCCTGGACCCGAACACCACCAAGGGCGCCTTCGCCTTCCGCATGCTGTTCGAGCCCCAGTACTTCCAGGTGCTGGCCGGGCTGGACCTGTCCGTGCCCATTGGGCTGGGCTACAACTTTGGCGGCCGCTCATCGTCCATCGCCAACTTCGCCGGCGGCGCCTCCAGCGCGGGCGACTACAGCATCGGCCTGAAGGGCAAGTACCAGAACGACTGGAACTTCGCGCTGACCTACAGCGACTTCTTCGGCACCGCCAAGACCTTCACCGAGACCCTCGTTGCCGGCAGCGGCTCGCCGCGCCAGCTCACCTTCGGCCAGTCGCTGCGCGACCGCGCCAACGTCAGCTTCACCGTCTCGCGCACCTTCTGAAGCCCCACGGAGCACTTCACATGAACCGCATTCATTTCAAGGCCACGTTGCTGGCCATCGCCCTGCTGCTGGCCGGCCCGGCCCT
This sequence comes from Roseateles sp. P5_E4, assembly GCF_054049255.1. Lineage (NCBI taxonomy): Bacteria > Pseudomonadati > Pseudomonadota > Betaproteobacteria > Burkholderiales > Sphaerotilaceae > Roseateles > Roseateles sp. P5_E4. Next base: position 213,729 of record NZ_JBFUMS010000013.1, on the reverse strand, counting down.
CGCCGCCGTGTCGGCCGATGAAGCCGCCAAGCTCAAGACCACGCTGACCCCGCTGGGCGCCGAGCGCGCCGCCAACAAGGACGGCACGATCCCCGCGTGGGACGGCGGCCTGACCAAGGCGCCCGCCGGCTTCAAGCCCGGCGACGCCCGGCCCGACCCCTTCGCCGCCGAGAAGCCGCTGTACAGCATCAGCGCCAAGAACATGGCGCAGTACGACGCCAAGCTGAGCGATGGCGTCAAGGCGCTGATGAAGAAGTACCCCGACTTCCGCATCGACGTCTACCCGACCCACCGCACGGCCGCCGCGCCGCAATGGGTCTACGACAACACCTTCAAGAACGCCACGCGCGCCAAGCTCGTCGATAACGGCCAGGGCACCGAAGGCGCCTATGGCGGCACGCCGTTCCCCATCCCCAAGGACGGCTACGAGGTGTTCCAGAACCACCGCCTGGCCTGGGTCGGCACCTATGCGCAGGCGCCGGTGCGGGTCTGGGTGGTGACGGCCGACGGCAAGCGCGCGATGGCGTCCGGCGGCACGCAGAGCTTTCGCCGGCAGTTCTACGACCCCGAGGGCAGCCTGGAGAAATTCGACGGCTATGCGGGCCTGGGCAAGTTCGTCGTCAGCGAGCCCGGCTCCAAGGCCGGCGAGGCCATCCTGGCGCACGACAACCTCAATGCCGGCAACCCGCGCGGCCTGTGGCAATACCTGGTGGGCCAGCGCCGCGTGCGCAAGGCGCCGTCGGTGGCCTACGACACGCCCGACTCGGTGACCTCGGGCATCGGCCTCTTCGACGAAGCCTTCATGCTGTTTGGCCCCATCGACAAGCACAACCTCAAGCTGGTCGGCAAGCGCGAGCTCTTCATCCCCTACAACAACAACCGGGCGGCAGCGGCCAAGGTGGCGGACCTCGTCACCCCCAACACGCTGAACCCCAGTGTCGTGCGCTGGGAGCTGCACCGTGTCTGGGAGGTCGAGGCCACGCTGGCCGAGGGCAAGCGCCACGTCGTGCCCAAGCGCAAGTACTACATCGACGAGGACAGCTGGCAGATCATCCTGTTCGACGGCTGGGACGCCAAGGGCGAGCTCTGGCGCACCAACTACACGCTGACGCTGCTGGCGCCGGACATCCCGGCCGTCATCGGCAGCATGTTCTGGGGCGGCTATGACCTGCAGACCGGCGCCTACTACCTGAACATGGCCAGCAACGAACTGGCCAGCCAGTACAAGATCGTCGCACCGCTGCCGCGCAGCTTCTTCAGCCCTGAAGAGCTCGCCAACGAGGGAGCACGCTGATGAAAAGGCTGGCGCTTCTCGCGCTGGCCTGCGCCGTCTCGGCCCAGGCTGCTGCGCCCGCGCCGGCCGCGTTGGCCGAGCCTGCGCTGATCAGCCCCAAGGCGCTCGGCGCGGCGACGCTGGCTGTGGCCCGCGCCGGTGAGCGGCTCGTCGCAGCGGGTGAACGCGGCACGGTGCTGTGGTCGGACGACGGCGGCAAGGCCTGGCAGCAGGCTGCGGTGCCGGTGCGTTCCGGCCTCACGGCGCTGCGTTTTGTCGATGCGCAGAACGGCTGGGCCGCCGGCCATCTGGGCGTCATCCTCAAGACCGGCGACGGCGGCAAGACCTGGCTCAAGCAGCTGGACGGCCTGCAGGCCGCTGCAAGCCTGCTCGCCGCCGCCACCGACGATGCCGGCCGCCGCGCCGCGCAACGCATGGTGGAGGAGGGCGCCGACAAGCCCTGGTTCGACCTGGACGCCATCGACGCGCGCCAGGTCATCGCCGTCGGCGCCTACGGCCTGGCCATGGTCACGCGTGACGGCGGCGCCAGCTGGCAGCCGCTGCCCACCCGCGCCGCCAACCCGCGCGGCCTGCACCTCTACGGCGTGCGCGTCGTCGATGGGCAATGGTTCATCGCCGGCGAGCAAGGCCTGCTGCTGCGCTCCAGCGACGCCGGCGCCACGTTCACGGCCCTGGCCTCGCCCTACAAGGGCAGCTTCTTCGGCCTGCTGGCCTCGCACTCCGGCGCGTTGTTGGCGTACGGCTTGCGTGGCAGCGTCTACCGTTCTGGTGACGCCGGCGCGAACTGGGACAAGGTCGATCTCGGCACGCCGCTCAGCCTGCAGGCCGGTGTCGAGCGGCGCGGCGAACTGACGCTGCTGGCCCAGACCGGCGAGCTGTTCGTCAGCGCCGACGACGGCCGCAGCTTCAAGCGCCAGCCCCCGCCCGCTGGCCCCTTGCCCGCCGCCGGCCTGGCCGCCGCACCCGATGGCGCATGGGTCATCGCCAGCCTGCGCGGCACCCGCCGTGCCTCTCCAACTCCCTGAACCGACGATGCACGCCGCCACCGACACGCTGGGCACCCAACCCGTGGTGACCCAGCTCGACGACTTCGACACCCGCTCCGGCTCCTGGGCCGAGCGGCTGCTCTTCAACCATCGGCCCTGGGTGATGCTGCTGTGCCTGCTGGCCACGCTGTGGCTGGGCCAGCAGGCCTTCAAGCTGACGCTCAACGCCAGCTTCGAGAAGACCATCCCGACGTCGCACCCCTACATCGCCAACTACCTGGCGCACAAGGCCGACCTGGGCGGCCAGGGCAATGCGCTGCGCATCGTCGTCGAGGCCAGGAAGGGCACGATCTACGACAAGCACTACCTGGAGGTGCTGCAAAAGATCAGCGACGAGATCTACCTGATGCCGGGCGTGGACCGGCCCTTCATGAAGTCGCTGTGGACCGCGAACACGCGCTGGGTCGCCGTGACCGAGGAGGGCCTGGACGGCAACACCGTCATGGGCGACAGCTACGACGGCTCGCCCGCCGCGCTGGCCGAGGTGCGCGCCAACGTCGAGCGCTCCGGCGAGATCGGCCAGATCGTCGCCGGTGACGCCAAGTCCAGCATCGTCTTCGTGCCCTTGCTCGACGTGAATCCCAAGACCGGCCAGGCGCTGGACTACGGCGAGCTGGGCCGCCAGGTCGAGGCGCTGCGCGCCAAGTACGACAGCGACGCCATCGCGCTGCACGTGACCGGCTTCGCCAAGGTCATGGGCGACCTCATCGAGGGCCTGCAGCAGGTGCTGGTCTTCTTCGCCGTGGCCCTGGTCATCTGCGCCGGCGTGCTGTGGGCCTACACCCGCTGCGTGCGCAGCACCGCGCTCGTCGTCGCCTGCTCGCTCATCGCCGTGGTCTGGCAGTTCGGCCTGCTGGCCTTGCTCGGCTATGCGCTGGACCCGTACTCGGTGCTGGTGCCCTTCCTCGTCTTCGCCATCGGCATGAGCCATGGCGCGCAGAAGATGAACGGCATCATGCAGGACGTTGGCCGCGGCACCCACCGCGTGGTGGCCGCGCGCTACACCTTCCGGCGCCTCTTCGTCGCCGGGCTGACGGCGCTGCTGTGCGACGCCGTCGGCTTCGCGGTGCTGGCCCTGATCAAGATCCAGGCCATCCAGGACCTGGCGCTCGTCGCCAGCATCGGCGTGGCGGTGCTGATCTTCACCAACCTCGTGCTGCTGCCCATCCTGCTGTCCTATGTGGGCGTGGGCGCGGCGGCAGCCAAGCGCAGCCTGCGTGACGACCCCGAGTTCAACCCCAAGGCCGGCAGCTCCTGGATGTGGCGCCAGCTCGACCGCTTCACGCAGCGCGGCCCGGCGCTGGTGGCCCTCGGCGCGTCGGCAGCACTGGCCGTGGCGGGCTATGCCGTCAGCACGCGGCTGCACGTTGGCGACCTGGACCCCGGCGCCCCCGAGCTGCGCGCCGATTCCCGCTACAACCGCGACAACGACTACGTCACCCAGCACTACGCCGCGTCCAGCGACATCCTCGTCGTGATGGTTGCCACGCCGGAAGACCAGTGCACCCGCTACGGCACCTTGGCCAAGGTCGACCAGCTGGCCTGGCAGCTGGAGCAGCTCCCCGGCGTCGAGTCCACCAACTCCATGGCCGCGCTGTCCAAGCTTGCGATGGTGGGCTACAACGAGGGCCAGCTGAAGTGGTACGAGCTGATCCCGAATGACAGCGCACTAGGCGGCGTGCAGACGCGCGCACCGCGCGAGCTGTTCAACCAGGGCTGCTCCTTCCTGTCGCTCTACGTCTACCTGAAGGACCACAAGGCCGAGACGCTGGGAACCGTCGTCGCCACGGTCGAGGACTTCATCGCTAAGAACTCGACGAAGGACGAGCGCTTCATGCTCGCGGCCGGCTCGGCTGGCATCGCCGCGGCGACCAACATCGTCGTCAAGCAGGCGATGAACCAGATGCTGTGGTGGGTCTACGGCGCCGTCGTCGTGCTGTGCTGGGTGACCTTCCGCTCCTGGCGGGCCGTCGTCGTCGCGGTGCTGCCGCTGGTGCTCACGTCCATCCTGTGCGAGGCGCTGATGGTGGGCCTGGGGATGGGCGTCAAGGTCGCCACGCTGCCGGTCATCGCGCTGGGCGTGGGCATTGGCGTGGACTACGCGCTCTACGTGCTCAGCGTCATGCTGGCCCGGCTGCGCGCGGGCGAAAGCCTGTCGGCGGCCTACCTGCACGCGCTGCAGTTCACGGGCCGCGTCGTCATGCTCACCGGCGTCACGCTGGCGCTCGCCGTGGGCACCTGGGCGCTGTCGCCGATCAAGTTCCAGGCCGACATGGGCATCCTGCTGGCCTTCATGTTCGTGTGGAACATGGTGGGAGCGCTGGTGCTGGTGCCGGCGCTCGCGCACTGGCTGCTGAAGCCCGCCAGGATCGCTTGAGATGGCACGGCGGCGGGTCCAGCGTTGGGTGGTGCTGCTGGCACCCCTCCTGCTGGAATTTTGTTTGTCGGTTGCATCGGCGGCCGAGCAGGCGCCGCTGGTGCTGGGCCAGTCGCTGCCGCTGACCGGCGCCGCCTTCCCCATCAGCAATCGCGTGCAGGCCGGTGCCAAGGCGCTGGTGGATCGCGTCAATGCCGGCGGCGGCATCGGCGGACGCTTGCTGGAGTTGGTGACCCTGGACGATGGCGGCGACCCCCAGCGCCGCGCGGCCAACCTGCGCAAGCTTGCCCGCGAGCACCATGCGCTGGCCTTCGTCAACTGCCTGGGCGAGCGCGCCTGCCTGCAGACGGCCGGCCTGGCGCGCGAGCTGAACGTGCCGCTGGTCGGCCCGTTCTCGGGCGCCGCCGCGCTGCATCAGCCGGCCCAGACTATGGTGTTCAGCCTGCGGCCCGATGACCGGCGCGAGGCCGAGGCGCTGGCTGCGCAATTGCGAGCCATCGGTATCGAGCAGGTCGCACTGCTCGGCGACGGTGACGAGCCGGCCCGCGAGCGAGCCCTGTCGGCGGCGTTGCAAGCCGCTGGTATCCGGACCCATGCGCTGGCGATGCAGGCAGATTCCGCCGCCACGCTGCGCGAGCTGGCCGCCGTTGCGCCGCAGGCCCTGGTGCTCAATCTCGGCCCCGAGTCGCTGGACCTGCTGACCCGCCACGAGGCCGCCTGGCGCGCCGCGGTGCCGCTCACCGTGGCGGCACTGTCGTCGCCGGGGCTCACGCAGCTGACGCGGCTGCTGCGCGACCGGCTTATCGGCTTCACCAGCGTCGTGCCCAACCCCGAGATCTCGCAGCTGCCGCTGGTGCGCGAGTTCGAGCGCGACGCGGAAAGCCACGTCGGCCCCGAGGCCATCAGCCTGGAGGGCCTGGCGGCCTACCTGCATCTGCGCGTCTGCGTCGAGGCGCTGCGCCGCGCCGGCAACCGCGTCGACGGGCCTGCGCTGGCGGCCGCGCTGGAGAACCTGGGCGTGCTCGACCTTGGCGGCTTCAGCGTGCGCTTCAGTCCCCGCCAGCACCGCGGCTCCGAGCACGTCGAGATCGGCCTGCGTGGCCGCGACGGGCGCCTGCGTCGATGAACTTATCCACCCCCTCAAAGGAGACCTTCCATGCTTGATCTGCATCTGCAACACGTCCTCGCCCAGGCGGCCGGCGCCCCCGACCTCTGCGACCTGCCGCCCGAGGCCTGTCGCGGCCTGTACCGGCAGATCTGCACGGCAGCCACCGTGCCGCCCGCCGACGTCGACGTGACGCCGCACGAGACCCACTTCGCCGGCCAGGCCGTGCGCGTGCGCATCTACAAACCTCGCGATGCGGCGGGCGCCTTGCCGGTGGCGCTGTACTTCCACGGCGGCGGCTTCGTGCTCGGCGATCTCGAAAGCTATGACGCCGTCTGCCGCCAGCTCTGCGCTGACAGCGGCGCGATGATCGTCAGCGCCGCCTACCGCCTGGCACCTGAGCATCCCTATCCGGCGGCCATCGAGGACAGCTACGCCGCACTCGGCTGGGTGGCCGAAGCCATCCGCAGCTTTGGCGGCGACCCGACCCGCCTGGCCGTGATGGGCGACAGCGCCGGTGCCGCACTGGCCGCCAGCGCCGCTTTGCTGGCGCGCGATGCGGGCGGGCCGTCTATTGCCTTCCAGCTCCTCGTCTATCCGCCGGCGGCCGGCGGCCACGACGGCGACTACCCGTCGCGCGAGCAGCATGCCGCCGGCCCCACGCTGACGAAGCGGACCATGGACTATTTCAGCCGCCACTACTTTGGCGCCACCGGCAAGGCGCCCGACTGGCGCGGCGCGCCGCTGCTCGCGCCCAGCCTCGCCGGCCTGCCGCCCACGCTGCTGCTGCTGGCGGCCCATGACGCGCTGCGTGACGAGGGCATGGCCTACGGCGAGGCGCTCGGCGCGGCTGGCAATGCCGTCACCGTCATCGAGTACCACGGCCTGGCGCACGGCTTCATCAGCATGGCCGGCGCTGTGCCGGCGGCGCGGCTGGCGTTGGGGCAGATGGCGGCGGCGTTGCGGCAGGCCTTGCAGCCGTGATCGGCTGGCGCCGCCCAAGCCATATCGAAACTGGCATGGCTTGAGAGGAAATCGCCATTGGATTGTTGTCGTGGAATGCCGTACACCCGGCAACCACGATAAACGAGACAAGAGACATCCCATGGCATTGAATCGAAGGGGCCTGATCGGCGCCGGCCTCACCGGCATCGCTGCGTCCACGCTGCCCGCCCAGGCGGCCACCACCGCTGCAACGCCGGCCAAAGGCCTGCTGGCTCCCACGCCGCCGATGGGCTGGAACAGCTGGAACAGCTTCGCCACCACCATCAACGAAGCCCAGGCGCGCGAGACCGCCCGCATCATGGCGGACAAGCTGCTGCCGGCCGGCTACAACATCTTCACCATCGACATCCAGTGGTACGAGCCCGGGGCGTCGAGCTACACCTATGCCGCCAACCCCGAGCCGGCGATGGACGGCCACGGCCGGCTGATCCCCGCCGAGAACCGTTTCCCGTCCGCCGCCGGTGGTCGCGGCTTCGCGCCGCTGGCGGCCGACGTGCATGCCATGGGGCTGAAGTTCGGCATCCACCTGATGCGCGGCATCCCGCGCCTGGCCGTGAAGCGCAACCTGCCCATCCTGGGCACGCCCTACCGCGCCGCCGACATTGCCGACACCAGCAGCGTCTGCACCTGGAACCCCGACATGTACGGCGTGGATGTGCGCAAGCCCGGTGCGCAGGCCTACTACAACAGCGTCTTCGCGCTCTATGCGTCGTGGGGCGTGGACTTCATCAAGATGGACGACATGAGTCGCCCCTACGACGCCCATGCGCCAGAGATCGAGGCCGCCCACCGCGCCATCGTCCGCACAAAGCGGCCGATGGCGCTCAGCCTGTCGCCCGGCGAGACGCCCGTGAGCCGCGCCGAGCACGTACGCCAGCATGCGCAAATGTGGCGCATCTCCGACGACTTCTGGGACGACTGGCATGCCCTGGACGCCCAGTTCACGCGGCTGGAGAACTGGAACCCCTGGCGCCGGCCCGGCGCCTGGCCGGACCCGGACATGCTGCCGCTGGGCCGCCTGGCCCTGGGTGAGCGCGACACCAAGTTCACTGCCGATGAGCAGCGCACTCTGATGACGCTGTGGGCCATCACCCGCTCGCCGTTGATCATGGGCGGCGACCTGCGCCACCTGGACGAGCCGACGCTCGCGCTGCTCACCAATCCCGAGGTGCTGGCCGTGGACCAGGCGAGCGCCGACAACCGGCCGCATTTCGTCGAGGACTTCGTGCGCATCTGGTCAGCCCGGCCGGCCGACGGCAAGGGCCGCTACGTCGCGCTGTTCAACCCGACGGACAAGGCCCGCGAGGTCGGCATCGCGCTGCGGGACCTGGGTCTGGACGGCGTGCGCCAGGTGCGCGATCTGTGGGCGCGCAAGCCTCTCGATGCGGCATCGGGCCGGTTCGCCCAGCAGCTGCCGTCGCATGGCGCCGGGCTCTACCGGCTCAGCTGACAGTTCAGCGCGCGACCTTGGCCAGTAGCTCCTGCAGCAGAAGGCGCTCGCCGCTGGACAGCACACGGTCGAGCGCTCCTTCAGCGACCTGCAGCGCCGCGAGGCTTTCGCCGGCCAGGCGCTCGCCTTCGGGCGTGAGCCGCAGGTGCAGCGCGCGGCGGTCGTTGGCGTCGCGTTCGCGCTCGACCCAGCCGCGCTCCTGCAGGCGGTCGAGGATGAGCGTCATCTGCGGTGCCGGCACGCGCAGCAGGTCGCACAGGCGCTTCTGCGTGGTGTTGCGATTCGAGAGGATCAGCTGCAGCAGCGTGAACTCCACCGGCCGCAGGCCAAGCAGCTCGCCCACGCCCTGGCTGAACAGCTGGTTGGTCGTGACGGCCGCGCGCGCGATGGCGTAGCCCAGCGTGTGGGCCAGGCGGGACTGATCGAGGGGAGGGGACTTCTCGCGGGTCGGGCTCATGGGTTCGCAGGATAACCATGGCCTGCCGGTCGCCGTGGCGGTCAAAACTCCTCGGTATCGATCTCGGTCTGTGTGGCGGCGCTGTAGCGCGCGCCGCTGACCGTGTGGCGGTTGATCAGGGCGTCGAGCCGGGCGAGTGTGGCGGCGTCGAGCGCCAGCTGCGGCGCCGCGAGCAGGTCGCCCAGGTGATCGGGGCGCGAGGTGCCGGGGATGGGGACGATGTCGTCACCCTGGTGCAGCAACCAGGCCAGCGCCAACGTGGCCGGCGCGCAGCGCAGCCGGGCCGCTTCTGCTTCGAAAGCGTCCAGCAGGCGCAAGTTGGCGCTGTAGTTCTCGGGCGAGAAGCGCGGCATGGCGCGGCGGATGTCCCTGGGCTCCAGCTTGCTGATGTCGCGCAGCTCGCCGCCGAGAAAGCCGCGCGCCAGCGGGCTGAAGGCGACGAAGGCGGTGCCCAGCTCACGGCAGGCTTTCAACACGGCGATCTCGGCGTTGCGAGTCCACAGCGAGTACTCGGTCTGCAGCGCGGCAATCGGGTGCACCGTATGGGCGCGCTTCAAGGTGGCGGCAGAGACCTCGGACAGGCCCAGCGCGCGAACCTTGCCCGCCTTCACCAGCTCGGCCATCGCGCCGACGCTGTCCTCCACCGGCACCTTGGCGTCGAGCCGGTGCAGATAGAGCACGTCGATGACGTCGGTGCGCAGCCGCTTCAGGCTGGCCTCGACGCTCGCTCGGATCGTCTCCGGCCGACCGTCGATGACGCGCACACCGTCCACGCCTTGCATGCCGCATTTGCTCGTCAGCACGATCCGCTCGCGATGCGGCGCCAGCAGACCACCGAGCAGTTCCTCGTTGGCGCCGAAGCCGTACAGCGCCGCGGTATCGAACAGCGTGACGCCGCCATTGAGCGCGCCGTCCAGCACGGCTGCCGCGACGTCGCGCGATGGCGGTGTGCCATAGGCGTGGCTGAGGTTCATGCAGCCCAGGCCGATGGCCGAGACCTCGAAGGGACCGATGCGGCGTGTCTTCATGCGGCGGCGTTCAGCTGTTGCTCCAACTGGTGCAGCACCCGGTAGCAGGGCAGCACTTGCGCCACGCTGCTGTTGGGCTCGCGGCCCTCGCGGATGGCCGCGAAGAACTCGCGGTCCTGCAGCTCGATGCCGTTCATGGACACGTCCACCGCCGACACGTCGATCTTGTTCTCCTTGCCGTCGAACAGGTCGTCGTAGCGCGCCAGATAGGTGCCGGTGTCGCCGATGTAGCGGAAGAAGGTCCCCAGCGGGCCGTCGTTGTTGAAGGACAGACTCAGCGTGCAGATGGCGCCGTTGGCGGCCTTGAGCTGGATGCTCATGTCCATCGCGATGCCCAGCGTCGGGTGGATGGGGCCTTGCAGCGCATGAGCCTGGACGACCGGGCTCTGCGCCTGGTAGGCGAACAGGTCCACCGTGTGCGCGGCGTGGTGCCACAGCAGGTGGTCGGTCCAGCTGCGCGCCTGGCCGAGTGCATTCATGTTGGTGCGGCGGAAGAAGTAGGTCTGCACGTCCATCTGCTGGACGTTGAACTCGCCGGCCGTGATCTTCTTGTGCACCCACTGGTGGCTGGGGTTGAAGCGCCGCGTGTGGCCGCACATGGCGACCAGGCCGGACTGCTTTGCCACGCTGATGACCTCCTCGCCATCGGCCAGCACGTCGCACAGCGGAATCTCCACCTGCACATGCTTGCCCGCCTTCAGGCAGGCCAGGGTCTGGCTGGCGTGCATCTGCGTGGGCGTGCAGAGGATGACGGCGTCGACTTCGGGCAGAGCCAGCGCATCGGCCAAGTCGGTGGTGACGTGACCGATGCCGTATTTGTTCGCCACCTCGCGGGTCTTGTCCAGGTCACGGCTGATCAGCGAGACGACTTCGACGCCGGCTATGTTCTTGATGCCGTCCAGGTGCTTGATGCCGAAGGCGCCGGCGCCGGCCAGCGCAACACGAATTGGTTGAGTCATGTGTTCTCCAGAATCAGATGGCCGACCGCCGTGTTCGAGGCAGGCACGTGATAGAAGCGATGCGCGACGCGCGGTGCCGAGCCACCGTTGACGTCGGCCATCGCGCCGCGGGCGATCAGCCACATCACCAGCTCGATGCCTTCCGAGCCGGCTTCGCGCACGTACTCGTCGTGCGGTACACGTGACAGGGCGTCGGGCTCGGCGATCAGGCGGTCCAGGAAGCGGTTGTCCCACTCACGGTTGATGAGGCCGGCGCGCGGCCCTTGCAACTGGTGGCTCATGCCGCCGGTGCCCCAGATCTGCACATTCAGGTCCGGCCCGAACGACTCGACCGCGCGGCGGATGGCCTGGCCCAGCATGAAGCAGCGCCGCCCCGACGGCACCGGGTAGTGCACGACATTGACCGCGAACGGGATGACGGTGCAGGGCCAGGCGCCTTTCACCGGGTCGGGCTGGCCGCACATCAACGACAGCGGCACGGTCAGGCCGTGGTCCACGTCCATCTTGTTGACGATGGTCAGGTCGAAATCGTCCTGGATGACGCTGTGCGCGATGTGCGCGGCCAGCTCCGGGTGGCCGATGACGGTCGGCACCGGGCGCGGGCCCCAGCCCTCGTCGGCCGGCTCGAAGCGGGCCGCGGTGCCGATGGCGAAGGTGGGAATCAGGTCGAGGCTGAAGGCCGTCGCGTGGTCGTTGTAGACGAGGAAAACGACGTCCGGGCGGTTGTTGTCGAACCAACGCTTGGACGGCTCATAGCCGGCGAAGACAGGCTGCCAGTAGGGCTCGGTGGTCTTGCCCAGGTCCAGCGCGGCGCCGATGGCGGGCACATGCGAGGTGTAGACGGATGCGGTGATGCGGGCCACGGTTATTTGTTCCCTGCTTTGCCTTGCGGCTGGCGGTGCGCCTGCGCGTCGCCGTCCTCGCCGATGCGGCGGTTGCCTTCCACCGAGCGACCGCCGGAGATCATCATGTTGCGGTACTCCTCTTCGGTCATGCCCGTCATGCTGCCTGCCATCTGCTGGAAGCTCTTGCCGTCGGTCGCGCCGATCTTGGCCAGGAAGTAGATGTTGCCGCCCAGGCGGATGCACTCGTTCAGGTCGCGTGCCAGCACCGCCGCCTTCTGCGCATCGGTCATCGGCCACTCGTCGAGATAGGCGCGCTCGTCGGCCTTGAAGCGGGCGCGGTTGTCGGCCTTCATCAGCGACATGCAGAACTGGTTGAGCCAGTAGCCCTTGCGGGATTGTTCGGCGTCGAAGATGGTGGTGCCGGGGATGTCGGTGTAGGACTTGTCGAGCGGCATCAGCTTTCCTCCGGCCAGTACAGGCGCATGGGGTTGTCCACCAGCAGCCGGCGTTGTAGCTCAGGCGTCGGGGCGATGTGGGGGATGAAGTCGACCAGCAGCCCGTCGTCGGGCATGTGGTCCTTGAGGTTGGGGTGGGGCCAGTCGGTGCCCCACAGCACGCGGTCAGGGAACTCGTCCATGACGCGGCGGGCAAAGGGCAGGACGTCACGATAGGAGGCCTGTTCGCCGTCCAGCGCGCGCGGGCCGGTGACGGACAGGCGCTCGGGGCAGCTGAGCTTGCTCCACACGTTGTCGTTCTCGCGCATGAACTTCAGGAAGAGCTCGAACTCGGGGCCGTCCACTGGTTTGCTCACATCCGGCCGGCCCATGTGGTCGACGACGACGGTGGTGGGCAGCGCGGTGAAGAAGTCCCACAGCTCGGGCAGGTCGGCCGCCTCGAAGTAGATGACGACATGCCAGCCCAGCTTGGCGATGCACGTGGCGATCTCCTGCAACTCATCCTTGGGCGTGAAGTCCACCAGCCGCTTGACGAAGTTGAAGCGAACGCCGCGCACGCCGGCCTCGTGCATGCGTTGCAGCTCGGCATCGCTGATGCCGCGCTTGATGGTGACAACGCCGCGGGCCTTGCCGCCCGAGCTTTGCAGCGCGTCGATCAGCGCGCTGTTGTCGGCGCCATGGCAGGTCGCCTGCACGATGACGTTGCGCGCAAAGCCGAGGTGGTCGCGCAGTGCGAACAACTGTTCCTTGCTGGCGTCGCAGGGCGTGTACTTGCGCTCCGGCGCGAACGGGAACTGCGCGCCGGGGCCGAAGACATGGCAGTGCGCGTCGACGGCGCCGGCCGGGACTTGGAAACGCGGTTTGGAAGGAGCGGCGTACCAGTCCAGCCAGCCGGGGGTCTTGGTGAAGTCCATGGTTTCAGTCGATGTAGCGCAGGCCGGCTTTTTCCAGCGGCTCACGCATCTTGTACATGTCGAGGCCAAGCACGCCGGAAGCCAGCTTGGCGCGCTTCTCGCCTTCGAAGCTCTCGCGCTTGAGGGCGGCTTCCAGCGTGTCGACCGCACGTGCGGACGGCACGCAGACGACGCCATCGTCGTCCGCCACGATGACATCGCCCGGCGTGACCCACATGCCGGCGCAGACGACGGGGATGTTGACCGAGCCCAGCGTGGCCTTGATGGTGCCCTTGCTGCTGATGCACTTGCTCCACACCGGGAAGCCCATCTGCTGCAGCGTCTTCACGTCGCGCACGCCGGCGTCGATGACGAGAGCCCGCGCGCCGCGGGCCTGGAAGGAGGTGGCGAGCAGGTCACCGAAATAGCCGTCGGTGCAGTCGGCGGTGACCGCCGCGACGACGATGTCGCCGGGCTGGATCTGCTCGGCGGCGACATGCATCATCCAGTTGTCGCCGGGTTGCAGCAGCACGGTCACGGCTGTGCCCGAGACCTGCACGCCGGCGTAGATGGGCCGCATATAAGGCTTGAGCAGGCCGACGCGGCCCATGGCCTCGTGCACAGTGGCCGAGCCTAAAGCGGCCAGACCGTCGGCGGCCGTGCGGTCAGCACGGTTGATGTTGCGGTAGACGACGCCGAGTTCGTACATATCAAAGGCCTTTCGCTTTCAATTGAGCATCCAGGCGCGGGAACACGCGGCGGGCATTGCCCTCGTAGACGGCGTGGCGGTCCTCTTCACTGAGGTTGGCCGTGGCCTCGACGTAGCGCTTGGTGTCGTCGTAGTAGTGGCCGGTCTCGGGGTCGATGCCGCGCACGGCGCCGATCATCTCGGACGCGAACAGGATGTTCTTGACCGGGATCACCTTGGTCAACAGGTCGATGCCCGGCTGGTGATAGACGCAGGTGTCGAAGAAGATGTTGTTCAGCAGGTGCTCGCTCAGCAGCGGCTTCTTGAGCTCCTGCGCCAGACCGCGAAAGCGCCCCCAGTGGTAGGGCACCGCGCCGCCACCGTGCGGGATCAGGAACTTCAGCGTCGGGAAGTCCTTGAACAGGTCGCCGGTCAGACACTGCATGAAGGCCGTCGTGTCGGCGTTCAGGTAGTGGGCGCCGGTGGTGTGGAAGCAGGCATTGCAGCTGGTCGACACATGCACCATGGCCGGGATGTCGTACTCGACCATCTGTTCGTAGATGGGGTACCAGTGCCGGTCCGACAGCGGCGGCGACGTCCAGTGGCCGCCGGAGGGATCGGGGTTGAGGTTGATGCCGACATTGCCGTACTCCTCCACGCACTTGACCAGTTCGGGGATGCAGGTCGCCGGGTCCACGCCGGGGGACTGCGGCAGCATGGCCGCGGGCACAAAGTGATCTGGGAAGAGCTGGGCCACGCGGTAGCAGAGCTCGTTGCAGATGGCGGCCCAGGTGGCGGAGGTGTTGAAGTCACCGATGTGGTGGGCCATGAAGCTGGCACGCGGGCTGAAGATGGTCAAGTCCGAGCCGCGCTGCTTCATCAGCTTGAGCTGGTTGGTCTCGATGGACTCGCGCAGCTCGTCGTCGCTGATCTTCAGCTCGCTGGCCTTGGGGGCGCGCGACGGGTCCTTGAGGCCGGCGATCTGCAGGTCGCGCCAGGCGCCGAGGGCCGCCGGTGCGGTGGTGTAGTGGCCGTGGACGTCGATGATCATCAGAGCTTCTCCTTGTTGTCAGTGCGCGAGCGCCGTGCGGGCATCGCGATCGTCGGCGAAGCCATCGGCGTCACGCTTGATCCACAGCGCTGCGGCGGCGAGGGCGCCGGGCACGGCCAGCACCAGGAACACGGTGCCGATGCTGGCATGCATGGCAGCCATTTGGGCCACCAGCAGCGAGCCCAGGATGCCGCCGAAGCGGCCGATGCCCAGCATCCACGACACGCCGGTGGCGCGGGCGTTGGTGGGGTAGAAGGCCGCGGCCAGCGCCGGCAGCGACGACTGCGCGGTGTTCATCAGCACGCCGGCCAGGAAGACGCAGACGACCAGCGCGGCCACGTTGCCCGTCATCTGGCCGATGGACCAGATGGCCACCGACGTCAGCGCAAAGCCCAGGGCGACGATGCGGTTGGGCTCCACGCGGTCCATCAGCCAGCCGAAGAACACGGCGCCCACGCCGCCGAGCGGGAAGAGGGCGGAGATCAGCGTCGCGGTGCGGGGCTCGATGCCGGCCTCCTTGAACAGCAGCGGCATCCAGTTGATCAGCGCATAGAAGATCACCAGGCCCATGAAGTAGGCCACCCACAGCATCAGCGTGCCCAGGCGGTAGGAGCGGGCCAGCACTTGCGCCAGGCCGCCGCGCTCGTTGGTAACGACGCGGGTCTCGCTGAGCGTGAAGCGCTCGATCTGGTGCACCTGCGGGCCGGCAATGCGGGCCAGTGCGGCGCGGATGCGCTCGACCGGCTGGCGGCGCGTGACCATGAAGCGCACCGACTCGGGCAGCAGCGTCAGCAGGCCGACCGTCAGCAGCAGCGGCGCGATGCCGCCCAGCACCAGCACGCTCTGCCAGCCCCATTGCGGGATCATCCACGCGGCCAGGAAACCACCGAAGGCCGCGCCGAGCGGGAAGCCGCAGAACATCAGATTGGTCAGCGTGGAGCGGCGCGCCGTGGGGCAGTACTCGCTCATCAGCGTGACGGCGCTGGGCATGGCCGAGCCCAGGCCCAGGCCGGTGATGAAGCGCAGCACGCTGAGCTCTGTGAGGTTGGTGGCAAAGGCCGAAGCCAGCGTGGCCACGCCAAAGATAAGCACGGTCACCGTCAGCACACGCTTGCGGCCCAGCCGGTCGGCGATGGGGCCGGACAACAGCGCGCCGGCGGCCAGGCCGAAGAGGGCGGCGCTCAGCACCGGCGCCAGCATGGGCTTGGTGACGCCCCAGTCCTTGATCAGCGACGGCGCGATGTAGCCGATGGCCGCGGTGTCGAAACCGTCCAGCAGCACGACGAAGAAGCACAGCGCGAAGACCACCCACTGCCAGCCGGACAGCGGGTGGTCGTCGATGAGGCGCTGCACGTCCACGGCACGCGTGCCGGGAGCGGGGATCGGTGAGGTCTGCAAGCTTGTCTCCTGTTGTCGTTGGGGTCAGCGCGCGTCCGAAGTCGCGCGCATGCCGTGTTGCCGTTTGATCGCCTCGGTGGCGGGGCTGGCCATGAAGTCCAGCAGGGCCAGTGCCGCTTCGGGCTGGGTCGCACGGGCCGTGATGGCGCCGCTGAAGCGGCTGACGATGTCGACCCCCGGCGGCATGCCGCCGAGCAGCGTGATGCCGGAAACATCCATCAGCTCGCTGTACTGCTGGAAGCCCAACTCGACCTCGCCGCTGGCCACCAGGCTGCCGACCGGCACGCCGGGGCGGGCCTGCACGAGGCGGGCCTTCAAGCTGTCGGCCAGGCCCCAGCGCTCGAAGAGCTTCATCAAGGCCGTGCCGCTGGGGCCGGTCGAGTAGCCGATGGTGCGGGCTTGCAGCACGGCGGCGCGCAAGGCGGTTTCCGTGCTGATATCCGGTTGGGCCGAACCGGCACGCACGGCAATGGCGACGCTGGAGTCGGCGATGGCGCGCACGCTGCCGGGCAGCAATCGACCGGCGGCGTCCAGCTTGGCGATGGCATCGCTGGCCAGCACAACCACGTCGAAGGCCTCGCCGTCGTGCACGCGACGCGCGGCATCCACGCCGCCGACAGACTCCAGATGCACGGCGGGCGCGCCGGTCTGCGCATGCGCCTGAGCGAGTGCCGTCAGCAGATGGCGCGTGGCCATGGACGAGATCAGGGTGAGGGCGGTGCTCATGGGGCGCGATTCTTCGCAGTGAAGCTCTGTCACGCTAGGTCTGGCTGCTGCTATCAGCTATAGCGATCCGGCATGGGCTCTGACAAGATGCGGCCCATGACGCTGAACCAGATCGAGTACTTCATCCAGGTGGCCGAGCACGGCAGCTTCAGCAAGGCCGCCTTGGTGCTGGGGGTGGCCCAGCCGGCGCTGAGCCGGCAGGTGAGGGCGCTGGAGACGGAACTGCACGAAACGCTCTTCCTGCGCAACGGCCGCGGCGTGGCGCTGACCGACGCCGGGCGCCGCTTGTTCGAGCATGGCCAGGGCATCCTGCACCTGGTGACGCAGGCGCGCGAGGACCTCAGCGAGCACCGCAACGAGCCGGTGGGCCAGATCGTCGTGGCCATGCCGCCAACCCAGGCGCGCATGCACACGCTGCCGTTGATCAAGGCCTTCAGCGCCAGCTGCCCGCGGGCGCGCCTGGTCATCATGGAAGGCTTCTCGACCCATCTCACCGAGTGGCTGGTGTCGGGCCGGGCGGACCTGGCGCTGGTCTACAACCCCGAGCCGCTGCCGTCACTGGAGATCCTGCCGCTGCGCGAGGAATCACTGCTGCTGCTGAGCCCGCCCGAGGCGGCGCCGAGTGGGCCGCTGACGCTGGCCGAGCTGTCGCGCCTGCCGTTGATCATGCCGCAGCGGGGCCATGTGTTCCGCAAGCGCATGGAGGAGGCCGCTGCGATGGCCGGTGTGCAGCTGCGGGTGGACTGGGAGGTGTCCAGCGTGCCGGCCATCCTCGACCTGGTCGCCGCCGGCCTCGGGCATGCGGCCCTCGGCGAGGACGTGCTGCGTGCCTTCGAACACCCTGAGCGACTGGCCGTCACCCGCTTCAAGGCCAGCGATGTGAAGACGACGCTGTGCCTAGTCACGCCGGCGCTGAAGCGCTCGACGCCGCTGACCCAGCGGACCGCGGCGCTGCTGATGAAGCTGGTGCGCGAGCCCTACCAGGGCAGGCCGACGTAGTTCTCCGCCATCGACGTCATGGCAGCTTCGGAGCTGACGACGTATTCCAGCTCGGCGCGGTGCAGCTTGGCGTCGATCTCGGGCTCATGCGGCAGGTTGTGCATCAGGCTGGTGAACCACCACGAGAAGCGCTCGGCCTTCCAGATGCGCGACAGGCAGCGCGACGAGTAATGCTCGATGCCGGCCTCGCTGCGTTCGCGGTAATGCTCAATCAGCGCCTGCGACAGATAGCGCACGTCGGACGCTGCGAGGTTCAGCCCCTTGGCGCCCGTGGGCGGCACGATGTGGGCGGCGTCGCCCGCCAGGAAGAGCCGGCCAAAGCGCATCGGCTCGGCGACAAAACTGCGCAGCGGCGCGATGCTCTTTTCCAGTGACGGGCCGGTGACGAGAGCGGCTGCCGCCGCGGGGTCCATGCGCGCGCGCAGCTCGTTCCAGAAGCGCTCGTCGCTCCAGTCGCCCACTTGCTCGGTCAGCGGCACCTGCAGGTAGTAGCGGCTGCGCGTGCTGGAGCGCATGCTGCACAGCGTGAAGCCGCGCTCGTGGCGGCCGTAGATCAGTTCGTGCGAGACCGGCGGCGTGTCGCTCAGCATGCCTAGCCAGCCAAAGGGGTAGACCTTCTCGTGCGTCTGGATGGCCTTGGTCGGCACGCTGGCGCGGCTGACGCCGTGATAGCCGTCGCAGCCGGCGATGTAGTCGCACAGGATCTCGATGCGTTCGCCGTCCACCGTGCAACGAGCACCCGGTGCATCGCCGTCGAAGCCGAACAACTCGACGTCGGATGCCGAGTACAGCGTCTGCTCGCCCACCGCCGCGCGGGCTTCCATCAAGTCGCGCGTCACCTCGGTCTGGCCATAGACCATCACCGACTTGCCGCCGGTCAGCCGGCTCAGGTCGATGTGATGGCGCTGGCCGTCGAACATCAGCTCGAAGCCGTGGTGCACCAGACCTTCGGCATGCATGCGCGCGCCGACGCCAGCTTCATCCAGCAGATCGACGGTCGTCTGTTCCAGCACGCCGGCGCGGATGCGGCCGAGCACATAGTCGCCCGTCTGGCGTTCGACGATCAGGTTGGCCACGCCGGCCTTGTGCAGCAATTGGCCGAGCAGCAAACCCGACGGCCCCGCGCCGACGATGAGCACCTGGGTGCGCAATGTCTTCATGTCTCGCTCCGTTCTTGTCAGATACCTGTGAGCGTAGGCCGGTGGGGGTGTAGGAACAATGGACGACAGGAACGTGCGCTTGCACAATTCGAACCTATGTCAAGGTCTCAAGCCCGTTCCTCACCACCTCTGTATGAGCTTTATGGCGAGCTGGGGCGGGATGAAGCGCTGGATGGTCTCCACATGGAGTCCATCGCCGATCGCAGCCGATTGCACAATTGGGAAATCCAGCCGCATCGGCATGCGGCGCTGGTGCAGCTGCTGCTGATCGAGTCCGGCACGGCGCGCGTGCAGATCGACGGGCAGCTGCTGGAGCTGCGTGCGCCCGCCGTCGTCTGGGTACCGATGCTGGTGGTGCATGGCTTCGCGTTCTCGCCGGAAACTGAGGGGCACGTCATCACGCTGGACCAGGCGCGGATCAGGAGCCTGATCGGCGGCTCGCGCGGCCTCTGGGAAGGCTTGGGAGCCTCGCGCGGCGTGGCATTGGAAGCCGGCTCACCCCACGCGCAGACGCTACTTGCGATTGCCCGCGTGCTGCGTGCCGATTACGCCTGCACGTCGCCCTGGCGCGCCCAGGTGCTTGACGGCGCTGTGCTGATGGCTGCCGCCCTCATAGCCCGGCTGCCTGCGCTTGCTGCGGAAGCGGCGGAAACTGCCGAGCCCGAAGGTCGGGCCATGCAGCATCTGGCGCGCTACCGCGAGCAGGTCGAGCGCCACTACCGCAGCCACCCGACGCTGGACATGCTGGCGGCGCCGCTGGGCATCACGACGACGCAGCTCACCCGCCTGTGCCGCCAGCATCTGCACTGTTCGGCGCTTGACGTGCTGCACCAGCGGCTGTTGCTCGAGGCCAAGCGCGAACTGAGCTATACGACGTTGCAGGTGCGCCAGATCGCCGATGGTCTGGGCTTTGCGGACCCGGCCTACTTCACGCGCTTCTTCCAGCGGCTGACGGGGCAGTCCCCGAGTGGCTGGCGGGCCGACATGGCGTCGCGCTCGATGGTTACCCGACATCATTGAGCGCTGCCAGAACCCTGCGAATTTGCATACCTTCTCAGATGCGTGGCCGTCTCACCTGAGCCCGTCGCGGCCATCTCCGCCACGGGGCCCTCGAACACCACGCGACCGCCGAATCGGCCAGCTTCCGGCCCCATGTCGATCAGCCAGTCTGCCTGGGCGATCATGTCCAGCTGATGTTCGATCACGACAACGGTGGCGCCGCGTTCGATGAGTTGGTCGAGCAATCGAAACAATCGATCGATGTCCGAAAGATGCAGGCCTGAGGTGGGTTCGTCGAACACATAGATTCGGCCCGACTGGCCCAGCTCCGTGGCCAGCTTCAGGCGTTGCCGTTCCCCGCCCGACAGGCTGGACAAAGGTTGGCCGAGCGACAGGTAGGCGAGCCCGACTTCATCGAGGCGGGCCAGCGCAGGCGCGATCTCCGGTTCGGCAAAGAAGGCGCTTGCTTCAGCCACGCGCATCGCCAGCACTTCGGCGATGTTCTTGCCGCGCAGGCGGTACTGAAGAGCTTCGTCAGTGAACCGGCGCCCTCGGCAGCGCTCACAGATGCTGACGATGGGCTCCATGAATGCGAGGTCTGTCTCCGTGGTGCCAAGGCCTTTGCACACGGGACAGGCGCCGCCCGAGTTGGCGCTGAACAGCGACGCGCTGGCCGCATTCGCCTGGGCAAAAAGGCTCCGGATGGGATCGAGGATGCCTGTGTAGGTCGCCGTGTTCGAGCGACGCGAACCTGTGATGGCACCCTGGTCGATGCACACGACCTCGGGGTAGGTGCGGGCGAAAGCGGCGTTGATCAGGCTGCTCTTGCCCGAACCGGCCACGCCTGTCACGACCGTCAGGACGCCCATCGGGATCGATACGCTCACGTCCTTCAGGTTGTGCTGAGTGGCGTGCGTGATCGGCAGCCAACCCGATGGAGTGCGCGGTGTGGTGTTGATGCGCGCCGGGCGAGCCAGGCTGCGCCCCGTGGGCGTGTCGGCCTGCCGCAGGGCCTGCACATCGCCCTCGAAGACCACGGTGCCGCCTGCGTCCCCAGCGCCCGGGCCAATGTCGGCGACGTGGTCCGCCGCCACGATGACGTCGGGGTCGTGTTCCACCACCAGCACCGTGTTGCCCTTGTCGCACAGGTGGCGCAACAGCTTGTTCAGGCGCGCAACGTCGCGCGGGTGCAAGCCCACGCTGGGTTCGTCGAAGATGTAGCTCATGTCGCTGAGGCCGCTGCCCAGGTGGCGAACCATCTTCACGCGTTGGGATTCCCCGCCCGACAGGCTCGTCGTTTCGCGACCGAGGCTCAGGTAGCCCAAACCGATGTCAACCAGATGCTGTACCCGGTAGGCCAGCGCCGGCACCATGCTGGCGGCAAGCGGCGCATCGACCTGGCCGATGACGGCCAGCAACTCACCCACCTCCATCTCGCACCAGTCGGCGATGTTCCTGCCGTCAATGCGGCAACTCAACACCTTCTCGTTGAGGCGCGCCCCGTGGCACCGCGGGCAAGGGCCGGCCGTCACCAACCGATCCCATTCGGCGCGGTCCAGCCCTTTGACCTCGCTGATGTTGCGGGTCAGGAAGTTGCGGCGGATGCGCGGCAGCACGCCCTCGTAGCGGCTGGTCGGTGGCCAGCCTGGCCCGGGGTTCAGGATGGGTACGTCCTGCGCATGGAGCAGCGTCTCCCACTCCTCGTCGGTGTAGTCCTTCAGCGGCTTGTCGTTGTCGAACAGGCCGCTGTGGACATAGCGCTTCCAGCGGTAGCCGCCGACGGCGAACGCGCTGAAGCGGATTGCTCCCTGGTTGAGCGAGCGCTGCCTGTCGAACAGCCGGTCGATGTCGATGGTGTCGACCTTCCCCAGGCCCTCGCATCGCGGGCACATGCCGTCAGGGTGGTTGAACGAGAAGATGTTGGAGTAGCCGACGAAGGGCTGCCCCACCCGCGAGAACAGCAGGCGGATCAGCGCGAGGATGTCGGTGGCCGTGCCGACCGTGGAGCGCGCATTGCCACCCAGGCGGCGTTGATCGATGACGATGGCCGCACAGAGGTTCTCCAGCACGTCGGCATCGGGCTGGGCGTGGTGCGGCAGGCGGTGCCTCACGAAGGTGGAAAAAGTGTCGTTCAGCTGCCGCTGCGACTCGGCTGCAATGGTGTCGAAAACGAGTGAAGACTTGCCCGAGCCCGAGACTCCTGTGAACACGGTGATGTGCTTCTTCGGGATGTCGACGCTGACGTTGCGCAGATTGTTCTCTCGGGCACCGACGATGCGGATGAAGTCGGTGGACGGCGATGGATGTTTCAGCACGGAGGAGCTCTTTGCCTGCATGGACAGCGGCGGCAATCAATGTGCCCAGCTGCGGCGAATGCCTAGCAAACGTTCGTCCTGCCTCTGCCAGGGCAGAGCGCTGCCTGACCCTGCGGGGGTGCTCGACTGCTGGAAGCGATTTGGCCCTGACGTGAACATCGTCCAATGAAACCTCACCTCGCGCGCCAGTCGGATTGACGAGAGGTTTGCAGACCTTCTCTAGCGCCTGGTGCCGGGCGATGACCAGGATTGCGACTCCGCTGTGGCGCGCTCAAAATGATTCAGATGGACCTGGGGCCTTCAATTGTTCATCGTCGGTTGATCAGCCGTCGTGCCGCGATGCTGGGCTTGGGTGCCACCCTCGCTGCCCCGTCCATCGCAGGCCAGCTTCTTGAAGTCGTGTATCCACGTACGCACGAACGGCCCACCGACGGTACGCCGTTCAAATTGCTGACAGCCGCGTTGGAGGCTTCTGGACGTCCCCACACTCTTCGAGTGAGCGAGGCGCCGCTGCCGTCGATGAGGGCTTTTTTGGAACTCAAAGGCGGCGGTGTCAATGTCATGGACACGGGTGCATCGCCAAAGGTGGCTGAGCGTACTCGGATCCTCCCCTTTCCACTGGATCTAGGACTGAGCGGCTACCGCCTCATGCTGGTACGTCGCGATCGACTCGACCGCCTGAGGGCCGTGCGTGAACACGATGACCTTCGGCAATTGGTTTTCGGTCAGGGGCCTGATTGGGTGGACTCCAGCATTCTGCGAGCCGCTGGGCTCAAGGTGCAGGAGGCAGAGTTCTTGCACCTGTTCCGTATGCTGCAGGCGGGTCGATTCGATGCCTTCCCGCTGGGAGCCGATGAGGCTGGCATGTTGCTGGACATGTTCGGCCACCTGGCGCCATCGGTAGTGTTGTTCGAGGATTGGTGTGTTCACTACCGGTTCGCGCGCGTCTTCGCTGTGCGTCGAGACGAACCGGCGCTGGCTGATGCTTTGAACGAAGGCCTGAGCAGACTTTTCGTCACGGGCCGCGCGAGAGAAATCCTGGCTCGGGATGCTCGCATCGGCCCGCTGCTCGACGGCCGCAGACGGCTACCTGCGTCAGTCTTTGAACTCGACAACCCCCTCTGGACGGCGCCCTTCCGGGCGATTCCCGAAGCATTGTTTTTCAAGCCGCACTGACCAACGGCCGCGGCGAAATCCGTTCCTTCCCCGGTAGGCAGCGCAAAACGGCGGGCTGGCGCCCCTCAAAGCCTGTCATGCGGGTCGGCCCGCCGAATCGGCTTGTTGGTCGTGGACCCGGGGCCCCGAAGCCTTTTTCCGGTGGCCCCCCTTGGAGCCTTTCCGCGGCCACAAAGGAAAACGGCCTAGCTGCCGAAGCTGCTAAGCCGTTGATTCTCTTATTGTTTTATGGTCGGGACGGCGGGATTCGAACTCGCGACCCCTTGCACCCCATGCAAGTGCGCTACCAGGCTGCGCTACGCCCCGACTGAGCCAAAAAGTATAACCGAGGAATTGCGCTTTCAGCCCAGAAGGCTGGCTCGGATCGCAAGAAGTTCGGCTCGAACCTGCTCCAGAGAGGTCAGCGGGTCCACGGCGAGCACCGGCAGTGTCAAGGATGCCCCGGAGGCCTTCAGCGGCTGGGCATGTGCATGCGATGCCAACCGGACGGCGGGCAGATGCGCCAGTTCGACCGGCGCGCTGGCGTCGTCGTCACCGTCGAGTTCCCCATCCATGGCTTCGAGCGCCTGTGCGGCCTCGGCTTCATCTCGGAAGTTCTGCGCCGCGGCCGCCGATGGCAGGCCTTCGCTGAGCTGGTTGCGCGCGCCGCTGATGGTGAAGCCCTGGTCGTAGAGCAGGTCGCGGATGCGGCGGATCAGCAGCACCTCGTGGTGCTGGTAATAGCGCCGGTTGCCGCGCCGCTTCATGGGCTTGAGCTGGGTGAACTCCTGCTCCCAATAGCGCAGGACATACGGCTTCACACCGCACAGCTCGCTGACCTCACCAATGGTGAAGTAGCGTTTGGCGGGAATGGAAGGCAGCGCTTTGTCCATTGAAATCAAGGGCTTCGGAGCGAAAGCTGAGGCAAGGCGTCAGACTCTACTCGAAGTCTTCGCCGCTGGGCGTATCGCCTTGCACCAACCCCTTGAGCTTGTGGGAGGCGTGAAAAGTCACGACGTTGCGGGCCTTGATCGGGATGGACTCGCCGGTGCGCGGGTTGCGCCCCGGGCGTGGCGCCTTGCGGCGGATGTTGAAGTTGCCGAAGCCCGAGAGCTTGACGTCCTGGCCCTTGACGAGGCTGTCGTGCAGCATGTCGAAGAAGGCCTCGACCATGTCCTTGGACTCGCGCTTGTTCAACCCGAGCTTGTCGAACAGCAGCTCGGCCAGCTCGGCCTTGGTCAGGGTGGGCGTTTCCAGGCTGCCGATGACGACCGCAGCGGATTCGGATTTCTTGGCGTCGTTCGCGTCCATTCGTGTTCCTGTTCCTGGGGTCAGCCGCGCAGGCGGCCGCCGAGCTGGTCGCCGACAGCGGCCACGATGGCGGCCACGGCCGCATCGATGCGCTCATCGGTCAATGTGGCTTCGTCGTCGAGCAGTTCCAGGCGCACGGCCAGGGAGCGCTCGTCGGGTTGCAGATCCATGCTGGCGCCAGCAGCGGGTTTGAAGACGTCGAAGAGCTTGGCTGAACGCAGCAGCGCGCCGCCAGCGGCCGTGATGGTGGCCATCAGTGCGTCGTGGGGCGTGCTGTCCTTGACGACCAGGGCCAGGTCGCGCTGCACGGCCTGCTGGCGCGGCAGCGGCTGGCCTTGCGGCAGCGTGCGAGTCAGCGCGGCGTCGAGATTGAGCTCAAAGACGACGGGGGCGCTGCCGCTGATCTCATAGGCCTGGCGCCAACGCGGGTGCAGTTCGCCGACGATGCCGATGGCGACGCCGTTCAGCTTGACGCTTGCGCTGCGGCCGGGGTGCAGGGCAGGGTGCTCGGCGGTTTCGAAGCTCAGCGTCTGCGGTGCGAATAGCGCTTCGAGGTCGCCCTTGACGTCGAAGAAGTCGACGGCGCGGTCGCGCTGGCTCCACTGCTGCTGATCCGCCGGCCCCCAGGCCAGGCCGCCCAGGCGCAGCGGCTGTTCGATGCCGGCGACCGACAGTGGGCCATTGGCGACTGCGGCATCGCGCTTGAACACGCGGCCCAGCTCGAACACGCGTACGCGCGTCGCGCGGCGGGCCTGGTTGTGGCGCAGCACCTGCACGAGGCTGCCGATCAGGCTGGTGCGCATCACCGACAGCGGCGCGGCAATGGGGTTCAACAGCTTGATGGGGTCGGTGACACCGGCCAGCTCGCGCTCCCAGCGTTCCTCGACGAAGCTGAAGTTGATCGTCTCGAAGTAGTCGCGTGCGGCGACGGCGCGGCGCAGCGCATGCGTGCTCTGGTGCGATTCCGAGCCCGTGCGGCCCACGATGGGCGCCAGCGGCGCGGTGGACGGGAGCGTCGGATAGCCCAGCACACGGATGACTTCCTCGATGAGGTCTTCCTCGATCAGGATGTCGAAGCGCCAGCTTGGCGGGGTCACCGTAATCACGCCGTCAGCGGCCGTGAATGGCAGGCCCAGGCGCGTGAACGCGCCTTCGCATTGCGTCTGCGTCAGTGGCATGCCGATGACCTTGGCCGCACGGGCCACGCGCATTGCGACGGGCTTGCGCGCGGGCACGTTGGGCGACTGGTCGTCCATCGGGCCGACCTGGGTGCCAGACGTGCCGCAGATGTCGATGATGAGCTGCGTGACGCGTTCGATGTGCTCGACGGTCTGCGACGCATCGACGCCGCGCTCGAAGCGGTGGCCGGCATCGGTGGAGAAGTTGTAGCGGCGGCCACGGCCCATGACGGCCTCGGGCCACCAGAAGGCGGCCTCGACGTAGACGTTGCGCGTGTCGTCGGAGACAGCGGTGTGGTCGCCGCCCATGATGCCGGCGAGGGACTCGACCTCGCGTGCATCCGAGATGACGCCGACCTTCTCATCCACCGTGATGGTGTTGCCATTCAGCAGCTTGAGCTGCTCGCCGGCCTTGCCCCAGCGCACGACCAGCTCGCCGCTGATCTTGTCGAGGTCGAAGATGTGCGACGGGCGGCCGTACTCGAACATCACGTAGTTGGAGATGTCGACAAGGGCAGTCACCGAGCGTTGGCCGCAGCGCTCCAGGCGCTGGACCATCCAGGCAGGCGTCTTGGCCTTGGTGTCGATGCCCTTGACGATGCGGCCGGAGAAGCGGCCGCACAGGTCGGGCGCCTCGATACGGATGGGCAGCTTGTCGTCGATGCCGGGCTTCACCGGCGGAAACTCGGCCTTGAGCAGCGGCACGCCGGTCAGCGCAGCCACCTCACGGGCCACACCGAAGACGCTCAGCCCATGGCCCAGGTTGGGCGTGAGCTTCAGCGTGAAGAGGGTGTCGTCGAGATTCAGGTGTTTGCGGATGTCTTCGCCAATGACGGCATCGGCGGGCAGTTCCAGCAGGCCGCCGTGGTCTTCGCTGAGCTTGAGCTCGCGGGCCGAACACAGCATGCCGAAGCTCTCGACGCCGCGCAGCTTGCCGACACCGATCTTGAAGGGCTTGGCTGCGTCATCGGTGGGCAGCTCGGCGCCGACGGTGGCCAGCGGCACCTTGATGCCGACACGGGCGTTGGGTGCACCGCAGACGATCTGCAGCGGTTCGGCGCCGCCGGCGTTGACCTTGCAGACACGCAGCTTGTCGGCGTTGGGATGCTGCTCGGCTTCGAGGATTTCGGCGACGACGATGCCGTGGAAAGGCGGCGCCACGGGGCGCAGCTCTTCAACCTCCATGCCGGACATGGTCAGCAGTTCGGCCAGTTTTTCAGTGGACAGCGGCGGATTGCAGAACTCGCGCAGCCAGGACTCGGGGAATTGCATAACGATTTACTTGAACTGCGAGAGAAAGCGGAGGTCGCCGTCGAAGAAGGCGCGCAGGTCGTTGACGCCATAGCGCAGCATGGCCAGGCGGTCGATGCCGGAACCGAACGCGAAGCCGATGTAGCGCTCGGGGTCCAGGCCCATGTTGCGGATCACCTGCGGGTGCACCTGGCCGGAGCCCGACACCTCCAGCCAGCGGCCCTTCAGCGGGCCGCTCTCGAACATGATGTCGATCTCGGCGCTGGGCTCGGTGAAGGGGAAGTAGCTGGGGCGAAAGCGCAGCTGCAGCTGGTCGGTCTCGAAGAAGGCGGTGATGAAGTTCAGGTAGACCGCCTTCAGGTCCTTGAAGCTGATGTTCTCGCCCACCCACAGGCCTTCGACCTGGTGGAACATGGGCGAGTGGGTGGCGTCGCTGTCGACGCGGTAAGTGCGGCCCGGCGCGATGACGCGGATTTCGGGCATGGTGTCCTGGCCCGCGTAGCACTTGGCGTGGGCCTGGGCGTAGCGGATCTGCATCGGGCTGGTGTGCGGACGCAGGTTCAGCCAGGCACCGTTCTCGTCCTTCATGTCGACGTAGAACGTGTCCTGCATGGAGCGGGCCGGGTGGTTCTCGGGGTTGTTCAGCGCCGAGAAGCTGTACCAGTCGGTCTCGATCTCGGGGCCGTCCGCGACGTCGAAGCCCATGGAGGCGAAGATGGCCTCGATGCGCTCCATCGCGCGCGTGATCGGGTGCAGGCCGCCGGTGCCGCGGCTGCGGCCGGGAAGCGTCACGTCGAGGGCCTCGGCCTTGAGTTGCTTCTCGAGCTCTGCGGCGGCGAGCGCGTCGCGGCGTGCAGTCAGGGCGGTTTCGATGCCGACCTTGAGCTGGTTGATCTCGGCGCCGCGAGTCTTCTTTTCCTCGATGCTGAGGGCGCCCAAGCCCTTCATCAGTTCGGTCACACGGCCGGACTTGCCGAGGAAGCGCGCCTTGGCGTTTTCGAGTTCAGCGGGCGTTGGCGCGGCGGCAAAGTCGCTGCGTGCCGCTTCAAGAAGAGCGTCGAGATCAGACATTCGGAATTCGGAATGAAAAAGGGCCGACCCTGGTGGGCCGGCCCTGAAAGTTTGCGTGCCCCGACGCGAGCCAGGGCGAATCGCAATCAGGCGAGCGCGGCCTTCACCTTGGCGAAGATGCTGGCAAAACCAGCCGGGTCGTTCACGGCCAGATCGGCGAGGACCTTGCGGTCGATCTCGATCTGGGCCTTCTTCAGACCCGCCACGAACTTGCTGTAGGACAGACCCAGACCACGCGATGCAGCGTTGATACGGGCAATCCAGAGCTGGCGGAAGACGCGCTTCTTGGTACGACGGTCACGGTAGGCGTATTGGCCCGCCTTCATCACCGCCTGCTTGGCGATGCGGAAGACGTTCTTACGACGACCCCGGAAGCCCTTGGCCAGAGCCAAGACCTTCTTGTGACGGGCACGAGCGGTTACACCACGTTTGACGCGAGGCATGTGTTTCTCCTTGAGTCAGTGATGAATTACAGGCCAGCAAAGGGCAGCATCTGAGCGATGTGACCCATGTTGGTTTCGTGCACGGTGACGGCGCCGCGGAGCTGACGCTTGTTCTTCGTGGTCTTCTTGGTCAGGATGTGGCGCTTGAACGCCTGACCGCGCTTGACGGTGCCACCCGGACGAACGCGAAAACGCTTTTTCGCGCTGCTCTTGGTCTTCATTTTGGGCATGTTGATGCTCCTTCTAAGTGCGTCCCTGGGGCGGCGCCGGTGAGCCCGGCGCGCTTGTTGGCCTCAGGAGACTAATGAACCCGTCGGCGACCAAACCGGCGGGTTGAACTCTTCGGTCTTTAGCGCTTTTTGGGCGCCAGGACCATGATCATCTGCCGACCTTCGAGCTTCGGCATGTTCTCGACGATCGCCACGTCGGCCAGTTCGTCGCGAATCCGCTCCAGCAGGCGCATACCGATGTCCTGGTGGGTGATTTCACGGCCCCGGTAGCGCAGCGTGACCTTGCCCTTGTCACCGTCTTCGGCGATGAAGCGGCGCAGATTGCGCATCTTGATCTGGTAGTCGCCTTCGTCCGTGCCCGGACGGAATTTGACTTCCTTGATCTCGATGATCTTCTGCTTGGACTTGGCTTCGGCAGCGCGCTTTTGCTCCTGGTACTTGAACTTGCCGTAGTCCATCAGCCGGCAGACCGGCGGATTGGCGGTGGCAGAGATCTCGACCAGATCCACATCCATGTCGCCCGCCATACGCAGGGCTTCCTGGATGCTGACGACGCCGATGGGTTCGTTCTCGGGGCCGTTCAGACGGACTTCGGGAGCCATGATTTCGCGGTTCAACCGGTGCTTGCGCTCCGGAATCGCACGACGGTCAGCAAACGTAGCGATGGTGTAGACCTTTCAACGGGCCCCCAGGCGAGAGGCCCAAACAAAACAAATCGCGCCCGAAAGGCTTCAGACCTTGTTGGTGATGTCTGCGGAGATCCGAGAGAGGAAGTCCTGCAGGGGCATCACGCCGAGGTCCTGGTTGCCACGGGCGCGTACCGCAACGCTGCCATTCGCCTTTTCCTTGTCGCCTACGACGAGGATGTACGGCAGCTTTTGCATGGAATGCTGGCGGATTTTATAGGTGATCTTCTCGTTGCGCAAATCTGCCGAGGCCCTAAGCCCTTGTTTTTGCAGCGATTTCACAATTTCAGACACGTAATCGGCCTGCGCGTCGGTGATATTGGCCACCACGACCTGCGTCGGAGCCAGCCAGACGGGCAGCGCGCCGGCATGCTGCTCGATCAGGATGCCGATGAAACGCTCCAGGCTGCCGACGATTGCGCGGTGCAGCATGACGGGTGTCTTGTGCTGGCCGTCCTCGTCGACGAACTCGGCGCCCAGGCGCCCCGGCATCGAGAAATCGACCTGCATCGTGCCGCACTGCCATTGGCGGCCGAGGGCGTCCTTGAGCGTGTACTCGATCTTGGGGCCGTAGAAGGCGCCGTCTCCGGGGGAGATGATGAAGTCCACGCCCGAGGCACGCAGCGATTCCATCAGCGCGTGCTCGGCCTTGTCCCAGACCTCGTCGGAGCCGATGCGGGCGTCAGGGCGCGTCGCGACTTTGTAGATGATGTCCGTGAAGCCGAAGTCCGTGTAGACCTTCTGCAGCAGGGCCGTGTAGGCCACGCACTCGGCCAGGATCTGGTCTTCCGTGCAGAAGATGTGGCCATCGTCCTGCGTGAAGCCGCGCACGCGCATGATGCCGTGCAGGCCGCCGGTGGGCTCGTTGCGATGGCACTGGCCGAACTCGCCGAAGCGCAGCGGCAGGTCGCGGTAGCTCTTGACGCCGTGCTTGAAGATCAGGATGTGGCCCGGGCAGTTCATCGGCTTGAGCGCGTAATCGCGCTTCTCCGACTCCGTCGTGAACATGTTGTCGCGGTACTTGTCCCAGTGGCCCGTGGCCTCCCACAGCGTCTTGTCGAGCAGCTGCGGGCCCTTGACCTCCTGGTAGCCGTTGTCGCGGTAGACGCGGCGCATGTACTGCTCCACCTCCTGCCAGACCGTCCAGCCCTTGGGATGCCAGAAGACGACGCCGGGGGCGTGCTCGTCGATGTGGAAGAGGTCCAGCTCCCTGCCGAGGCGGCGGTGGTCGCGCTTCTCGGCTTCCTCCAGCATCACCAGGTACTTCTGGAGGTCGTCCTTGGTCGCCCAGGCCGTGCCGTAGATGCGTTGCAGCATCTCGTTGCGATGATCGCCACGCCAGTAGGCGCCGGCCACCTTCATCAGCTTGAAGTGCTTGAGCTTGCCCGTGCTGGGCACGTGGGGGCCGCGGCACAGGTCTTCGAAGGCACCTTCGGCATACAGCGACACATCCTGGTCGGCCGGGATGCTTTCGATGATCTCAGCCTTGTAGGCCTCGCCCATGGCCTTGAAGTGCGCCACCGCCTCGTCGCGCGGCAGCACGCGGCGCGAGACCTTCTCGTCCTTCTTGGCCAGCTCGGTCATCTTGGCCTCGATGGCGGCCAGATCGTCGGGCGTGAACGGGCGCTTGTAGGCAAAGTCGTAATAGAAGCCGTTCTCGATGACCGGGCCGATGGTGACCTGGGCGTCGGGGTAGAGCGACTTGACCGCGTAGGCCAGCAGGTGGGCCGTCGAGTGGCGGATCAGCTCCAGGCCGTCGGCGTCCTTCTCGGTGACGATGGCGAGCTGCACGTCGTGGTCGATGACGTGGCTGAGGTCGACGACCTTGCCGTCGACCTTGCCGCCGAGGGCGGCCTTGGCCAGGCCGGCACCGATGCTGGCGGCGACGTCGCCGACCGACAGCGCGGCGGGGTATTCACGGCGCGAGCCGTCGGGGAGTTGAATCGAAATCATGGGTGCTCCGAAGAGGCGACAAACAAAAAAGCGCGGCCACTTGCCGCGCTTTGTTTGTGCCCGAAGGCGAGAAGACGTGACGAGCCGCGGCCGACTAACTACCGGTAAACGGGAACGTAGTTCGCGGTGTCATAACCAGGGTGCCTTTCTCGCTCTTGTGAGGGGAGGAAGGCGAGATTCTAAAGCGGCAGGGCGGAAATGGAGTCGCGCTGGGCCAACGCAGCGAATTCATCGGCCAGGCGCTGGCTTTCCGTCACGGCGACGCGCCAGCGGCGGCGGCGCTCGGTGGCGTCCAGCGCCATGAAGTCATTGCGGTCGGGCAGCTTGGCGCCGGGCAGCCTGGCGATGAAATCGGGCGACGGGCACAGCAGCACGACGTTGTCGAGGAAGTCCGTCGAGCGGTGGCGGTGCTTCAAGGCCTTGTCCAGCCAGCCCGGGACGACCTGGCGCTGGAAATGCGGGTAGAGCACCAGCGGCGCGGTGGACGACTGCAGTGCGCGGTAGTCCAGGTGCAGGTGGTAGTCGGTGATGCCTCCGTCCCAGTAGGCGCCGCGCGGCGCGCCGGGCAGGTCGTGCTGGGCCTGCAGCCAGAAGGGGATGGAGCAGCTTGCCAGCAGCGCGCCGCGCAGGTTGGCGCGCGACAGATGCACCTCGCGGCTCGTGAAGTCGTTGAGCTTCAGCGGCAGGCGGTCGCGCGGGTCGGAGAAGACGACGCGCTCCAGGAAGCGGCCCAGCAGCGGGCGTGACATGGCGTTCGCCGCGAACGCGCCGAGGTAGCCCAGAGGCGTGCGCAGCTTGCCTTCTCGCGCCAGCAAGCCAGCGCGGCCTCGCGACGTGACCACGTGCAGGCGCAGCCGCGGGTGGGCCAGCACTTCGGCCTCGCGGCCCTCGAAGATATCGCCCAGGATCTCGCCGAAGCGCTTGCTGACACCCTCGGGCCGCGGGCGCTTCTCGCCGGGCAACACGTCGTACTCCTGTGTCACATAGGCCTCGGCCATGGTGTTGAACGCATCCGGCACGTCGCGGTGCGCCAGCGCAGCCGTGGCCATGCGCCAGGCACCGATGCTGGCGCCGACGAGATGCACCGGATGCTGGCTTTGCGGCAGCCATTCACCGAAGACGAAACGGTCCAGCCCGTTGAGGATCAGCCCCTTGGGACCGCCGGCGGCAGCGGGAATCAAGCCAATGTCCTCGGCGCGCAGGCCGCGCTCGGCCAGTCGCGCTTTCGCGGCCGGGCCGGCAAAGACCTGCAGGGTGCCCGAGCTCATGCGCTGAAGATAGCCCGGATCAGAACTTGTGTTCCCAGTTCACTGCCCACCATGGCACCGGATCGCGACGGTTCAGGTTGTAGTCGGGCGTGTTGATGATGACGACCCGCGTGCCCTGTTGGGGCTGGAACAGGCCGTTGACGCTGACGCGCACGCTGTCCTGCTTGCTGACCTGCATCGCCGCGAAGGCGTCCAGCGAGCGCGAGGCCAGCGAAGTCTGGCTCTGCAGCACGCTCTGGCGTACGTCGAACTCCGGTGCGATCTGTGCGCTGAATCCCATGTTGATGGGCAGAGTCTTGAACCGATAGTCCGCACCGAAGTTGAATTGCCATGGCTGCTGGCCTTCCAGACGGTTGTCGGGGCCGGGGATGTCGGCGACCGTGGACCGGTACAGGTTCAGCGACGCACGCAGATTGAGGTTGGTGCTGGGCTCGAAGAGGCTGGGGAAGAGTTCGCCGGCGCGGCCCTTGACCTCCAGCTCCAAGCCCTGGGTCGTGGCCTTGCTGAGATTGATCTGGGTGATGACGTAGCGCTGCGTGTCGGCATAGTCGACGGTCATCAACCGCGGGCGGTCGGTGCGGATCAGGTTGGTGATGCGGCGATGGAAAACGCCAACGGAGATCAGCCCCCCGGCCGGAAGGTACTTCTCGTAGGCCACGTCCAGCCCCGTGGCCAGTTCAGGCTTGAGCTGCGGGTTGCCGATGCGGTCGGGACCAAGCTCGGTGTTGATGTGGGCATTGGGACCGCGCACCTCGTAATCGGTGTTGACGGTCGGCCGGGCGATGAGCTGCTGGACGTCGGCAGCCTTGTAGCTGCGCGTGAGGCTGGCGCGCACCAGGTCGCGGCCCTTGGGGTCGGGCTTGAAGTTCAGGTGCAGCAATGGCGTGGTGACCTTGCTGGTGCTGGCGAACTGGCTGCTTGCGCCTTCGCTGGCCATCTTGATCTGCTCGTGGCGAACGCCGGCATAGGCCGACCATTGCGGGTTGATCTCCCACTCGTCCTGCACATACAGGGCCGAGCGCGTGATCGTCGCGTCGAAGGGCTGGCCTTCGACGCCGGTCAGCAGGTCCTCCCATTTGGGGTTGGCCTTGCGGTAGTCGAACTGCTGGGTGCGACGGCTTTCGTCACGCGTGCGACGTTCCAGTTCGGCGCCGGTGGTCACGGTGTGGGCATCGCCAGCGTACTGGCTGTATTTGCCCGACAGCGTCGTGTTGCGATTGCGGTTTTCGCCGGTAGTGAGGCGGTCGATCGCCGGCGTGCCGTCCTTGTTGCGGCCGAAGAAGCCGGAGTTGAAGTCCGCGCCGCCACTGCCCGCACCGGCGCGCAACTCGATGCGGCGATCCTCGCCGAAGCGGTTGTTGTATTGCAGATTGACCCGCTGGGCCGAGAAGGTGCCACGGTTGCGGGTGGTGTCGAGCAGGCTGGGCGGCAGCACGCTCTTGCTCGGCGTGGCCGGGTCTGCGAACAGCACCTCGGTGGTGTTGGCGCCTTCGCTGCGGAAGCGGTTCTGGATGAAGAAGCCCTGCACGCTCAGCGTCTCGTCGTCGCCGAGCTTCCAGTTCAGGCGCGGCGCCATGTTGAAGCCCTGGCCGAACGAGCGGTCGCGCCCGCTGTTGCGCAGGCCGGTGAGGCCGCGGTCACGCACGCGGTCGCCCTCGTTCTCGTTGACGAAATTCCACTGTTGGACATTGATCGGCAGCACGAAACCCAGGCCGCCGATGACGCGGTCGCCATAGGTGAAGCCGGCGTTGATGACGGGCTTTTCCGACGCATAGGCCATTCCCAGCCGCAGGTCCTTCTGCACGACGCGCGGGGCGTCCTTCAGGATGATGTTGAGCGTGCCGGCAATGGCCTGGGCGCTCTGGTCGGCCGTCGGGGCCTTGCTGACCTCCAGCCGCTCGACCTGGGCGGGGTTCAGGTTGTCCAGGCTGAAGCCCGGGGGCGCCGGCTCGCCGTTGACGAGGATCTGCGTGTAGGCGCCGCCCAGGCCGCGCATGCGCAACTGGCCGCCGGAGACATTGATGCCCGGCAGGCGCTTGAGCACATCGCTGAGCTGGGTGTCGCCGTATTTGTCCAGCTCGTCGCGGCCATAGAGCTGCTTGGCCACGGGCTCGCGGCGGCGCAGGTCGGTGTCGGTCTGCTGGCGCGTCACCGAGACGCGCTCGAGCTGGTTGTTGCTGGGCGTGGGTGAGTTGTTCGAGGCGCGGTCGACCTCCTGCTGGGCCAGGACCAGGGCTGGGCTGAGCAGAAGCAGCAAGGCGAGGGCGGGGGTTTTCAAGACGGACTCCGAGAGATGCGATTCAGCGCGCGGCGCGCACCATAGCGGCAGCGCTGTCATGGCGCGGCGGTGCTGCGACCAGTTGCGGGTTCAGGGGCACCAATCGACGCCCCGCGGTGCGGGCCGCGATCATGGCAGCTCGCTGTGGCAATGACGAAGGTCAGCGCTTGAGCTTGGCAAAGGCCGCGGCCATCGCACCGCCGGCAGGGGCCTGGAAGTCCTGAGACTGGCGCGGGCCACGTTCGTTGCGCGCCGCGGGGCGGAAGTTGTTGTCCGGCTTCGGGCCTCGCGGTGCCTGGGTGTCCAGCTTCATCGTCAGGGAAATGCGTTGGCGCGCCAGGTCCACTTCCAGCACCTTGACCTTGACGATGTCGCCGGTCTTGACCACCTCTCGCGCGTCGCTGACGAACTTGTTGGACAGCTGGCTGACGTGGATGAGCCCGTCCTGGTGCACGCCCAGGTCGACGAAGGCGCCGAACTGCGCAACGTTGCTGACCGTACCTTCAAGCAGCATGCCCGGCTGCAGGTCCTTGACGTCCTCGACGCCGTCATTGAAGCGCGCCACCTTGAAGTCTGGGCGCGGGTC
Organism: Roseateles sp. P5_E4; assembly: GCF_054049255.1. Classification (NCBI taxonomy): domain Bacteria; kingdom Pseudomonadati; phylum Pseudomonadota; class Betaproteobacteria; order Burkholderiales; family Sphaerotilaceae; genus Roseateles; species Roseateles sp. P5_E4. Next base: position 178,069 of record NZ_JBFUMS010000013.1, on the reverse strand, counting down.
GCGGCCGGGCTTTTCCAGCTCGGCCAGCACGTCCTTGACGGTGATGAGGCCGAACTTCTCGTCGGCCAGCAGTTCGGGCTTGAGCGTGCGCAGCACCTCGCTGCGGCCGACGACGTCAGCGGCCGGGCGCTTGAGGATGCTGAGCGCCTTCTCGACCAGCGGATAGGTCTCGGGGTGGACGCCGCTGAAGTCCAATGGGTTGTCGCCGCCACGGATGCGCAAAAAGCCTGCCGCCTGCTCGAAGGTCTTGGGGCCGAGGCCGCTGACGTCCAGCAATTGCTGGCGGCTCTTGAAGGCGCCATTCGCGTCGCGCCAGCGCACGATGCTGCTGGCGACCGACGCCGACAGGCCCGACACGCGGGCCAGCAGGGCCTGCGAGGCGGTGTTCAGGTCCACACCGACCTTGTTCACGCAGTCCTCGACGACGGCGTCCAGCGTGCGCGCCATCTCGCTCTGGTTCACGTCGTGCTGGTACTGACCGACGCCGATGCTCTTGGGGTCGATCTTGACCAGTTCGGCCAGCGGGTCCTGCAGGCGGCGCGCGATGGATACGGCGCCGCGCAGGCTCACATCCAGGTCGGGCAGCTCCTTGGAAGCGAACTCCGACGCCGAGTAGACCGAAGCGCCCGCCTCGCTGACGACGACGCGCTCGATCTGCACCGAGGCGTCCAGCGCCTGCAGCTTCTTGATCAGCTCGCCGGCCAGCTTGTCGGTCTCGCGGCTGGCCGTGCCATTGCCGATCGCGATCAGGTTGACACCGTGCGTTGCGCACAGCTTGGCCAGCGTGTGCAGGCTCCCATCCCAATCGCGGCGGGGTTCGTGCGGGTAGACGGTGGAGGTGTCCAGCACGCGGCCGGTGTCGGAGACGACCGCCACCTTCACGCCGGTGCGGATGCCCGGGTCCAGTCCCATGACGACGCGCTTGCCGGCGGGTGCGGCCAGCAGCAGGTCGCGCAGGTTCTCGGCGAAGACCTTGATGGCGGTCGCTTCCGCCGCCTCGCGCAGCCGGGCGAACAGGTCGCGCTCCAGGCTCAGCGACAGCTTGACCTTCCAGGTCCAGCCCACGGTCTTGCGGATCAGCGCGTCACCGGGGCGGTTGGCATGGCGCCAGCCGAGGTGGCTCGCGATGCGGCCTTCAGCGAGGGTGGGCTGGCCGGCGATGACTTCTTCGTCCAGCACCAGCTTGGCATCCAACAGCTCCAGCGTGCGGCCGCGAAAGACGGCGAGCGCGCGGTGCGACGGCACCGTCTTGATGGTTTCGGCGTAGTCGAAGTAGTCGCGGAACTTGGCGTTGTCCGGCGTGTCCGGGCTCTTGCCGTCCATCAGCTTGGACTGGAAGAGACCGACGTCCCAGAGCCATTCGCGCAGCTTGCCCACCAGCACGGCATCCTCGGCCCAGCGCTCGGCAAGCAGGTCGCGCACGCCGTCCAGTACCGCGTGGGCATCGGCAAAACCGGCCTCGGCGTTGATGAAGCTCGCGGCTTCATCGAGCGGCGTCAGTGATGGGTCTGCGAAGAGCTTGTCCGCCAACGGCTCCAGCCCCGCCTCACGGGCGATCAGGCCCTTGGTGCGACGCTTGACCTTGTAAGGCAGGTAGAGGTCTTCCAGCTCCTGCTTGGTCGGTGCCATGCGGATGGCGGCTTCGAGCTCCGGCGTCAGCTTGCCCTGCTCGGCGATGGACTTGAGCACGGCCTCGCGGCGCTCGGCCAGCTCGCGCAAGTAGGCCAGGCGCGCGTCCAGCTCACGCAACTGGATGTCGTCGAGACCGTCGGTGGCCTCCTTGCGGTAGCGGGCGATAAAGGGCACGGTGGCCCCACCATCCAGCAGCTCGACGGCAGCCTGCACCTGGGCGGGCCTCACCTTCAGCTCGGCGGCAATCTGGGAAACGATCAGCTTGTTGTCCAAAACGGGCTCTGGAAATCGGGCGAAAAGCCTGCGATTTTCCCACACGGGTTTCCTGCAACGGGATACCTGAAACCCGTCGCGCGACTTCTCCAGGTTTTCCGTCGCGCAGGGCCCGCCCGCTGCCGCGGACCGGCGGGCCCTGAGTGTCAGCAGCGCAGGCGGCGGCGCGTGGCAAGACCCAGGCCGATGAGGCCGGCCACAAGCATCGCAGCCGATGCCGGCTCGGGCACGGCTGAGACTGCGTTGAAGGGCTGTGGCGCGTCGTTGCCGATGCGGATGCTCGTGACGTCGAGCGTGTGCGAGAAATCGGCGGCGCCGCCGTTCTGCGCACCCGTGAACAGGAAGGCGCCCACCATGTAGAAGTAGCGGCCGCAGGCGGGCGAGATGGGAGTCTGGCAGTCGATCCGCGTGCCATTGGCGCTCACGTGGAGGGTGGTGTCGACGTCCAGCGAGCGGCTCATGGTGTCGCTTTGCACACCGAACACGTCGAGATGGGTCTGCGTGCTGGGGTGGGCGGCAATGAGTTGCTGCAGCAGGGGATCGCCCCCGACTTCGAAGGCATCGAGCCCCGCGGCCTTGAACAAGGCGTACTGGCTTTCGGCCGTGAAGTTGGCTTGCGAGCCGACGACGAAGGCGGTGACGGCAGCGCCCGAGCGGTCGGCGCCCAGGGCGCGGTCACCCGTCGTCGCCAGATGGCCATCAAGCTTCAGGTCAAACTGAACGGTCGTGTCCTGGTCCAGCATGGCCCAGTAGCCCACGAAGGAATGGCCGACTGCAACGCTGCTGATGGCGGTCGGATTCAACGGCGCCAGCGCGGAGGCCGACGCACCGAGGCTGGTCGGTCCGACGCGGGCGAAGGCCGAGGCCAGCTTGTCATTGACGGCTTGCGAGTCAGTCGCGCTGCGGCTCAGCTGGGCAGCGGACGGAAAGTTCAACCAGGCGCCGTCCTGGCTGAGCGTGCCGTCGATGATCGTGCCGGCCGTGGCCTCGTTGGTGGCGACAAACCACTGGTTCAGTTCCAGCCCGTACAGGTTGGACGCATTGGGCATGCCCAGGGAAATGGGCGGCAAGGTCGCGTCGGCCGATGCTGGGAGGTGGGCGAACGCGGCGGTCAAGCTCAGGGCCAGGGTGGCGAGGCGCAGGGACGTCATGAGATGAGGCGTTAGCAGGGACGGCGGAGTCTAGGAGTCGCTTCGGCTCACTCCGTCCCCGTGGCACCCAAGGGCTAGGGATGCCTGCCGGTTGGATTGCAACCAGCTGTGACTGTCAGGACGTCAGCCAAGCCGCAAGCCCGGCGGCTGCTGCGCGCCCGCTTGCCATGCTGGCCGTCAGCAGATAGCCGCCGGTGGGCGCCTCCCAATCCAGCATCTCGCCGGCGACGAAAACGCCGGGCAGGGCGGTCAGCATCAGGCCACCGGTCAGCGCCTCGAAGCGCACGCCGCCGGCCGTGCTGATGGCTTCGGCCACGGGGCGGGGCGCGTGCAGCGTCAGCGGCAGATGCTTCAGCGCGGCAGCCAGCGTAGTGGCGTCCAGCATCTGCTCACGCGTCAGCAACTCGTGCAGCAGGCCGAGCTTGAGTGGGTTCAGGTGCAGGCGGCTCTTCAGGTGCGAGGACAGGGATCGGCTGCCGCGCGGGTGCCTGACCTCGGCGAGCACGCGCTCGGGCGCCAACTGGGGCAGCAGGTCCAGGTGCAGCGTGGCGACGCCGTCACGCGCGATCTGCTCGCGCAATGTGCTGCTCGCTGCATACACCAACGAGCCCTCGATGCCTGTGGCCGTGAAGACGAACTCTCCAGCGCGATTCGCGAAGCCTTCGGTCTCGAGTGCGACCGGCTTGATCGGTTGGCCGGCGAACTCGGTGGCAAAGCGTTCGCTCCAGCCGGGGCCTCCGGCGTGGGCCGCGGTGGGCCCCACGTCGAAGCCGCAATTGGCGGGATGCAGCGGCGCGATGTCGACGCCGCGCGCGGCGAGCCGCTCGACCCAGGCGCCGTCCGAGCCGAGTTGGGGCCAGGAAGCGCCACCCAGCGCGAGCAGCGTGGCGCGTGGTGTCACCAGGCGTTCACCGTCGGGCGTGTCCAAGCGCAGCGCGCCATCGTCAGCCCAGCCCGTCCAGCGGTGCCGCATCGCGAACTTCACGCCGGCCGCGCGCAGCCGGTGCAGCCAGGCGCGCAGCAGCGGCGCAGCCTTCAGGTCTTTCGGAAACACGCGGCCCGAGGTGCCGACGAAGGTCTCGACGCCCAGTCCCGAGGCCCAGTCGCGCAGCGCGTCGCCGTCAAAGGCGCGCAACAGCGGCTCGATCTGCGCGGCGCGCTCACCGAAGCGGCCGATGAAGGGCTCGAAGGGCTCGGAATGGGTCAGGTTGAGCCCGCCCTTGCCGGCGAGCAGGAATTTGCGGCCCACGCTGGGCTTGGCGTCGAAGACGGTGACCGCCAGGCCGGCGGCGGCCAGCACTTCGGCCGCCATCAGCCCGGCAGGGCCGCCGCCGATGATGGCGATATCGGCCGTGAGATCTTTGGGATGCATGCCCGATTCTAGGAACCGGTGCTCGCGGCGCTGTGTTTGGGCCGTGCAGCCTACGGAGCTCCTCGCCCGTCAGGCCCGTACCGCCGGTTTCGCCCCCGCCGGCGCCAGGGCGTTGTTGCCCCAGCACTGCTCGTACTTCCATCCGGTCAGTTCCTCGGCCACGGCGCGGGCCTGCGCAGGGGCGTCGGCGATGCGGCCACCGGCCTTGATGCGGGCGACTTCTTCCAGCAGGACGGCGTGGTTCTTGCGGTCGAGCTTCATCTGGGTGGTGTAGTAGATGCCGCCCAGCGCCAGGCCGATGACGCCCAGCGTGAAGATGCCGACGATGGCGTTGATCGCGCTCTCCGGCTGTGTGGCCTGGCCGGAAAGGAAGCCGAACTGGCCGAGGATCCAGCCCATGACAAAGACGACAGCCGAGCGCGTGATCTTGCCCGCGAAGGTCATGGCGCCGGCATAGATGCCTTCACGCCGCCGCCCGGTCAGCACCTCATCGACGTCGGCCAGGAAGGTGTAGACCGTCCAGGGGATGTAGTAGACCCCGCCGGTGCCCAGGCCGAACACGGCCGTGACGGCGAAGAGGGCGATGGCCGTGGTCTGCTTGCTCCAACCCAGGTAGAACAGCGCCGTATAGGCCAGCACGCTGCCGCAAACGATGAGCAGGGCAATACGGTAGGGGCGCGCAAAACCGAACTTGATGCACAGGCCGATGAATAGCATGGTCGATATCAGCTGCATCACCGAGCTGAAGCTGTTCAGATAGCCGACAACCGACTTGTCCTGCCCCATGCAGAAGACGATGAAGTAAGTAAATATCGAAGCAAACAGCCATTCCGCCCCAAACCCCAGCAGATACATGCCGAGGTGTTTGCGGAAGATCTTCAGATGGAAGGTGGACAGCATGTCCATGCCGAGTTTCTTGAGCGCCTGGCCCAGGCTGCCGGCACGCTCCTGCGCCACTTCATGCACGGGCCGCTCCCAAGAGGAGAGGTAGAGGGCGGTCATGGCGCCGCACATGATGAGGGCGTAGATGATGCCGGTCAGCAGGAAGGGCGTGGCCGATTCCTTGCTGTAGACCAGGAAGAGCTGGGCCGGGATGAAGGCGGCCAGGAAGTTGGCCGCCTTGCCGAACATGGCCTTGGCGCCGGTGAGTTTGGAGCGGGCCGAAAAATCCGTGGTCATCTCGGTCGCCAGGGTTTCATACGGCACCATGATCGAGGTATAGACCAGCTCGAAGAGGGCATACATGCTCAGGTAGTACCAGAACCCGAAACCCTCGATCCACATCAGTGGATAGAGCAGCACCAGGGGTATGCCCGTCAAGATGAAAAAACGCCGGCGCCCGAACTTTCGGCCCAATCGCGTGTTGTAGAAGTTGTCGCTGATATACCCCATCACGGGGTTGCTGATGGCGTCCAGGATGCTGGCCAGGGAGAAGATCGTGGCCGCCTCGACGACCGTCAGACCGCAGAAGGTCGTGTAGAAATAGAGCAGCCATGCGGCCGCAATGGCCAGGGCACCGCTGCCCAGCAGGTTGGCGCCGCCGTAGCTCAGCGTGTGCCTCATCGAGATCGTTTTGCTCATGACTTGCTGTCTCTCATTTAACTGGAAGACAGTTTCATTTTTTGTGGCCTGCCGTTCCGTGAAGCAAGTATCCCATTTACAGATGCTTTGGGACCTGCCGTCAACCCTGGGCTGAACCGGTCGCAGGTGGCCTGAACTTCTCGTTCCCCCATGCACTGAGCCCTGCCGGCTGGGGCCGGCAGGGCTCAGTGCAGCTGCAGTCGCTGCGCAAGGGGGCCCGCGAGGCCGACGCGATGGTCAGGCCCCGCTGGGCGGGCTCAATCGGCGCGCAGCTTGGCGCGCAGGCCGGCGCCGATCTCGGGCCGATCGAGGAAGGGATCGGTCGGGTTGCGCAGCAGCATGACGTCCTCCAGCCGCGTCTGTACGCCGGCCAGGGCCTGCGGGTGGCTGAAGATGTAGAACTTGTTGTGGTCGATGGCGTCGAACACCATGGCCGCCACATCGGCCGCGGTCAGCTTGCCCGAGGACACAGCCTTGTCGCTCTGGGCCTGGGAAATCATCTGGCTCTTGGTCGGCTTGCTCGCCGCGAACTCGCCGGGGCGGTTGCGGTGGCTCTGGCTGATGCCGGTGGGCACGAAGAAGGGGCAGAGCACCGAGGCATGGATCTGGTCGGTCACCAGGGACAGGTCCTGGTACAGCGTCTCGGACAGCGACACGACGGCGTGCTTGGACACGTTGTAGACACCCATGTTCGGCGGGTTCAGCATCCCAGCCATGGAGGCGGTGTTGACGACGTGGCCCGAGTAGCCCGGGTCGGCCTTGGCCGCAGCCAGCATCATGGGCGTGAACAGGCGCACGCCATGCACGACGCCCATCACGTTGACACCCATGACCCATTCCCAGTCGGCCAGGGAGTTCTCCCAGATCAGGCCGCCCGAGCCGACGCCGGCGTTGTTGAAGACGAAGTGGGGTGCGCCGAAGCGTTCCTGCACGGCCGCAGCCAGTGCTTCCATCTGATCGGCCTTGGCCACGTCGACGACCCGGGCCAGCACCTCGACGTCCTTGAACTCGGAGGCGGCCTTGTCCAACGCATCGGCCTGCACGTCGACGAGGACGAGGTTCATGCCGCGCCGGGCGGCGAGGCGGGCGGTTTCCAGGCCGAAGCCGGAACCGGCGCCGGTGATGACTGCGGTTTTCTTGGTCATGTTCAGGTCTCCTAAGAAGGCGAAGGGCCGCCCCGAGGCTTCTTAACCCCCTCGGGGGGCTGAGGCGCTTGCGCCGATTGGGGGCTACGTTTCTGCATCTCTTGGTGAGCGATGCCGTCTTCCATGTATTGCTCGCCAATGGGCGAGAAGCCGAAGCTTGCGTAGAAGCGCTCCAGGTGCGCCTGCGCATGCAGCGTGATCGACTGGCCGGGCCACAACTGCTCGCACTGCGCGACGGCTTCGGCCATCAGCGCGCGGCCCATGCCACCACTGCGTGCCGCGGGCGATGTGACGACGCGGCCGATGAGGGCGTCGGGCGCCTTCAGTCCCGGTGGGATCAGCCGCGCATAGGCCTTGAGCTGGCCGTCATCGCCGTGACCAAGCAGATGCCAGGTCTTGGCGTCGAGGCCGTCGATGTCAAGGAACACGCAGTTCTGCTCGACGACAAAGACCTCGGAGCGCAGGGCCAGCACACTGTAGAGCTGCTGCACGCTCAGTTCGTCAAAGCGCAGGCAGGTCCAGCGCATCAGATCAACTTGACGAGCTGCTTGCCGAAGTTCTTGCCCTTGAGCAGGCCGATGAAAGCCTCGGGCGCGCTGGCGATGCCTTCGGCAATCGACTCGCGGAACTTGAGCTTGCCCGTGGCGACCATCGTGCCCAGTTCCTTCAGCGCCTCGGGCCAGACTTCCATGTGCTCGGACACGATGAAGCCTTCGACTTTCATGCGGTTGACGAGGATGAGCTGGGGCGCCGCCATCGGGATGGGCTGGCCGTCGTAGCCGGAAATCATGCCGCACATCGCGATGCGGCTGAAGGCGTTGGCGCGCAGCAGGACGGCGTCCAGGATCATGCCGCCGACGTTTTCGAAATAGCCGTCGATGCCGTTCGGGCACTCGGCCTTCAGCGCGGCAGACAGCGAGCGCACGTCGGGGTGCTGCTTGTAGTCGATGCAGGCATCAAAGCCCAGTTCCTCGACGACATAGCGGCACTTGTCGGCGCCGCCGGCGAGGCCCACCGCGCGGGCGCCGCGCGCCTTGGCGAGCTGGCCGACCACACTGCCGACCGCACCGCTGGCGGCGCTGACGACGACGGTTTCACCGGCCTTCACGTTGATGATCTTCGTCAGGCCATACCAGGCCGTCACGCCGGGCATGCCGACCGAGCCCAGGTAGGCGGACAGGGGGATGTGGGCGGTGTCGACCTTGTTCAGCACGCCGCGCTGGGTGGCGTCGACGGTCTGGAATTCCTGCCAACCGCCCATGCCGACGACCTTGTCGCCGACGGCGAAATTGGCGTTTTTCGACTCGACCACTTCGCCGACGGTGCCGCCGATCATGACTTCATCGAGCGGCTGCGAGGCCGCATAGCTCTTGCTCTCGTTCATGCGCCCGCGCATGTAGGGATCGAGGCTGAGGAAGTGGTTGCGCACGCGCACCTGGCCCTCGGTCAGCGCGGTGAGCGGCGCTTCGACGAGGCGGAAGTTGGCGGGCGTGACCTCGCCCTTGGGGCGGGAGGCGAGGACGATCTGGCGGTTGATGGGGCTCATGGGGCTGCTGGTTCACACGACAGCCGCCATTGAAGCACCCCGGGGGAGGCCCCTGCGTCCCAGGCGCGACAACGCTTTAGAGCGGTCGACTCACGGTGCGATCGTGATCGGGTAGCTGGTGCAACCCAGCTTTTCGGAGATGTCCTTGCTGGCCGTCTGCAGCATCCTGACGACCTCGGGCGCCTTCTCGACATCGAAGCGGAAGGTCGGGAAGGACACGCTCATGCCGGCGATGGGCTGGCCGAGGCGGTCGAAGATGGGCACGCCCAGGCAGCGGATGTGATCGTCGAACTCTTCGCGGTCTTCACCGAACCCCTGCTTCTTGACCTGCTCCAGCTCGGCCAGGAAGGCCGGGCGTTCCGTGATGGTCTTGTCGCGAAAGCGCTTGAACTCGGCACCGTCGAGGATGCGGTCGCGGCGCTCGGGGTGTTCCCAGGCCATCAGCACCTTGCCGATGGCCGTGCAGTGCAGCGGCGCGCGGCGGCCGATGCGCGAGTACATGCCCAGCATGTGGCGCGAATCGACCTTGTGGATGTAGATGATCTCGCTGTCGATGAGGCTGCCCAGGTGGACGGTCTCGCCAGTGGCGTCGGCCAGCATCTGCATGTGGTGCTTGGACAGGTCCACGAGTTCGGGCGAGGGCAGGGCCTTGGCGCCGATCTCGAACATGCGCATGGCCAGGCCGTAGCGCTCGCTGTCGGCTTCCTGGCGCACATAGCCCAGGCCCTTCATCGTCTGCAGGAAACGGTAGACCGTGGCCTTGGGCATGGCCAGGCGCACCGACAGGTCGGTGATACCGATGTCACTGCGCTCACCCAGGGCGTTCAGGATCGCGAACACCTTGAGTACCGCGGCAACCGACTCCGGCTGCTTGGAATCAGCAATGTCGTCGTCCATCGTTTCGATTCTTTCGGGTGCGTGTTTCAGTAGCCGGATTCTGACTCAGGCGCGGCGCGGCCCGACGCCTGCGCGGATTTGCTCAACCAATTGATCGGGACGGGCCGGGCGCAGGGCCGCCGCGTCGTAGGACTCGTCGGGGCGCCAGCCGACGTCAGCGGACAAGGTCTCGCCGGGGTGCGTGGCTGCCCAAGCGGCCAGGATGTCCACCGGTTGGCCGTTGAGCCGGCTTTCACGGTCGGTGAAGGCGCTGCCCTTGAGGCGGCGGATCAATCGGTCGGCCTTGATCTCGGGCGGCAACTCCCAGCGGTTGTGCTCGCTGTACAGGCGCGAGCGGATGCCCAYGCCCAGGGAGTAGCCAAAGTCCTCGGCGCGCTCGGCGCTGAAGAGGTTGGCGACGACATGCACGCGGCCAAAGCGAACCCGCGGCGTGCGCTCCTTGCAGGCGTGGAAGTGGTTGTGATGCAGCGTGACGCGCAGCAGGCCGTCATCCGTGATGCGGCCGTCGCTGTTGCCGATCAGCATGGTCTTGTCGTGGGCCTGGAAGCGGCACCAGGACACGGTGACGAGATCGCTGCCGTTGGTGATGTCCAGCAAGCCGTCGTGGTGCTGCACGCGCTGGCCCAGGCGGATGGGCTCGAGCTTGTCGGGGTGGTTGCCGTCGTCGAACAGGCAGTGGTCCACCCAGACGCGGTCGGCACCGCGCAGCGACAGCGCGTCGTACTCCGAGTTCCACTCGCCGTGCACGTTGTCGCGCGGCTCCCAGGCGGGGAAGTGGTCGTACGCGTCGGAGAAGCGCAGGTCGCGGATGACGATGTTGCTGACCTTGTCCAGCAGCACCATGCCGTGCTGGAAGCCGGCGCCAGGTGCGGCACCGAGCAGCGTCGTGTTGGACGGCAGGTGCACGACGGACACCTCGGCCTGGCGCTTCTCGGAACGCTTGCGGGCGTCCTCCAGCGGCCCCCTGGGGTCGTCGCGGCCCCAGGTGGCGGGGTCGAACGCGCGGTCGAAGGCGTCGAAGTTGAACTCGGGATCGCGGAATGCCTCGACGCCGCCGGGGCAGAGGTCGATCAGCTTGTGGATGCGGATGATCTTGGGCTTGTCGCCCAGGCGAAGCGCGGCATCCAGGCCGGCGCGATCGTGAACGTCGAAGACATGCTCGGGAATGGCTCTGGCCCCGCCGGTCGTGCCGCCGGCGCCCGCCCAACCCAGAGGCGCTTCAACGGGTGCATGGGGCGCGCTGGCGCAACCGCCCAGAGCAGAGAGGCCGGCGAGAGCCAGCAGGTGGCGGCGTTGAAAGCTCATTGATTGTTGAACTCGAAAAGACGGTTGCCGGCGGCGTCGAAGGGTCGGCGCGAGGTGCTGGCCGACCAGGGGCCGATGTGGGTGCCGATCTCGCTGTCGCGCACGACGGCCGCGCCATTGGGGCTGGTGCCGGCCACCCAGGTGCCAGCCTTGACACCCGCATCCCAGGCACGACCGATGGATGTGGCGCCGGGCGCGATGCCGGGCTCGCCGACCAAGCGGCTGTGCGTGATCAGAAACCCCTGGGTCACGTCGGGCGCCGTGCTGGGCGCCAGGACGATGCCGCCGTGCCCAGGCGTGCGGCGGTTGGCGCGGCTGAGGATGGTGCTGTGTTCGATGACGAGCACGGCGTTGCCGAAGATGAAGTCCACGTCGCCGGCGATCAGGCTGTGGCGGATCAGCTGGCGGGCTGGCGCGTCAGGCGTGCGGCGCTTGGCGTAGAGCGTGTCCTGGTGGCCCAGCAGGCGCACGCCTTCGAGCTGGATGCGGTCGCCCATCAGCGTCAGCGCCACGGCCTGCGCACCGCCGCTTTCGCCCACGCCCGGCGGGTAGGCCTCGCCACGGCGCACGCCGTCCATTGCGTCGTTGGCAATGGTCAGCGAAATGAGCTGAACGTCGTTGCTCTGCACCAGCATGCTGGTGCTGCCGCTGGTGCCGATGGTGGCCTTGCCGAGTTCGGGCCAGCAGGGGTGGGCGGGCTCGTTCTCGCCCTTGGGCTTGCCGGAGAAGCGGCTGTCGACGAGTACGACGGCGCTGGCGTCCAGCGCCGAGCCGACGAGGGCCAGCGGCGCCTTGTCCTTGATGCAGACGGGACCGCGGTAAGTGCCGGGCTGGATATGGATGACCCAGCGCTTGGCCCCTTCAGCGGGCACCTTGTCGATGGCGGCTTGCACCGACTCACCCGGCTTGACGACGAAGTCAGGCGCCGTCGCGGTGAGGTCGGCCAGCGGCCCCGGCTTCCAGTCGCCGAGGTAGGCCGCCGCGGTGTGCGCGGCGGCCTGCTCGGCCGGCAGCTGAGGGCGTGCTTGCCCCTGAGCTGCCGTTACGGCAAGCGATGCGGCCAAGGCCAGCGCGAGCTTCACAGGTCGGCCAGGTAGAGGGCCGGCTCGACGCCGCTGGCGCGCTCCTTGTCGCAGCTGAACAGCACCTGCTTGTTGTCCGGCGTGAAGCTCGGGTGCGGATGCGTGACCTGGCGGTCGTCCTTGTAGACGTCCCAGCCGCTGTCGTGCCGCGCGATGGGGCGGGTCGTGCCGGCTTTCAGGTCGAACAGGTGCAGATACGGGTCGCCCACCAGCATCGCATTGCTGGCCGTGCTGTCATGGCTGACCTTGCCCACGCCGTCGCCGACGATCAGCGTGCCGTCGTAGTTGCTCATCAGGTGCGAGCACTGCGGCATGGCCGTCAGCAGCTTGTTCTCGAGAGTGACGGGGTCGAGGCTGTAGATCCAGCGCTCGGGCGACTTCTCGTTGTAGCTGACGTAGATCATGGCGCTGCCGTCCGGCACCCAGAACTCGTGCGTGCAGCTCTCGCCGTCGAGATGTTCCTTGCCGCAGCGGCGGTTCGTGCCGTTCTCGTCGATGAACCACATGCGCGCGTCGATGAGGTCGTGCGGGCCTTCGTGGCAGTAGGCGACGGTGTTGTCATCGAACGGGCGGTATTGCGGGTGGCCCAGCCAGCCGCGCTGCTCAAGGATGACGGTGCGTTTACCGGTCGCCAGGTCGACGCTGAACAGCCGGCACAGCGGCCGCTTGTGGAACATCTCGTTGAACTTCTGCCAGGTGTTCAACGGGAACCAGTCGTCAGCTGATATCTCGATGCCGACGATCTTTGTGCAGGCGCTGTTGCTGACCCAGGTGCCATAGCCCACCCAGGCGTCGGGCACGACGTACAGGACCTCCTCTTCCAACGTGGCGAGCTCCAGGCGGATGAACTGGCGCTTGTCACGCACGAAGTAGAGGTGCTTGTCATCGGGGCTCAGGAAGCCGCCGAAGGTGTTCTCGCCCATGCCGTCGGTGAGCTGGACGCAGCGCTGGGTGTCGAGATCCAGCAGGTGGTAGTTCCAGTTCGGGCTCGGGTTGGGGCCGAACTCGCCGCCGAAGATCAGCTGGCGGCCATCGTTCGTGAAGCACTTCTGATAGAAGTAGTTGCGATGGCAGGTCACGTCCGGCGGCGTCAGCCGCGTGACCCGCGCACCGGTGTCGGGATCCTCGCGGGTGAGGAATTCAAACTTGCGTTCGGTGGATTTCATGGCGTGATCCTTTTTTGGGCCGAGCGCTGGGCCGCTCCCGAGCCGGCCCCTCTGGCGATGTGCTTGCCGGTCGATCCGGCAAGCATCGCCGTCCCCTCGGGGGCTGAGGCCGGACACGGCAAGTCCAGTGGACCTGTTGTGCCTGCCGAAGCGCTGCGGCGCTAGACGCAGCGCGGTCCCAGACCAGACTCGCTCGCGTGCAGCGATGCGAGGCTGGGCGAGGGGTTTTACCTGGCCAGCCAGCCGCCGTCCACGGCAATGGTGTAGCCGTTGACATAGTCCGAAGCCTGCGAAGCCAGGAACACGACCGGGCCGGCCAGATCCTCCGGCTTGCCCCAGCGGCCGGCCGGGATGCGGTCGAGGATGGCGCTGTTGCGCTGCTCGTCGGCGCGCAGCGCGGCGGTGTTGTTGGTGGCCATGTAGCCCGGCGCGATGGCGTTCACATTGATGCCGTGCGAGGCCCACTCGTTGGCCATCAGCCGCGTGATGCCCATGACGCCACTCTTGCTGGCCGTGTACGAGGGCACGCGCACGCCGCCCTGGAAGCTCAGCATCGAGGCGATGTTGATGATCTTGCCACCGCTGCCCTGGGCCAGGTAGACCTTGGCCACCGCCTGCGACAGGAAGAACACCGACTTCAGGTTCAAGTCCATCACGTCGTCCCAGTCGGCCTCCGAGAACTTGATGGCGTCTTCGCGGCGAATGATGCCGGCGTTGTTGACCAGGATGTGCACCGCGCCCGTGAAGGTCCTGGCCTGGGCGACCAGGTCGGAAATGGCGCTCACGTCGGACAGGTTGGCACGCATGTCCAGGAAGCGGCGCCCGAGCTTTTCCACGCCTGCCTTGGTCTCATCCGGGTCGGACACGTTGACGCCGACGATGTCGGCGCCGGCTTGGGCGAGCGCCAGCGCCATGCCCTGGCCCAGGCCGGTATTGCAGCCGGTGACGATGGCCGTCTTGCCGGCCAGGTTGAAGTTGTTGAGCACCATGTTTTGTTGCGTCCGTTCAGCGCGAGGGTCGTGGCCAAGGTGGTTCAGCTTGTTGAAACGCAGTTCCACTTTTTCCGATGCCACGACTTTAGGCAGCGCGCAAGTGTTGCGGAATCATGGTTTCTAATTAGTGAACCGATGTTCCGATTTTCGCATCTTCCACCTATCATCGTCCACAACGAACCTCGAAGACCCCAGCAATGAGCCCCTGTTTACCCATGACGGGCCCGCGCTGATCGACAAGTTTTGCCCTCGCCGCGACAACGACCTGTAGTCACGACGAAAGAACCGGCGCTCGCACTACAGCGTCGCCGGCCTTGGAAATCAACGGGTGCCCTGCGTGCGCCCGGGTTCCCAGCCTTGCATAACCCGAGAGCCGCCGGCGCGACACAGCGCCCAGGCGGCCTGCACCAGGAGACACCACATGCCCGCCGTTCGCCCTTTCCGTCGTCCGTCCCAGCGCCTGGCCTTGCGCCCGGTGGCCCTGGCCGTCACTTTCATCGCCGCGCCCGTCTGGGCCCAGACCGCGCCGGCCGCCTCTGCGCAACTGGAGACGGTCACCGTCACCGGCATCCGCGCCTCGCTGGAGAGCGCGCTGAACGCCAAGCGCCAGGACAAGGGCATCGTCGATGTCATCAAGGCCGAGGACATGGGCAAGTTCCCGGACACCAACCTGGCCGAATCGCTGCAGCGCATCCCGGGCGTCGTCATCGACCGTGACGCCGGCGAAGGCCGCAACATCACCGTGCGCGGCCTGGGCGGCGACTTCGCCCGCACCCGCATCAACGGCATCGAGGCCCTGGCCACCACCGGCGGCACCGACAGCTCCGGCGGCGCCAACCGCACCCGCGCTTTCGACTTCAACGTCTTCGCCGCCGACCTCTTCAACTCGCTGACCGTGCGCAAGAGCAGTTCGGCCGACGTGGATGAAGGGTCACTTGGCGCCACCATCGACCTGCAGACGGCCCGCCCCTTCGACCTGAACAAGTTCGCGGCCGCCGTGTCCGTCAAGGGCACCTACAACGATCTGTCCGGCAAGGCCACGCCCAAGGCCTCCTTCCTGATTTCCAACACCTTTGCCGACAAGAAGATCGGCGTGCTGCTGTCGGGCGCCTATTCCAAGCGCAAGGTCTATGAAGAGGGTTTCAGCACCGTGCGCTGGGATAACGGCCCGTCCAGCGGCAACGCCTTCAGCGGCTGGTGCCCGCCCCAGGGCGTGACGGCCAACCTGCCGACCGGCTCCACCGCCACCACCTGCGGCCCCGCCGCCCAGGGCGTGGCCCGCCTGCCCAACACGCCGGAGAACCTGGCCGCCTACAACGAGGCCAGCAAGGCGACCAGTTTCCACCCGCGCCTGCCGCGCTACGGCCGCCTCACGCACGACCAGGAGCGTCTGGGCATGACCGGCGCCATCCAGCTGCGTCCGGCCGAAAGCATGTTGATCACCTTCGACATGCTGTACAGCAAGCTGGAGGCAACCCGCCAGGAAGACTTCCTGGAGGCCATCTCCTTCAGCCGCGCGCTGTCGGCCGGCGGCAAGCAGCAGACCAGCGTCGTCGAGGCGCAGTACGCGCCCAGCGGCCAGATGCTCTACGGCAAGTTCAACGGCGTCGACGTGCGCGCCGAGTCGCGCTTCGACAAGCTCAGCACCGAATTCACGCAGCCCTCGCTGACCGTCGAGCAGGACATCACCGACACCCTCAAGCTGACCCTGCGCGGCGGTCGTGCCACGTCCCGCTTCCGCAACCCCATCCAGACCACGACGACGCTGGATGCGCCCAACGTGAACGGCTATGTGTTCGACGCCCGCGGCGACGACCGCGCGCCGCTGCTCGGCTACGGCAACCTCAACCCCAGCGACGCCAACGGTGGCCTGAAGATCTACGGCGTGCCCGTCGGCTCGACCAGCATCGCCAACTTCACGCCCAGCGAAATCCGCATCCGTCCCAACGGCGTGACCAACCGCCAGGACGTGCTGACAGCCGACGTGGCCTGGGAGGTCATCCCTGACGTGCTGACGCTCAAGGGCGGCGCCAGCTACAAGCAGTTCAAGTTCACCAGCTACGACATCCGCCGCACCGTCGAGACGATGAACACGCTGCCGGCCAACGTGATCCCGGCCAGCCTCGTGACGACGCTGACGGGCTTTGGCAAGGGCCAGAACCTGCCCAATGGCTCGATCACCTCCTGGGTCATCCCCAACCTGGACGCCATCGCCCAGGCCTATGACATCTATTGCAACTGCCTGAAGACCGGCCCCGCCGGCGGCCCGGGCGACTACACGCTGACCTCTATCACCAACGGCAGCGCCCGTGGCGGCAACCGGGCCATCTCGGAGACCGACACCGGCACCTGGTTCATGGCCGACTTCGAGACCCGCCTGGGCGGCATGGCCGTGCGCGGCAACCTCGGCACGCGCTACGTCAAGACGGCCATCGTCGCCAGCGGCTACCTGGCCACGGGCGGCGGCAGCCCCGTCACCGCCACCCGCGATTACACGGACTGGCTGCCCTCGGCCAACATCGCGGTGAACCTGACCAAGGACCTGATCCTGCGCGCCGCGGCCGCCAAGGTCATGTCGCGCCCGCCGCTGCAGAACCTGAACCCGGGCGGCACGCTGAGCACGACAGGCACGCTGAGCTACACCGGCGGCAATCCGGCGCTGGAGCCCTTCCGCGCCACGACCTTCGACCTCAGCGGCGAGTGGTACCACTCCAAGAACGGTTTCATCGGCCTGGGTGTGTTCCAGAAGGACATCAAGAGCTATGTGCTGACGGTGGGCCGCAACGTGGCCTACAAGGACACCGGCCTGCCGATGTCGCTGCTGCCGAGCAACTTCACCGGCGACGAAATCTTCCTGGTCAGCGCGCCGGTCAACAGCCCGGGCGGCAAGCTCACCGGCTTCGAGATCAACGTGCAGCAGCCCTTCACTTTCCTGCCGGGCTGGGGCAAGAACTTCGGCGTGCTGGCCAACTACACGCAGGTCAAGTCCAAGATGGACTATGTGCTCTCCGCCTCGGTCGGGGCGGCCACCGTCTCGGAAGACCTGGTCAACCTGTCGCCGCGCTCCTGGAACCTGTCCGTCTACTACGACGACGGCACCTTCAGCGGCCGCGTGTCGACCTCGGCCCGCTCGGCCTTCCTGACCACCATCCCGGCCGGCAACAACCAGGACGTGGCAGGCAAGAACAAGACCTTCAACGTCGACCTGTCGATGGGCTATCAGTTCAACAAGCAGCTGCAGCTGACGTTTGAAGCGACCAACCTGACCAACCAGCCCAACGACCAGTTCATCTCCCGCGCGATGAACAACGTCGTCGTCAACAACTACACCGGCCGCGAGTTCATCGTCGGTGGCCGCTACAAGTTCTAAGGCGGACATGGCCTAGAGAAAGCAAAGGGCGCAGACCTACGTCTGTGCCCTTTTTCGCTTGCGGGACCCTGCAGGTCTCCTGATCCCGAAGACGTGTCGATCGCCCCGCGGCGAGCCCGACCACACGGAGACAAATCATGAAGACCCACAGGACCCTGGTGGTCGCAGCCGCTGCATGGCTGATCGCCACCGTCGCCCAGGCCGCCAACAGCCTGCCCGCCGGCACCCTCATCACCGGCCAGGTCAGTGGCGCCAGCACGATGGTGCTGGGCCTGGACCACGGCTTCACCGAGGAGGCGGGCAGCAACATCACGGCGCTGGCTGCCACCGACCTCGAGTTCCTGACTGGCGACGCGGCGGTGGGTATTGACTTCTTCAGCGACGGCCATGTGCAGGTCTGGAACAACACCGGCGCCACCGGCCTGACCGGCAGCTACAGCTTCACCTTCAGCTTCGCGGGCTTGAGCGCGCCCATCACCGGCTTCACGCCGCTGGACATGACGGGTGTTGCCGGCGGCACCGTCAGCCTGCAATTGGTGGATGAGCACACCGTCAGCCTGACGCTGAACAACGTCAGCTTCGCGAGCGAGTTCGGCAGCTTCACGACACAGATCGCCGTCAGCGCCGTGCCGGAGCCTGGCAGCCTGGCGCTGCTGGCCGCAGGCCTCGGTGTCGTGGCCCTGCGCAGGAGGGTCGTCGCATGAAAGCCCTCAAGCACCTGGGCATTGCCGCGCTGCTGGCCCTGAGCCTGCCGGCCCATGCCGTTGATGCCGCGCAACAGACCGCACCCAGCGATGGTTGGGGAGCCGGCACCGTCGGCGGCAGCGCCGCCACCCCCGAGCACATCTACACCGTGCACAACCGCGCCGAGCTGCTGAACGCGCTGGCCAATGGCGGCAACGCGGCCAAGATCATCAAAGTGGCCGGCACCATCGACATGACCGAGGGCACGCCCTTCGCCAGCACCGCCGACCAGAAGGTGAGGGCGCGCGTGCGCCTGACCAGCAACACCACGCTGATCGGTGAGGGCCCGGGCGCCGGCTTCGTCAATGCCTGGATAGACATCACCAGCGTCAGCCAGGTCATCGTGCGCAACCTGCACCTGGTGGCGCCCTGTGACGTCGGCCCGATCTGGGACCCCACCGACGGCGCGCTGGGCAACTGGAACTCCGCCTACGACGCCATCGGCATCGTCACGGCCACGCAGGTCTGGATCGACCGCAACACCATCACCGACGCGCCCGTCACCGATGACACGCTGCCCGTCGAGAACGGCAAGACCAAGCAGTGTCACGACGGTGCCATCGACATCACCAAGGGCGCCGACCTGATCACGGTCTCCTACAACCTCGTCACGGCGCATGACAAGAGCATGCTGATCGGTGGCTCCGACAGCCTGACCAGCGACGCCGGCAAGCTGCGCGTCACCATCGCCAACAACGTCTTCAACGGCGTGGTGCAGCGCGTGCCACGCGTGCGCTTCGGCCAGGTCCACGTCTTCAACAACTACTTTGTCGGCAGCAAGACGGCCAACTCCTATCCGCACAGCTACAGCGTCGGCGTGGGCAAGGCGAGCAATGTGCTGTCGCACAGCAATGTGTTCGCCATCGACGGCGCGACCGGCTGTGACAGCGTCGTCGTCTATGCCAGCTCCGACCACACGGGCGTGTTCCAGGACAGCGGCTCCACCATCAACGGTGYCGCTTTAGGCGCCTGCAGCGTCCAGGCCGGCGCTGCCTTTGTGCCCGGTTATGCCTACAAGCCGCGGCCCGCGGCCCTGGTCAAAGCCAACAACCTGGCCCTGGCGGGCGCCTGGAAGATCTCGACGCAGATCAGCGGCAGCGGCAACGTCAGCGAGGTGGGCGGCACGAAGGCGCCTGCCGCGAACGAGACCAACGTCCACACCGACACCCGCCTGTCTCTGTCCTTCGATGCGCCGCCCGCCATCGGCACGGCGGGCAAGGTCAATGTCTACCGCACGAGCGACGACGTGCTGGTGGACAGCATCGACCTGAGCACCGCGCCTTCGGCCAGCGATACGCAGACGGTGCTGGCCCGCACCAACCTCGAGATCGACGCGCTGGGTCTCGGCGTCATGCCCGACGGCGCCACGTTCGCGCGCTATGTCTGGTACCGGCCCCTCAGCGTCAGCGGAGCCAAGGCCTCGGTCAAGCTGCACAGCAACAAGCTGGATTTCGCCACGACCTACTACGTGACGATGGACGCTTCGGTGCTGTCCGGCACCATCAAGGGCGCTGCCTTCGCCGGGATAGCCAAGGCCGACAACTGGAAGTTCACGACGCGTGCTGCGCCGGTCAGCTTCACGAACCTGAACGTCGACGACGGTGGCACAACGGCCGACTTCCGCACGCTGCAGGGCGCGCTGAACTGGGTCATGAAGAACTGCTCGACGAACAGCCCGGCCGCCAACGGCTGCAACACCGTCGCGACGCCCAAGGTCATCCACCTGGCCAACGGCAGCTACCCCGAGCTGAACATCCTGCGCAAGGTGTCCAACCTCAGCATCGTCGGCGAGAGCCGTGATGGTGTGGTGGTGGGCGACGTCAACTTCGAGTCGCTGAACTCGGGCAGCGGCGCGAGCTCCGCCACGGCCGGTACCGCGCTCAGCACTTCGGGCAAGACGCTGGGCCATCGCGTGCTCGGCGGCGGCCGTTCCTCCCTGCTGGTGGAGACGTCAGACCTGCTGACGCTGCAGAACTTCACGCTGCAGAACCCGCATGTGCGCAGCACGAGCTGGGACAACCAGGCCGAGGCCATCTACTTCAACACCAGCACGACGGCTGCGGCCGCGCGCTTCGTGGCCAAGCAGATGAACTTCCTGAGCCAGCAGGACACGCTGCAGCTCAAGGGCTACAACTGGATCTACCAGTCCCTGGTCGCCGGCAACGTCGACTTCATCTGGGGCAGCGTGATGGCCAGCCTGTTCGAGGACTGCGAAATCCGCTCGGTGGCCGACACGTCCAGCGGCTCGGCCGGTTTCATCCTACAGTCGCGCGCCACCGCGGGCGACAAGGGCTTCGTCTTTCTGAACAGCCGGTTGACCGCCGAGCCTGCGGTGAGCCAGGCCTATCTCGCCCGCAGCGGCGGCACGACCGCAACGGCCTATATCGACCACATCGCCTTCGTGAACACCAAGATGGGCTCGCACATCCTGCCCGCCGGCTGGTGCGTGGGCACGGGCACCAGCAAGACCGGTGTGGGCACGGGCAGTTGCGGCAGCAACCCGCCGTCCTGGGCCGGCACGACCGACGGCGGCGCCACCGACACGGTAGGCTGGCGCGAGTTCGGCAGCATGGACCTCAACGGCGCGCCGCTGGATGTCAGCGCGCGGCTCGGCGTGGCCTCGGTCAAGGTCGCCAATATGCCGACCAATGTCGTGCTGGCCAAGCCGCTCGGCTCGGCCACGGGCCTGACGACCCGCGCCGAGATCTTCCAGAACTCGACCATCGCCACCGGCGCGCCCGGCGGCTGGGTGCCGGCACCTTGACTCTTCCAGAAAAGAAGCACCACGGAGACACGATGAACATGAAGAACCCGCACGCCCGCCTGACCCTGTGCGCCAGCGCCGTGTTGAGCCTGATAGCCACGGCCCACGCGCAGACCGCCGATGCCCCCGCGACGCTGGAGCGCATCCAGATCACCGGCTCCTCCATCAAGCGCCTGGCCGGCGAGACGGCACTGCCGGTCTCGGTGATCAAGTCCGAGGAGCTCGAAGCCCGCGGCCACACCGAGCTCAAGGACCTGGTGCTGGAGATGCCGCAGTCGCTGTCCCTGGGCACCAACAGCGGTGCCGCAGGCCCGATGCTCAATCTGCGCGGCCTGGGGCCGATGCGCACGCTGACCCTGCTGAACGGCCGGCGCATGGCCAACGAGCCGCTGCAGGACCAGTACGTCTCCGTCAACGTCATCCCGCGCATGGCCCTGGACCGCGCCGAGACGCTGCGTGACGGTGCCTCGTCCATCTACGGCTCCGACGCCATCGGCGGCGTGCAGAACTTCTACACCTTCAACAGCTTCAAGGGTGCGCGGGTGAAGGCCGAGTGGAACCAGCCCGAGCACTCCGGCGGCGGCGAGACCAAGGCCATCGGCGCCATCGTCGGCGCGGGCGACCTCAACGCCGATGGCTGGAACGCCTACTTGTCGCTGGACCATCAGCGCAAGTCGGCGCTGTTCAAGATCGACCGGCCCGAGCTGTATGACTACTCGGTGCTGTCGGCCATGGGCCTGGGCCTGCTGCCCGACAACAAGAACCCCAGCCCGATCGCCAACTTCGGCTTCGCAACCGGCGCCAATTCCAACTACAACCCTGCCTTTGCGAACGGCTGCGCGGCGCCGTACTCGCTGCCGACTCTCGGCGCCGGCAGCGTCGCCACGCCGGCCACTTACTCGAACGCCGGTTGCTACCGCAACCCCAACTACTACGACGCTGTCACCGATGGCAGCGAGATCACCAACGTCTTCGGCAAGCTGAGCTGGAAGATCAACAACGACCACTCGCTGGCGCTGGAAGGCCTGCACTCCAAGTTCAATGTGCAGAAGTACCGCGGCATGCAGGTGCCCGCCGGCACGGCCCCGGCCACCACCTACAGCATGCCGGCCACCAGCCGCTTCTACCCTGGCAAGGGCATCACGTCGGCCGTCAAGGTGGTGGGCAGCAACACCGGTGCCAACTCGCCGGCGATGTTCATCGACGCCAGCAAGACGCCCGGCACGGTCACCGACCTGAACATGAACAACCGGACGATCTACTTCGTCTGGGGCCCGGCAGAGCTCGGCTCGGCCTACCGCAACGACGAGCAGACCAACGACCGCCTGGTGCTCAGCGCCGAGGGCACGGTGGCTGGCTTTGACTACCGCGTGGGCCTGAACTACGGCCGGTCGCTGCGCGACACCCGCGCCGGCGCCGGCTACATCCTCTACTCCAAGGCGCAGGAGGGCTTCACCAAGGGCATCCTGAATCCCTTCGGCCTGCAGGACGAAGCCGGCCTCGAATACCTGCGCAGCATCGAGGCGAGCGACTACAGCTACCGCGTCAACCGCGCCTACAACCGCAGCGTGGACGTGACGCTGACGCGCTCGCTGATGGACCTGGCCGGTGGCCCGCTGATGCTGGCCGTGACCGGCGAAGTGCGCCGCGACTCGGCCAAGGTCGAGGCTGCACCGCTGGACTACGTGGCCAAGAACGCCAACGGCAGCTATGCGATCGACGCCTTCGGCAATGTCAGCAAGCACGACCTCGTCGGCGAGACGCCCACCGGCGTGGCACGCGACCTCGGCCGCAACATCAAGTCGGCGGTCATCGAAGTGGACGCGCCCGTCACCAGGCGGCTGAGCTTCAACGCCGCGGTGCGCTCCGACACCTACAGCGACCTGAAGACGACGACGGTCAACCCCAAGCTGTCGGCCCGCTACCAGGCGCTGGACGAGTTGGTGCTGCGCGCCTCGGCCAACACGGGGTTCCGGGCGCCGTCCATCATGGACATCCAGAACCCGACGCCCGAGGTTCGCACGCAGATGATGGACGACCCGGTGCTGTGCCCGAGCGCGACGCCCACCATCACCAACACCGGCAACCCGGTCAACGGCTTCACGCGCGACCAGGTCTGCAACCAGACCATGAGCTACTGGACCAAGTCCCCGGACAACAGCTTCCTCAAGCCGGAGAAGTCCAAGGGCTGGACGCTGGGCCTGGCGCTGGAGCCGACCAAGGGCCTGCTGATGACGGCGGACTACTGGGGCATCAGGCTGACCGACATGTTGGGCGCCGTGGCCATCGCCGAGGTGCAGCAGCAGCCGGCCAAGTACGCGACCAACATCATCCGCAAGGCCGACGGCACCATCGACTACATCATCGCCAGCCAGGCCAACCGCGGCGACACCAGCATCCGCGGGCTGGACCTGTCCATGATGTACCGCGTCGCCACGCCCATCGGCCAGGCCAGCTTCATGCTGGACGGCACCTACTACGAGAGCTACCGCTTCAGCGCCGAGAAGAACGGCGAGGTGCTGAGCAATGTCGGCATCATCACCAACGACGCACGCTACGGTGGCGCCGGCGTCAACTCGGGCCTGGCCGGCATGCCCCAGATCAACCCGCGCTGGAAGCACACCGCCTCGGTGGGCCTGCGCAACGGCCCGTGGTCGGGCCTGGTCTCGGTGCGCTACAACACCGCGCTGACCGACATCACGCCGCGCGCCGGCTCGACGGTGAACCGCGTCGGCCCCTACAGCCAGTACGGCGCCAGCCTGGCCTACTCGGGCTTCAAGGGGCTCAAGCTCAGCCTGGCGGTCAACAACATCACCAACGCGACGCCGCCGATCACGGCCAACAGCCTCTACGTCGGCTACATCACCAGCATGGCCGACGTGCTGGGTCGGGCGTACAAGGTCACCGCCGACTACAGCTTCTGAGCATGAGGCATCTTCATTCTCCGGGCCGTCGCGGCCTGCTGGCCGGTGCTGGCGGCCTGGGTCTCATGGCTTGGCTGCCTTCGGCCGTTGCGCAGGCCCCGGCCTCGGCGGGCATCGTCACCCGCGGCTGGACCGAGACCCAGGGCGGCCGCGGTGGCCGCGTCATCACAGTCACGACGCTCGCGCCTGCGGGCCCCGGCAGCCTGAAGGAGGCGATCGAGGCCAGCGGCCCGCGCATCGTCGTCTTCGAGGTCGGCGGCGTCATCGACATGGGCGGCCAGCCGCTCAAGATCACGCAGCCCTTCCTGACGCTGGCCGGCCAGACGGCGCCCGACCCTGGCGTCACCGTCATCAAGGCCGAGACGACGATCTCGACCCACGACGTCGTCATCCAGCACCTGAGCTTTCGCCCCGGTGAATTCGGCCGGCCCAAGAAGGGCGGCGGCGACCAGGACGGCATCTCCACGCTGGGCGGGGCGCATGACGTCATCGTCGACCACTGCAGCTTCTCTTGGGCGACGGACGAGAACCTCTCGGCCAGCGGCCCGCGCTTCGAGGGCAAGACGGTGGAGGACTGGCGCAAGGGCACGTCGCACCGCATCACCTACAGCCACAACCTCATCTACGAGGGGCTGGGCAACTCGGTTCACGAGAAGGGCGAACACAGCAAGGGTTCGCTGATCCACGACAACACCAGCGGCGTGCTGATCTACGCCAACGTCTATGCCTCCAACCGCCAGCGCAACGCCTTGTTCAAGGGCGGCGCGCAGGGGGCGATGGTCAACAACTACGTCTTCAACCCGGGCGATCGCGCCGTGCACTACAACCTGCTCGCCAACGAGTGGGAAGGCCAGCCATGGCAGGTCGGCCGGCTGACGCTGGTGGGCAATGCGATGCGCTACGGCCCGAGCACGGTGGCCGGCACGGCCTTCTTCATGCTGCTGGGCCAGGGTGACCTGGAGCTCTACATGGCCGACAACATCGCTCACGACACGCAGGGTGCTCCGGCGCCGCTGCTTGGCCGCAATGCGGCGACGACGGCGAAGTTGGTCGTCGCCAGCCAAGCCTATCTGCCGCCGAATCTCCCGCCGCTGCGCCCGGCGGCGGCCCTGGCGCGCGAGCTGCCCGCCCTCGTCGGTGCACGACCGTGGGCGCGCGACCCGCTGGATGTGAAGCTGCTGGCCGACATGGCGCAAGGCAAGGGCAAGCTGATCGACTCCGAGGTCGAGAACGCGTTGGGCTATCCGCGCCATGCGCCAACGCGGCGCGCTTTCAAGCCAGAGGATTGGAACCTCGACGACATGAGTCCCAAGGCTGGTTGGCCAGACCTCGCAAAGCCATGAAGCTGTCTCCCCTGTTCCTCGCTCTGCTGCTGGCTGGCAGCGCTGCCGCGCAGACGCCGGCTTCATCGCCGGCTTCCGCACCGCGCGGCGAGACCACCGCCAATGTCGCCACCGGCCCACGCCTCATCCTTGTCGGCGACTCGACGATGGCACCGCGCAGCGGCTACGGCAATGCGCTGTGCGCGCGTTTCCAGCAGGTCGCCTGCGTCAACCTCGCGCGCGGCGGCCGCTCCAGCATGAGCTTCCGTGCCGAGGGCCTGTGGTCCACGGTGCTGGCCCTGCTGAACGAGGGCGGCCCCAGCAAGCAAAAGACCCTGGTGCTGATCCAGTTCGGCCACAACGACCAGCCCGGCAAGCCCGGCCGCTCGACCGACCTTGCCACCGAGTTCGGACCCAATATGGCGGGCTATGTGAAGGACGTGAAGGCGGCCGGCGCCGAGGTGATGCTCGTCACGCCGCTGACGCGGCGCACCTTCAGGGACGGAGAGCTTGGCAACGACTTGCGCCCCTGGGCAGAGGCCGTCATCAAGGTCGCGGCGGAACAGGGCGTGCCGGTGCTCGATCTGAACGCCATCAGCCACGCTTCGGTCGCCGCCATGGGCCAGCCGGCCGCCGACACGCTGGCCGAAGCACCGCCGCGCTTCGATCGCACCCACCTGGGCCCCAAGGGCGCGGCGCTGTTCTCGGAGCAGGTGATGGAGGGGCTGTTGAAACTCAGGCCGGAGCTGGCCACGGCGCGCACGCTCGAGAGGTGAGTCAGGGCAGCACGACGGTCACGAGAGCCATGGCGTCCTCGAGCGCCAGCACGTCGTGCACGGCCTCTCGGTCCAGGTAGAGCAACTGGCCTGCCTGCAACTGATGGCGGCCGGCGTCGGTCGTCACGGCCAATGCGCCAGAGATGCACTGGATGGTGATCTCGTGCGCCACCTTGTGCGGCGGCAGCGCCTTGCCGGCGGGCAGCACGAGACGCATGACTTCCAGGTCGAGCGACTTGAACAGCGCCACCGTCCGCGCCCCATCGGGGTCGTCAGCGCTGGGGCGGATGTCGATGGCTTGACCGGGCGTGGCATGCGGGATGGCCATGGCAGCGAGTATGCGCCTCGTGCGAATTCAGGCTGACAGCGATTCGCGCAGCCAGGCCAGGTACTCGGGCGTCGCGCCGACCACAGGCAGCGCAAAGAGCGCTGGCAGCTCGTAAGGGTGCTGCTCAAGTAGCAGCGCCTCAAGTGCCGGATAGCGTGCGCGGCTGGTCTTGAACATCAGTCGGACCTCGGGCTCACAGGTGACCTCGTCATGCCAGCGGTAGGTGCTGCGGACGGCTTCCGTCTGCACACAGGCAGCGAGGCGCTGCTCGATGGCCGCACGGGCCAGTGTGTCGGCCTGGTCTTGATTGGCCACGGTTGTGAAGACGGCCAGCATGTCCATGCGCTTCAGTGCTCCGGCAGGGTCTCGTGCTCGGTAAGCGGAGTCGCCAGTTTGGCCCATGGCGGGCGCTGACCGGCGAACAGCACGGCCGTGGGCGAGAACAGGGCGGGATCGCCGAGGCTGCCGACATAGATGGTGACCATCTCGGGTGCCGACTCTGGCGTGCCGAAAAGCAGGCTGCCGCAGTCCGAGCAGAAGTTGCGCACCGCGGCCAAGCCGCTGCCGCCGGTGATGCGCGACTGCTTCACGACGCCGGTGTACGAGAAGGACGGCTTGGGGACACCCAGCACCGGCACGCCACCGCTGCCGGAGGCACGCTGGCAGTCGCGACAGTGGCAGACGACCGAGAATAGGACAGGGCCGGTGGATTCGTAACGGACGCCACCACAGAGGCAGCGGCCGGTCAGCCGGACACTTTCCATCACTTCTTCGCTGCCGGCCTGTGGATCATCGTCCGCTGGAACCATGCCTCGTTCATCCGTGCCAGGAATTGCGCATTGATCGGAAAGCCGCAGCCGTCACCCAGCACGGCTTCGGAGCCGCAATGCGGGCACATGGCGGTCTGCTCGTTGATGGCCTTGGGATCGTCGATGTTCTGCACCGTCAGGCCGGTCCAGCCGACGATGTCATCGGGCTTGAAGATCCCGACACAGTTGCAGCAACCGCATACCTTGCTGGCCTCGATCTGGGCGTAGTTGTTGGTCGTGTAGCGGTAGGCGGCGAGCAGTTCGTTCATGGCAGGTCCGAGGACAGGTTTGAGCTGGAGTGTGGCGCCGCAGCGCCTGATTCGCCATCGCGCTTGTATGGATCCGCTTTCAAAGATCGGCCGCCGGCGCCACTGATGGGTGCGGCGCGCCTTGCAGCGCCACCAGCGAAGCGTGGATGGCCTCGGCGACCCAGGGCATCTCGGCCATGGCTGCCTCGTCGATGCCCGATCCGAGCAAGGAAATGCTGATTGACGCCGCCTCGACGATGACGGCCGACATCGTCCTCAGTGTCTCCTTCAGCGCCGCGTCGGCGTGATGCGCCCGTGGCGACGCATTGAGCACGGCGACCGGCTTGCCCACAAAAGGCTCGAAGCTGACCAGCCAGTCCAGCAGGTTCTTGATGGCGCCGGTGACGCCGTGGGCGTACTCCGGGCTGGCGATCAGCAGCGCATCCGCCGCGGCGACCTGGGCACGCAGCTGGGCGACGCTGGGCGGCAGGTTCGCCTCCAGGTCCGGGTTGAAGAGCGGAAGCTCGCCCACCAATGTGCACACGCTGACCTCCATATCTGGCGGCGCCCGGCGCTGGGCCGTGCGCAGCAGCGCGGCGTTGATGGAGGCGGTGCGCAGGCTGCCGCAAACCGCCAGAACTCTCACGACGCGCTGTCGCGCTTCTTCATGGCGCGCCGACCGGCCATGACAGCGAGCACGGCCAAGGCGAGGGCGTAGCCGGCCACTTCGAGCTTGGCGAACTGCCGGGTGGCCACGAGCGTGCCCACCACGAACACGGCGCAGGCGAAGAACAGGGCCGCGATGACAAACCACAGCCCGGGCGTCAACAGCGAGCCGTGTCGATTGGGCCGATTGAAGCTCATGCGACCGCCCACCGAGACAAAGAAGGCCGACAGGGTTCCGATGACCGCGCAGAAGATCAAGGCCGGGGTCAGCGTCGCGCCGCCGCGCGCCACCAGCGTGAATGTGCTGAAGGCAAGGAGCACCGCGAGCGTGATGCCCAGGAACAGGGTCACGGCACCGATGGCGCGCTGGACCCACAGGCCGCCGGGTTGATCGGCAATCGGGATTTGAGGGTTGTGGGATGCACGCATTCAATGCCCGCGGTTGTGGTGGAAGGACTATGCCAACAAAGTCAGGGTCGGCCGGATGTTGCCGAGGTGAAAACTCGCCTTGTCGGGCCGCGCCCGGGCCGTGCTGTCCGTCAATGGCGCTGACTTGCCAGCCATGTCGCCGCCGCCCGCTGCTGCTCGACGTCGAACAGGTGCCCACCGGGCGTGGCGCGCGTCTGCAAGCCGGCCCCTCGTCCCCAAGCCCGACCCAATCGTCCCCAAGCCTGCTGCACCGCATCCCACGGAAACAGCTTGTCGTCCGGCGATCCGAACAGCATCAACGGCCTCGGCGCAATCAGCGCTGCCACATCCGGATGATCCAGCTCCGCCGCCAGCCCCGGATGGGCCATGCTGAAGGCGGACTGCCCCACCAGGGTGTGCTCTCCCGGCCGCAGCAGCCCTTCGCGCGTACACATCCAGTGCGCGGCGACGCAGGCCGACACCTCCTCGCAGACGGCCGCCAGCTGCCAGGCGCGGAATGCGCCCATCGAGAAGCCCAGCACCGCGACGCGTTTGCCATCCACTTCGGGCCGCTCGCGCAGCCAGCGGTGCGAGCGCAGGTCGTCGCTGGCGATGAGGCCGGCCCAGCTGTGGCCGAGCTGCATCAGGTGGCTGGCCAGCGCCTGCTGGTCGTCGCGCGCCAGGCCGGGGCGGCTGCGGTCGCCCCAGCCCAATGCGTCAATGGCCAGCACGGCAAAGCCGGCTTCAACCAAGGTGTCGCCGACGAAGCTGGCGCCGTAATAGCGCTGGACCCAAGCTTGGGCCGACGGGTTGGGCTGGAGCGGTCGGATCAGCTTTTCCTTGCCGATGTCGAAACGCGCACCGTGGTCGTGCATGACGACGACGGCGGGATGTGGGCCGGCGCCCTTGGGGCGCAGATAGAGCGCCGGTACGCGGTCGCCGAGTGCGCCGCGCAGCGTCAGCGCCTGGGCCGTGTGGCTGCCGCGGTCTTGCTCGCCGAGCACTTCAGTCGCGAAGTCGTTTCCGTCGTCACCCGGCTGCAGGATCAGCCGACGGGCGTTGGCCAGGGCTTCGGCGCGCCAGCCGGGGCCGGGGCGCCAGGCCAGGCGCGGCCGCCAGCGGCGCTGCAGGCCCGCCAGCGTCTCGTCGAGGACTTCGGCACGGGCGAACACCGGCCACGTGGCCAGTGCAGCAAACAGTTGGCGACGTGCAAGGTTCATGGTCGCCAGGGGCTGCCAAGCAGGCGGCGCTGTGAGAGAGTCGGGCGATGCACCTGCGCCGCCGCGATGCCTGTCTGCTGCTCCTGACCCTGCCTGATGCGATGGCGTGGGCCGACGACAGGGCGCCGCTGCGGATCGGCTGGAGTGACTACCCGCCCTTCCAGAGCAAGGGCGCTTCCGGCAACCCGCAGGGCCTGGACGTGGAACTGCTGGAGTTGATGGCCCAGGCTTGCGGCGAGCATCTGCAATGGTCGCGCCGGCCCTGGGCGCGGCAGGTCCCGGACATCGCCCAAGGCGAACTGGACCTGATGTCCTCGGCCACGCACACGCCGGAGCGGCTGGCGTTTGGCGACTTCACGCTGGCCTACCGCAACGAGCGGGTGGCGTTGATGGGGCTGGCGGGCGCAGCGAATCGGCCGCGCCGGCTGGCCGACCTGAAGGGCCGCGCGGTCAAGATCGGCATGATCCGCGGCGTGTCCTTTCCGCTGGCCGTGCGCCGCGAGCTGGAGGACCCGGAGCTGGCGGGCCAGCTGGTGCCGCTGCATGCCAATGACCTGACGCTGTCGGCCCTGCGCGGGCGGCGCGTGGACTACGTCATCGACGACCCCGCCACGCTGCTCTACCGCGCCGCGCGTGAGCCCGGTGAGGCGGTGGAGGTGGTGCTGGAGTTGGCCGTGAGCCCGGTCCATGTCTACGTCAGCCGGCGCACGCTGGAGCGGCGGCCGGACCTGATGCAGCGCCTCAACCTGGGCCTGCAGCGGGCGCGCCAGCAGCCCGAATGGAACCGCGTGCTGGCGCGCTACCCAGGCTATTAGCCGACCCATCCTGGCAGCGCCATCGACAGCGCGGGGATGTAGGTGACGGCCAGCAGTGTGGCCAGCAGCGCGCCGTAAAAGGGCGCGATCGAACGCATGACCTGCCCCACCGACACGCCACCGATCGCGCAGCCGACGAACTGCGTGCTGCCCACCGGCGGCGTGTTCAGGCCCAGCGCGCAGTTCAGCAGCATGACGACGCCGAACTGCGTCGGGTCCATGCCGGCCTTCATGCAGATGGGCAGGAAGATGGGTGTGCAGATCAGGATGGTGGCCGCCATGTCCAGGAAGGTGCCGAGCACGAAGAGCAGCACGTTCACCCACAGGAAGATCGCCCACGGTCGGTTGCCGCTGAGTTGCTCCAGCCATTCACCGGTCTTCTGCGGCACCTCGTACAACGCCATGAAGTAGCCGAACGCGGCCGAGATGCCGATCAAGAGCAGCACGACGCCCGTCGTCTTGCAGGCCTTGGCGCAGGCCTCCAGGAAGCCGCGGCGGCTCAAGGATTTGTAGGCCAGCCCAGTGACGATCAGCGCCCAGCAGACGGCCGTGGCGGCCGACTCGGTGGCCGTGAACACGCCGCTGAGGATGCCGCCGAGGATGATGACGATGACCAGCAGGCCCGGCAGTGCCGCGACAAAGGCCGAGAACACGGCTCCCCAGCCGGGAAAGGCGCCGTGCGTCGGGTAGCCGCGCTTTACCGCGACGCCATAGGCCGCGGCCAGGTTGGACAGCGTCAGCAGCACCGCCGGGATCAGGCAGGCGAGGATGAGATTGAAGACACTGACCGCCGCAATGCCGGCCGTGGCCAGCACATAGATGATGAGGTTGTGCGAGGTGGGCATCAGCGCACCGACCAGGGCGGCGTGCGTGGTCACGTTGACCGCGTAGTCGGCGTCATAGCCCTCGCGTTTCATCAGCGGGATCATCACCGAGCCCATCGCCGACACATCGGCCAACGGTGAGCCGGCCACGCCGCCGAACAGCGTGCAGCCCAGCACATTGCTCATCCCCAGGCCGCCACGTACATGGCCCACCAGCCGGTTGGCGAAGTTGACGATGCGCTCGGCGATGCCGCCGTGCAACATCAGCTCGCCGGCAAAGATGAAGAACGGGATGGCGAGGAAGGAGAAGACCTGCATGCCGCCCACCATCTTCTGAAAGACGATGGCCATTGGCAGGTCGGCCGCGAGCGCCGTCGCCACGGACGACAGCCCGATGGCAAAGGCCACCGGCACGCCCAAGAGCAGCAGCAGCACGAAGCTGCCGCACATGATCCAGAGTTCAAGACCCTCCACCTCAGACTCCCGCTTCTTCTATGGTCTGGCCGCGCCAAAGCGCGATCAGGTGCTCGATGCAGAACAGCACGATGAGCACGCCGGAGATGACCAGGGGCAGGAAGTCCATGCCCTCGGGCACGCCGAGCATGGGCTTGGGCTCGGCCCATTTCAGCGTCAGCCACTCCCAGCCCGCGACGGCCATCAGCACGGCGAAGACGATCACGCAGAGATGGATGAGCGCCTCGGCCACGCGCTGCGCGCCCTTGGGCAGCAGCACCACGATGGACTCCATGCCCAGGTGGCCGGCATCGCGCACGCCCACCGCCACCGCCAGGGCCGTGATGTAGAGCACCAGCAGCAGCGCAAAGGGCTCTGTCCAGGTGGGCGAGTCGTTCAGCAGATAGCGGCCCACGACCTGCCATTGCACGCAGACGACGAGGACGACGAGCCCTAGCACGGCCGCGCGCAGTGACCAGCGCGACAGCGCCGCGCAAAGCTTGGTGTAGGCGTTCATTTGGTGTCTTGAATCGCTTTGACGAGGGCTTGGAGTTCCGGCGTGTTGACGAACTTGGCGATGACTGGCTGGACGGCCTGGCGGAAGGCTTCGCGGTCCGGCTCGACGATCTGCGCGCCGGCGGCCTTCACGGCGGCCAGGGCCTTGGCTTCCTGCGCGTCCCAGCGTTCGCGCTCGACGGCGACCGAGGCCTTGGCGGCCTCGCGCAGCTGCTTCTGCTGGTCGGGTGTCAGCTTGTCCCAGATGCGCTTGCTGATGAACAGCCCCTCGGGCGTCATCGAATGCTCGGTGCGGCTGTAGAACTTGGCCGCCTCGAAGTGGCGGAAGCCTTCGTAGCTCGGCACGTTGTTCTCGGCCGCATCGATAAGGCCGGTCTTGAGCCCCGTGTAGACCTCGCCGATGGGCATGGGCGAGGGGTTGGCGCCCAGCGCCGTCATGGCGGCCACCCACAGGTCGGTTTGCTGCACGCGGATCTTCAGGCCCTTCATGTCGGCCAGCGTCTTGATGGGCTTGCGGGCATAGACCGAGCGGGCGCCGGAGTCGTACAGCGCCAGGCCCACCAGCCCCGAGTGCTCGCAGGCCTTGAGGATCTCCTCGCCGGCCGGGCCGTCGAAGGCATGGCGCATGTGGGCCGTGTCGCGGAACAGGAAGGGCAGGGAAGGCACCAGCGTCTTGGGGCACATGGCCGTCAACGGCGCGAGGTTGACTCGCGTCATCGCCAATGCGCCGAGCTTGACCTGGTCGATGGTCTCCTTCTCGCTACCGAGCGCGCCCTTGTTGAAGACCTTGACCGTCAGCGCGCCGCCGCTGCTCTTGGCGAGCAACTGGCCCAGGTGCTTGACGGCGACGACGGTGGGGTAGTCGTCGCTGTTGTGCACGTCGGCGGACTTCAGCTCCAGGGCCCAGGCTGCGGGGCTGAGCAGCGCCGCAGCGATCAGCGTGGTTTGGATCTTCATGAGGTCTCCTTAGTCGAGAGCGCGATAGCGCAAGTTCGAGAAGCGTGCTTCGCCTTGACCCGCCGCGTAGATCGCCGGGCGCAGGCTGGCGAAGCCGCCCGCTGTGTTGTGGTGGTAGCCGCTGACGTCCATCTGCACCGGGAACTTGGCCCAGGGCTGGCCGGCGTCGGCACGCGAGTACAGCGTCAGCACATGGCGCACGCAGCGCAACCTCAACTGCATGCGCCGCGAGATGCCAGCGGGCTTGGGCACGGCCCGGATGTCCTGCCCGTAGCGGTGCAACTGCAAGCTCTTCGCATTGGCGCCCATGCCGGCGTACAGGCGCGGGCTGTAGAACATGACGAGGCCGGCTTGCACGCCTTCGTCGAAGTCGAGATCGAACTCCAGCTCGAACGCCGGGTCGCCCTGGATGAAGCCCAGCGGTGGACTGTCGGCCGGGCCTTTGCCGGTGGCGGTGAGGCGCAGCTTGCCCTCCGCAACGCGGGCGCGCTGCGCCTGGCTGCTGCCGCTGAGGAATTGCCAGTGGGTTTTCAGCGTCGTGCCGGAGAAATCGTCCGACAGCGCCAGGCCATGCGGTACGGCGTCGCCGCCCTTGGGTTTGGGCAGCGGCGCGCCGTCGTCGGCATCGACATGGAACCAGCCATCGGCACTGAAGCGCGCCGGTGCCAGCAGCATCTGTCGGCCCAGCGTGTGGAAGCTGTTCTCGTAGCCGTGATACAGCATCCACCAATCGCCCGCGGGGCCTTGGACCAGGCTGCCATGGCCGCGCGACCACCAGCGCTCTCGCGATGAGCGGGTGCGCATCAGCGGGTTGTGCGGCGCCTGCTCCCAGGGGCCTTCGAGCGTGCGGCTGCGCGCGGCGATGACCATGTGCCCGGTCGGTGGCCCGGCCGTGCCGCCCACCGCCAGCAGCATGTGCCACCAGCCGCCATGGCGCAGCATCTTGGGCCCCTCGGGTGAGAAGCTCTCGACGTCCCAGTCTTCGGGATAGCGCCAGGGGTCGTAGACATGCTCGATGGAGCCGGCGAGCTTGAGCCCGTCCTCACTGAGGCGCACGCGGTCGCCACCACTGAGAAAGAGCCAGCGTCGGCCGTCTTCGCCGACGACATGCGTCGGGTCGATGTGCTTGCTCAGCCCGAGCGGCACAGGCTGGGACCACGGCCCCTCGATGCGATCGGCCCAGCTGACGAGGATGTCGTTGGGCGAGGCCTTGACGGGCAGATAGAGGTAGTAGCGATCGCCGTGCTTGCACAGGTCCGGCGCCCAGACGCTGCCCACCGCCTCGTGCAGCGCGTTGGCCACCGGCCGCCAGTTGACCAGGTCGCGTGAATGCCAGATCAAGAGGCCCGGCACGGCCTCGAAGCTGGAGTGGGTCAGGTAGTAGTCGCTGCCGTCCTTCAGCACCGTCGGGTCGGGCCTGTCGCCGGCCAGCACAGGGTTCAGGAAACGACCATCACCCAGGTCGGCCTTGCGCTGGCCCTCAATGCCCTTGGGCCAGGGCTGGCAAGGCGGCAGGTAGGGCTGGCCGGGCGCGTCGGAGCAGTCGGCGGCGCCCCAGGCCGGTGGGACCGCCAGCAGTGCCAGCAAGCCGCGGCGGTCCAGGCTCACTTCGAGACCTGCGTGAACAGCGATTGCCAGCCCGCCTTCGGCGCCATGTCGGCGAGATTCCAGTCGGCCTCGACAAAGGTGCGCTGCGTCGGCTTGCGCTTGGGCAGGCCCTCGGGGTTGTTCTGGGTCTCGTCGTCGATGAGCTGGCCGCGGTCCTCGGCGATGTCGGACAGCTGCTTGAAGTCCAGCGGATCGCGCGCCCAGGGCCGCGAGCCGACGTACAGCGGCAGCAGCTTCTCCAGCTCGCGCGGCGGCAGCCAGTTCAGGCCGGCAGGCAGATAGGGCTGGCGCACGGGAATGATCTCGGCGCTGGTCGTGTAGCGGCCCGTCATCGGCAGGGGTTGGCCCTGGCGGTCGACGGCGAGGTTGTCCTGTTCGTAGAGCTGCACGTCGCCGACGCCGCCCAGTGTGAAGAAGGGCAGGTTGAGCGCCGTGCCAGGGCCGGCGCGGTAGACGTTGCCGGCCAGCGTGATCTTGCCGACCTGGTAAGGCCGGCCCACCCATTCGTGGGCGATCAGGTTGTAGTGCACCGCCCGCCAGCCGGGGTTGTAGATCAGGTTGTTGACCATGGCGCCCCACACGCCGCCCTTGAACAGCGCGTTGCGCTCGCGGTTGGACGCATAGACGTTGCCCAGCAGCAGGATCTGCGTGGCGTTGTCGTGGATCAGCGAGCCCTTGCTGTGCTCGCCCTTGATGTGCACGGCCTCGTTCAGCCCCTCGTAGATGAGGTTGTGGCTGTAGGTGATGGCATGCGAGGTGTGGGCGCGCCAGTCGTCGGGGGTGGCGCCCTCGAAGCGATGGCCGCCGACGGAGAGGTTTTCGTCCGTTGCCCAGGAGAAGCTGCAATGGTCGACGATGACGCGCTCGGCGCCGTCACCGGTGGAGAAGCCGTCATGGTCGTTGCCGCTGCGCTTGGCCCGCCCGAAGGCGCCGGGGCGGATGCTGATGTGCTGCAGGATGACGTCCTTGGCAAACACTTCCAGTTCGCCCTTGACCAGCGTGATGCCGGGGTCGGGCGCCGTCTGGCCGGCGATGGTGATCTTTCCTTCGCGCAGCTTCCAGCTCTTGCCCGCCAGGTCGATGACGCCGCCCACCTCGAAGACGACGATGCGCGGCCCGGGCGTATCCAGGGCCGCCTTCAGGCTGCCCGGGCCTTCGCCGGCGAGTGTCGTCACGCGAATGATCTTGCCGCCCTGGCCGCCGGTGGTCTGCGCCCAGCCGGCGTGCACATAGGTGGCCGGATGCAGAGGTGCCGTGTTGGTCTGCGCATGGCAGAGCCCGGCCGCCAGGGCCAGCGTCCAAAGAATTCGCATATCGCTTCTTTATCCCATCAGGTCTTGCATCGCCTCGCGCGGGATCAGCGCGCCCGGATGCTGGATGACACGGGCCGCCACTCGGTTGCCGAATGCCGCGCCTGCTGCCGGCGTGGCACCGCGCAGGCGCTGGCTCAGGTAGCCGGCCGCGAAGGAGTCGCCGGCCGCGGTGGTGTCGACGACGCGCGGCACCGCTTCGGTGGCCACGTCCTGCCAGACATGGTTGAGGCCGACGCGGGTCGACAGTGCGCCGCGCTTGATCGCGATCTCGGCCACGGGCAGCGCCTGGGCTGCGGCCACGGCGGTGTCCAGGTCGGCCAGGCCGTGCAGGGCCTGGTGGTCGTCGGCAGTGATGAGGGCGACGCTGGCGGCCGCGAAGGCGCGTTGGTACCAGTAGCGCGCATCGGCCAGCGAATCCCACAGCCGCGGGCGGAAGTTGTTGTCGAAGGCGACCAGCTTGCCCGCGGCACGCATGCGTGCCATCAACGCCAGTGCACGCTCGCGTCCGGCCTGCGGCAGGATGGCCAGGCTGATGCCCGACAGGTAGAGGGCGTCCAGCCCGTCGGCCTGCTCCTCCAGCGCCGTCGTCGCGGTATCGAAATAGGCGCGGGCTGCGGCCTGGCCGCGCCAATAATGGAAGCGTCGCTCACCGCCCTCGTCCAGCTCGATCAGGTACAGGCCCGGCAGCCGGCCGGGCAGGCGCTGCACGAGACCGGTCTGCACGCCTTCGGCGGCCCAGCGCTCGAGCAGGCCGGCGCTCAGGGAGTCATCCCCCAGGGCGGTTGCGTAGTGCACGCGCAGGTTCGCCCCGCCGCAACGGGCCAGGTAGACGGCGGTATTCAGCGTGTCGCCGCCAAAGTTCTGGCGCAGCTGGCCGAAGGCCTGGCCCTGCAGTTCGAGCATGCATTCGCCCAGGGCGGCGATGGACACCGGCCGGGAGGCGGGCGAGGAAAAAGTGTTCACGGATAAAAATGAAACAGCGGTTCAATAAAGATAGCTTACCCAGTTCATTCCGGGCCACATGGTTTACCCCGGCTGGCGCTGAGGTCGCCCGGCCTGCCTTAGAGTGCGCGCCGCGCGCTCTAAGGCGTGCCAGATCATGAAGCCAGGGAGAGCAGATGAAGATGAACCAAGTGCGCGCCGCATGGGCGCTGCTGGCCGCAGCCTTGATCGCCGCGCCGGCCTGGGGTGACTGCAAGCTCAGCCAGCTGGAGATCCCGGTCCGCATCGTCAACCATCGCCCGGTCGGCACGCTGAACCTGAACGGCACCGAAGTGCCCATGCTGATCGACAGCGGCGCCTTCTTCAGCTTCCTGACGCCGTCGGTGGCGGCCCAGCTCAATCTGCGGCTGAGGAGCCTGCCCGCCGGCCTGCGCATCTGGGGCTATACCGGCTCCGTCGAAGCGCGGGCGACGCGCGTGGAGAAGGTGATTTTCCAGGGCACCACACTCAACAACGTCGAGTTCATCGTCGGCGGCAACGAGCTGGGTTCGGGCATCCAGGGCGTCCTGGGGCGCAATTTCCTGTCCATGGCCGACGCTGAATATGACCTGGCCCACGGCGTCGTGAGGCTGATGTTCCCCAAGGGCGATTGCGACAAGACCAACTTTGCCTACTGGGCCGGCGAGGCACCCATCATCGTGCTGCCGCTGGAGGGGGGCTCGCGCGGCCATGACACGGCCATCCAGGTGACCGCCCGGGTCAACGACCGGGAGGTGAGGGCGCTGCTGGACACCGGCGCGCCGCGCACCTCGCTGAAGCTGCGCACGGCCAAGCGTGCCGGCGTGAAGGAGTCCGACCTCACGGAAATCGGCCGAGTCGGCGGCGCCGGCTCGGGCAAGGCAAAGGCGTGGACCGGGCCGATCGAGACCTTCGAGTTCGGCGGCGAGAAGATCCACAACAGCCAGTTCGTCATCGATGAGGCCAGCGGTGCCGACCAGGACATGCTGCTGGG
This sequence comes from Roseateles sp. P5_E4, assembly GCF_054049255.1. Classification (NCBI taxonomy): domain Bacteria; kingdom Pseudomonadati; phylum Pseudomonadota; class Betaproteobacteria; order Burkholderiales; family Sphaerotilaceae; genus Roseateles; species Roseateles sp. P5_E4. Next base: position 139,908 of record NZ_JBFUMS010000013.1, on the reverse strand, counting down.
CCTGGACTATTTCCTGTCGCACCGCATCTATGTGTCGCAGCTGCAGCGCAAGCTCTACGCGACCTGGAATGGCGGTGCGGTGTTTGCTCGCACCACGCCCGGACAGTACGACCCGCGCTATGCGGCGCGGCCTGATGACATCTCGCCCGACGACGCGGCCGCCCTGGCGCGGCGCGGCGAGGCTTCGGCGGCCCGCGGTGAGTATGAGCGCGCGCTGGAGGACCTGAACCGCGCCTGCGAACTCGAGCCCCTTGCCGAGGCTCACTTCCTGGCGCGGGCGCGGGTGCATCTCTCCATGCGCCAGTTCGCCAAGGCCCAGGCCGACCTCGACGAAGCCCTGCGGCTGCACCCTGCGCTGGACGAGGCTCTGGCCCTGCGCGCCGCACTGCGGGTGTCCAAGGGCGAACGCGACGGCGCGCTGGCCGACTTGCAGGCTCTGGACGCGGCACTGCCGCCGTCCTCGCATCTGCGTGCCGGCATGGCTGACGTCTACGCCAGGCTGGAGCTGGTGCCCGCGGCCCTGCGCCAGTGGGAGCTGTGGATGCCCAGCCATCGCTCGGACAGCGGCATGGCCCGCGTGTTGAACAACCGCTGCTGGTTGCGCGTGCGCCTGGCACTGGACCTGAAGCTGGCCCTGGACGATTGCAAGGAGTCTGTGAGCCTGGACGGCGGCGCCGTGTCGGCCCGCGACAGCCTGGGCTGGGCCTATCTGCGCCTGGACGACGCGTCGCGCGCCCTCAAGGCCTTCGATGCGGCCATCGAGATCAAGCCCCTGCCCATGGCCCTCTACGGCCGCGCGCTGGCGCAACGCCGCCTGGGCAACGAGGACGCCGCCAGGCGCGACCTCGAGGCGGCGCGCAAACAGCGTCGCCACATCGACGACGAGGTCCGCAAGCAGGGCCTGCCCGTCGCCGAGGACGCGCCGGCCTCGGCGAGCGCGGCAACACCCTAGGCTGATATACCCCGCCAGGCCGCCTCGGCCAGCAGCCCCGCATAGGCCGCCGGCTTGGCCTCGCGCCGCCCGGCCAGCCAGCCGCGGCAGTAGGACTCCGCACCGCCCAGCACCAGGGCCGGGATCAGCTCGGCCGGCAGCTCGGCGAGGAGGCCGGCGCGCACACTCTCGGCCAGGCGGGCATCGATGGGGGCATAGCGCGCCTCCAGCCGCTCGCGCAGGGCATCGCCATGCGGCCCCTGGGCCACGGTCTCGCGGGCCATGAAGAGAAAGGCCGCCAGCTCGGGCAGGGCGGTCACCCAGTCCACGTAGGCGGTCACCAGCTCAACAACCACTGCCTGTGCATCGGCGACGGCCTCGGTGCGTGTGGCGATGGCGCGGCTCTGATCATCGAAGCCGGCGAAGAACAGGGCCGCCGCCACGCCTTCCTTGTTGCCGAAGTGGTGGTAGATCGTGCCCACGCTCTGGCCGCTGCGCTGGCGCAGGTCCTCGATGGTGGCGGCCTCGATGCCGCGGGCGTTGAAACAGGGCAGGGCGTGCGCGAGCACCGCGCGCCGGCTGGCGCCGCGCTCGCCGGGCGAAGCCAGCTTGAAAACCTGGTTCAGGCGGCTGGTGGAACCACGGGGCTTGCTCATTAGAACAATATTCTAGAATCGTTCGGCGTTCACGCGAAGAGGATGACAGGCGATGCAACTGCCGAATCTGCTGGCGTCCCGACGGGGGCGTATCGCGGCGTTCTTCCTGATGTACCTGACCGAGGGCCTGCCCATCGGTTTCGCGTCGACCACCGTTGCGACCCAGCTGCGCCGCCAGGGCGCCAGTGCGGGCGAGATCGGCGCCTTCATCGGCTTCGTGCTGCTGCCCTGGGCCTTCAAATGGGCCTATGGCCCCTTCGTCGACCTGATCGCGTCCAGGCGCCTGGGCCCGCGCCGAGGCTGGATCCTTGGCGCGCAGCTGATGATGGTGCTGACGCTGCTGGCCCTGACCGGGCTGGACCTGACCACCCAGCTCGGCCTCTTCACGGCAGTGCTGGTCGTGCACAACCTGTTTGGCGCCGTGCAGGACGTGGCCGTCGATGCGCTGGCCGTGACGACGCTGCCCGAGCATGAGCGTGCTTTCGCCAGCGGCATGATGTTCGGCGGGCAGTCGCTGGGCGTGTTGATCGGCGGCGGCGGGGCGTTGCTGCTGATCGGGCGCATCGGCTTCCACACCTGCATCGTCGTGCTGGCCCTGGCGATCCTGGCGGTGATGACGCTGGTGGTGTGGCCGATGCGCGAGGAGGTGCCGGCGTCCGCCGCGCGCGGCTCGTTGGCCGCGGCGGGCCGCGAGGTCCACACCTTCCTGCGCGAGGCGCTGCAGGCCCTGCTGGGTTCGCGCCTGGCCTTTGCCGGCCTGCTGTTCGGCCTGCTGCCCATCGCTGCCATGGCTCTGTCGCGTGGGCTGCAGGCCAACCTGGCTGTGGACCTGGGCCTGTCCAACGAGCGCATCGGCTGGCTGGCGACGGTCTCGCAGGCTGCCACTGCGGTGACCTGCATTGCCGGGGGCTGGTTGTCCGACCGCGTGAACCTGCGCCGCGCGATGGCGGTCTACGTGGCGCTGCTGAGCCTGCCCGGCCTGTACCTGATGGCCGAGCTGCAGCGCCACGGCTGGGGGCCGGGCCAGGCCGCACCCGCTGCGCTGGTGACGACCTTCTTCGCCACCGTCGTCATCTACCACCTGCTGTTCGGCTTCATCTACGGTGCGCGGGTGGCCCTCTTCATGGGCATCACCCAGCCGGCCGTGGCGGCCACGCAGTTCGCGGCCTACATGGCGCTGACCAATCTCTCCATCACCTACAGCGTCGTCTGGCAGGGGTATGCCGTCCAGCATTGGGGTTATGCCGCCACGCTGGGCCTGGATGCCCTGGTCGGCCTGAGCTGCCTCCTGCTGTTGCCATTTCTAAGGCCGAAGTCTTTATGAATCTCGTCATCAACGCCCTGGGCGTCCTCGACAACCCCAACATCCGCATCCAGCCCAGCGCCGGCGACCGCAGCGCCATGGCCTACACCAGCACCGGCCAGAGCGTCGACGAGCGCTCCCTGGGCGACGCTCGCGCGGCCGGCCTCACGGCCGTCAACATCACGTTGGGCCACGTGGCCGGCAGCGCCGAACCCTTCGAGGCGACGGTGGCCGACATCGCCGGCTGGGACGCCTTCATCCGCGCCAGGCCTGCGGTGCTGCGCAAGGTACATACGGCGGCAGACATCGACGCGGCACGCGCGGGCGGCCAGATCGGCGTCATCTACGGCTTTCAGAACACCGAGATGCTGGGCGACAAGGCCGAGCGCATCGCGCTGTTCGCCAACCTCGGCGTGCGCGTCATCCAGCTGACCTACAACGGCCGCAACGCCGTTGGCTGCGGTGCGACGGTGCCCGACGACACCGGCCTGAGCGGCTTTGGCGCCGAGGTCGTCGAGCGCCTGCAGGCCGAGAGTGTGCTGGTGGACCTCAGCCACAGCAGCGAGCAGACCTGCCTGGACGTGCTGCGTGTCGCACGCCGGCCGCTGGCCATCACCCACAGCGGCTGCCGCGCCGTGGCCGACCACCCGCGCAACAAGAGCGATGCCGAGCTGCGCTTGCTGGCCGACAAGGGCGGCGTCGTCGGGCTGTACTTCATGCCCTATCTGCGCCTGGCCGGCCAGCCCATGGCATCGGATCTCATCAATCATCTGGAGCACGCCATCGACGTCTGCGGCGAGGACCATGTCGGCCTCGGTACCGACGGCGGCACCACGGCCATCGACGACCTGGACGCCTACCGCGCCATGCTCGCCGCCGAGACCGAGCTGCGGCGCAGCATGGGCATTGGCGCGCCGGGCGAGACGCCCGATGTCAGCCTCTTCCTGCCCGACCTCTGCGGGCCGATGCAGTTCATCGAGCTGGCCCAGTTGCTGGCCGCACGTGGACACCCGGCGAGCCGCATCGACAAGATCCTGGGCGGCAACTTCCGCCGCCTGATGGGCGAGGCCTGGCAATGAAGCTGCTCCTCGTTGCGCTCGCTTTTGTCGCTGGTACGGTCAGCGCACGTGACGACCAGGTCCAGATCCACGGCAACCCGGCCGGCACGCAGACGCTGACCCAGCCTGAGCCCGGCGTCACCGCGGCTGACTACCGCTTCAACGACCGCGGCCGTGGCGATGTCATCCAGGCGCGTTGGCGGCTTGATGCGCGCGGCTTGCCCGTCAGCTACGAGGCCAAGGGCAACGACTACTGGAAGGTCGAGTTCAGCGAGCATTTCGAGCGCGATGCGGCCGGCCTGGCGCGTTGGAAGAACCGCATCGAAACCGGTGAAACGCGCTCGGCCGGTTTCTACCTGCCGGCCAATCCACCACCCGAATTCATGGGCGTGCTGACCCGCGCGCTGCTGAAGGCGCCGGGGCGTCGGCTGAAGCTGCTGCCCGCCGGCGAGGCCTGGCTGGAAGGCGGCGCCGACGTCGACGTGGTGGGGCGCAAGCTGACGCTCTATCGCATCGGCGGCATCGAGTTCACGCCGGTGCCTGTCTGGCTGGACAACAAGGGCGATACGGCCGGCGTCATCGACGACTGGTTCGAGGTGCTGGAGGCGTCGCTGCTGCCGGCGTTGGCGGAACTGCAACGCGCCCAGCAGGCCGCCGACCAGGCCTGGCATGCGGCGCTGGCGCGGGCGCACACGCACAAGCCGCCGGGCGCGCTGCTGATCCGCGGTGCACGCCTGTTCGATCCCGTCACGGGCGGCGTGCGCCCCGGCATGAGCGTCCTCGTGCGCGGCGAGCGCATCGTGCGTGTTGAGCCCGATGCCGATCTCGACGTGCCGCCCGGTGCCGAAGTCATCGCCGCGAATGGCCGCTTCCTGATGCCCGGGCTGTGGGATGTGCACCAGCACTTCAGCAATGTCGATGGCGTCTTCGACCTGATCGCCGGCGTGACCAGCGCACGCGACATGGCCAACGACAACGAACCCATGCTGGCCCGCGTCAAGCGCTTCGACGCCGGCACGGAGCTGGGCCCGCGCGTGACCCTGGCCGGCATCATCGAAGGCATCGGTCCGCTGGCCGGCCCGACTGACGTGAAGGTCGACACGCCCGAGAAGGCGCGGGCTGCGGTCGACTGGTACACCGACCACGGCTATGCCCAGGTCAAGATCTATTCGTCCTTCAGCCCGGCGCTGGTGGCGACGGTGGCTGACCGCGCCCACGAGCGTGGCCTGCGTGTCAGCGGCCATGTGCCGGCCTTCACCTTCGCGCGCGCCTTCGTTGAGGCCGGGGCCGACGAGATCCAGCACCTGAACTTCATCCTGCTGAACTTCTTCCCCGACGTGAAGGACACGCGCACCCGCGACCGCTACACGGTGCTGGCCGACCGCCTCGCGCAGTTCGATTTCAATGACGGCCGCTTCACGGATTTCGTCGCCTTCCTGCGCCAGCACCAGACCGTGCTGGACCCGACCATGGTCGTACTGGAGGACCTGTTCTCCGGCGAACCCGCGCGCGCAGCGCCAGCGCTGCGGCCCGTGGTGCAGCGCTTCCCGACGGTGGTGAAGCGCCGCCAGCTGTCGGGTGCCGTCGCCGTGCCAGCGGGCAAGGAGGCCGTCTATGCCCAGGCGCTGCCGGGCCTGCTGCGTATGCTCAAGCGCCTGCACGACGGTGGCGTGACCATCATGCCGGGCAGCGACGGCTTTGCCGGCTACAGCCTGCACCGCGAGTTGGAGCTGTACTCGCAGGCCGGCATCGCCAACGCCGAGGTGCTGCGCATCGCCACGCTGGTGCCCGCGCGCGTGCTCGGTGTCGAGAAGGACCGCGGCGCGATCACGCCCGGCAAGCTGGCCGACATGATCCTGGTCGACGGCGACCCGCTCAAGGACATGAGTGACATCCGCCGCGTCTGGCGCACCATCAAGGGCGGCCAGGTCTTTGACCCCGCCGCTCTCGAACAAGCGATGGGAATGAGTCCCCGATGAGCAAGATCGAACGTTTCAACAGCGGGCAGGTCGTGCCCGCCACCGTGCCCTTTCCCGAGGGCGTGCGCGTCGGCAACATGCTCTATCTGTCGGGCCAGCTCGGCAACGTGCCCGGCCAGCTCAAGCTCGTCGATGGCGGCCTGCGGGCCGAGGCGCGCCAGACGCTGGAGAACATCCGCACCGTGCTGCGCGGCCAGGGCCTGGACCTTCAGCACCTGGTGCGCTGCACCGTGATGCTGGCCGACATGGCCGACTGGCCGGCCTTCAACGAGGTCTACCGCGAGTTCTTCGGCAGCACGCCGCTGCCGGCGCGCAGTGCACTGGGCTGCAACGGTCTGGCCTTGGGCGCGCGTGTCGAGATCGAGTGCATCGCGGCGGACGAGTCCTGACGACTTAGGGGTCATCCTCAAGTCAGCTATTGGTCCCGGGCGGCGCCGGGTTCATGCTGAGCGGGCTGCAATGGGCAGTGACGCTCGATGGAGGCATCCATGGCAAGCAAGCCGAAAACAAACAAGTCAAAACTGGCCGCGCGCCCGGCACCCAGGCCGCTGTGCAACACGCCGCCGCGCATCAAGCCCAGCCTGCCGGCCGTCATCGCCAACGATCCGCGCCGCGCACGTGCCATATTGAATACCCGAGGCAAGTGGCTCAACGGCACGGTGCTGCACTATTGCTTCTTCAAGAGCGGCCACTACGCCGTGGCCAAGAAGCAAGCCGATGCGGTGCGCGCCGCCTTCGCCGAATGGAAGGCCGTCGGCATCGGCCTGGTGTTCCAGGAGGTCACGCAGATGAGCGAGGCCGAGGTGCGCATCGGCTACTCCGAGCCGGATGGCAGCTCGGCGTCGGCCGTCGGGCGCGACGTGCTGCATGTGCCGACGACCGAACCGACCACCGTCTATGGCTGGGACCTGACCACGGAGTATGGCCGCGGCACCGCATTGCACGAACTCGGCCATGTGCTGGGCATGGAGCACGAGCACCAGAACCCCTTTGCCGGCATCAAGTGGCATGAGGAGGCCGTCTACACCTCGCTGGGCAAGCCGCCCAACAGCTGGACGCGCGAGACGACCTTCCACAACATCCTGGAGAAGCTCGAGCCCAGCCAGGTGCAGGGCTCGAGTTGGGACCCCGACTCCATCATGGAGTACGAGTTCGAGCCTGGCCTGATCGACGAGCCCGAGCAATATGACGTCGACGGCCTGGTGCCGCCCGGCAAGCTGTCCAAGGCCGACAAGGCCTGGTTGTTGAAGTGGTACCCGGCGCAGGCGGCCCAGACGCCGACGCTGGAAGCCTTCAAGGCCGTGGCCGTGCCCCTTGCGGCCGGGCAACAGGTGGACTATCTGTTCAAGCCCACCGAGTCGCGCAGGTACACCATCGCCACCAAGGGCGCATCGGACACGCTGCTGGGCCTGTTCGAGGACGTGAACGGCACGCCGCGCAATTTGGCGGCCGACGACGACAGCGGCGAAGACCGCAATGCCAGCATCGTCTACAAGCTCTTTGCCGGTCGTCGCTACTTCGTGCGCCTGCGGCTCTACCACCCGGGCCAGACCGGCATCACTTCGTTGATGGTGTCTTAGGGCCTGTCAACGCTACGGCACTGCGGCCGTGACGACGAGGGTCTCCAGTGTCAGGGCTGAGGTGCGGCCAGGCCGGCCAGTGCTCGTGTCTCGACGGTAGCGCATGGCGCGACAGACGCGCAACTCAGCCCTCGGTCGTCAGGCTCAGCGGGCCGTCGGCAATGAGGCGGTACTGGCCGCGGCCGGCGCGTTCGATGTGCAGGCCGAAGTCGCGCTCGGCCAGGCGGCGCTCCAGCAGCAGGAGGCGCACGCCGAGGTTGTCCTGCACCTCGGGCAGGCGCAGGTCGCCGCCGGCCAGGCGCAGCTCGCGCGTGCTGAAGGCCTCGCGGCCGCTGTCGATCTGGTCGCGCACGAGCTTGGCGATGATGGCGCCGGCCACGCCCTTGATGAGGTACTCGTCATTGATGAAGACGCTGTGGTCACGCGGGTAGTGGCGCAAGCGCAGCGGCGTGCCGCCGGCCGCCTGTTCGGCTGCGGGGGCCGCCGCCACGGGCTCTTCCACGAGCTCCGTCGTGCGCAAGGCTGCCAGGCCTTGCGCCAGCTGAGCGCCAACGGCCGTCAGCGCGTCCTCGTCGTCATAGCTGAAGAACTGATCGTGCTCGCTTTCCACCAGCAGCGCGCCGACCGTGCGGCCACGGGCGCGCAGCGGCACAGCGAGCTGGCTGCGCGGGCTGGCCAGGCCGGGCATGGGGATGGTGTCAGCCATGGCGGCCTGCAGGCCAAGCTGCTCGGCCTTGGCTCGCCAGGACATGCCGTAGCTGTACATCTGGCTCATGTGGCCAATGCGGATGGGCACGTTCTCGCGCAGCGCGACGCCGGCGAGGCCGGCTTCCGCCAGCGGCAGCTCGGCGCCGCTGCCGGCCTGTTCGTAGCCGATGCTGGCCAGCGTATAGAGGCCCTGGCGCTGCTCGTCCAGCAGCCAGATGATGGCGTGGCCGATGCACAGGTCGCGCTGCAGGCCGGTGGTGAAGGCCTGCAGCAGGCTGCGCAGGTCGGGCGCCTCGGCGAGTTGCTCGCTCAGGCGCCGCACACCGGTGGCGAGATCGCAACGCGGCGCCATCGCCGGCAGCGGGTGCACCGGGTCGAGCTTGCGCAGCGATTCGACGCGGTAGACGTCGGCGCCGCGCAGGTGAAAGACCTTCTCCATGCCCGTCTGCGCGGCGATGCCGGCGAGCTTGGCGCGCAGGCGCTCAAACACCGGGCCTTCGGTGTCGGTGCGCTCGTAGCGCAGCTGCAGCAGCACCGACACGCCGGTGATCGGGTCCTCGACGCTGAGCGCGACGCGGCCGGTAGCCAGGATGTTGACGCGGGCGCGGTTGAGGAACTGGTAGGTCAGCGCGACATGCTCGTCGTCGATGTACTCGGCGTGCGACAGGTAGTTGACGTGCGGCATGCCGTCGGCGCCCACCGAGCACATCGCCGGCGGGATGACGCCTTCGAGCAGGCGGCGCACGTCGCGCAGCTTGAGCGCACGACGTTCCGTTTGAGGAGTGGGGGTGTCGGTCATGGCAACAGGTCGATGGCTTGGCCGGCGCCGGGGCCGGGGGTCTGGTCCCAGGCGGCCAGCGGCGTGAAGCGCACGCAGCTGAGGTCGGCCAGGGTGAGGTCGCCGAGCACGGCGTTGACCTGTCGGCGGTCGGCGCCGAAGAGTTCGATCTGCCGCAGCCAGGCCTCGAAGCAACGCGCGAACTTCTGGCCCTGCTCGGCATAGGCGGGCAGCACCTCGGCATCCACACCCTTCACATGCAGCACGCGGCAGGTGCTGGGCAGGCCGGCGGAGACCGCGACACGGCCGGTGGCGCGGATAGCGTCGAGCAGCTCGGCGCCCGCCTCGCTGCGTACGAGCAGTTCGATGCGACCGTCGGCCAGGGCCCAGACGCCGTGCGCGAAGGCCAGCTCGGGCTGCCCCTCGGGTGTGCTCGAGCCCACGCGCAGCGTGACGCCCTGCTGCAGGTGATCGATCCAGATGCCGGGAAGGCGGGCCATCAGCGCAGCAGTTCCACGGGGTTGCCGGCACCTGGGCCGGGCGTCTGGTCCCAGGCGCCGCACGGCGTGAAGCGGATGCCGGCCAGGCGCTGCACGCCCAGGTCGTACCAGATCGCCATGATGGCTTCGCGGCTGAAGCCGTAGGGCTCGACCTGGGCGATGAATCGTTCACGGCAGCGCTCGAACAGCGGTGCATGGCCGGCCGTGGGCGTGAAGACCTCGGCGTCCAGCCCTTTCACGTGCAGCGTGCGATGGCTGCCCGGCTGCGCCGCGACGTAGGCGATGCGCCCGCTCGCCTGCACGGCGGCCAGCAGCCGGTCGGCGATGTCGGCCGCCAGCAGCACCTCGACGCGGCCGTCCGCCAGCGCTTGAGCGGCCAGGCCGCGGCAGATCTCGGGCTGGCCGTCGGCATGGCTGCCGCCGAGGCGGTGGGAGACGCCGCTTTCGAGATGAGCGGCCCAGTCGGCAGGGAGTTGCGGCAAGGTGCGGCGCGGTGGTTGGGTCGAGGTCGGAATGATAGGCAAGCAGGCCATCGCGTCGCCGTTAGCAAAGACTTAACAAACCCTTAGTGGAGAACTAGCAGCGCGAAAAGCGCTCGCCGACCACAGTACAGCCCATGCCGGACAGACCCGGCGCGAGACACGCATCCCCCAAGGCATCAACCGGCCGAAGCCCACCAGGCAGCGGCGCGGCGCAGCCTTGCCCGAAACCGCCGAATCAGGAGAGCTATCCATGAAAGCATGTCCCGACCCCTCGCTGAGCGCCCAGGCCGCCGCCGCGCTGCTCGCAGGGTTGGTGCTCGCCGCTGGCACCGCCCAGGCCGGCTGCTGGGCCGTCAACGCTGCCGAGCCGATCAGCAGCGACGGCCTGCCCATCAGCCATGCGTCGTTCAAGCCGCTGCATGCGGTGATGGATCACTTCGAGGCGCAGGCCCGGCTCAACCCCGGCCTGCTGGCCCTGCCCGAGGTGCGGCTGCGCATGACCCGTCAGGTGATGGATTCGGACGAACCCAGCCGCCGCCCGCGCGAGGCTGTCGTCCATGCCCAGGGCTTCGGCCCCAAGACCTGGATAGGCGAGCAAGGCTGCGGCATCCACGCCGAGGCCGCCCAGCGCATCGGCCCGCGCGCCGGCTTCAGTCTCTTTATCAACTCGCCGCTGACGACGCTGAACCGCTGGGCCCATGACGAGCAGCTCAGCGCCTACCTCGAAGGCGAGCGCGGCGAGGCCATGCAGGGCTGGCCGGTGTTTCGTGGCTGCGCCGTCATCGGCCCCGAGCGTCGCCTGCCCTGGGTGCCCGTGACGGTGGGCGAGATGCTTGGCTACTTCGAGCGCGAGCAGCAACGCAAGATCGAGGACTGGGACCACCGCAACGAGCGCGCGCTGCAGCCCTTTGACCTTGCCGCCGCCGAGCGCCAGGCCGAGCAGATCCGGCCGCAGAACGCCAAGGCCGCCGACGCCTTGCTGATGGCGGCCCGCCAGCGCAAGGCTGGCGAGGCGAGCTATCACGCGCAACTGGCACGTGGCCGCCAGGGCCTGGTCGACGAGCTGGAGAGCCTGCGCACCACCCGTTCCGCGATGGACGCCGGCCAGCTCGGCGAGCCCTACCGCCTGGGCAGCGGCCGCCATCGCCTGCCCGGGCCTGCCGACGCCGGACGGCCGCTGAAGCGCCTCGTCAAGCTGGACCCGGGCTTCCCCTGGGACGCCCGCCACCGCACGCGCATCCAGCTGCTGACCGTCTGCGCCAGCACCCACCCCAACAACCCCGCCTATGCGACCCCGATGCGCGACGCCGTCGCCGCGCTGGATCTGTCGCGCCTTGCCGCATTGCTGAACTGAGAAAGACCGACATGAGTACGAACACCCTTCCCACGCCGCGCGAACTGCCAGCAGCACCCGTTGGGAACGCCGCCACCGCCTCGACCGTGTCCTCCCGCCTGGACGCCATGCTGCAGATCCGTGCCTACGAGCAGCAGCTCATCGTTGCCGCCTCGCCCAGCAACCCCGGTACCTGCACCTCGGTCGGCCAGGAGGCCTGCGCCGTCGGCGTCGTCGCCGCCCTGGGCCCGCAGGACAAGCTGCTCACCAACCACCGCAGCGCCGGCCACCTGCTGGCGCGCGGCGCCGACCCCGAGCGCATGTTCGCCGAGGTGCTGGGCCGCGCCAGCGGCTATTGCGGTGGCCACTCGGGCTCGCTGCACATCTCGGTCAAGGCACTGGGTGTGGTGCTGACGTCCACCATCGTCGGCGGCGGGCTGTCGCTGGCGCCGGGCGTGGCGCTGGCTCAGAAGCTCGGCGCCCAGCCCGAGGGCATCACAGCCGTGTTCTTCGGCGACGGCGCGGCCTGCCAGGGCATCTTCCACGAGGCCATCAACCTGGCCGCGACCTGGCGCCTGCCGATTCTCTTCGTCTGCGAGAACAACCAGTGGCAGGCCTATGTGCACCGCCGCGAGACCATGCCCGGCGAGCACGTGGCCGACTGGGTGCAGGGCCATGGCCTGGTGGCCGAGGTGGTGGACGGCAATGACGTCGAGGCCGTTCACGCCGCCGCCGTGCAGGCCGTGGCCGCCATCCGCGACAGCGGCCGCCCGCGCCTGCTCGAGCTGACGACCTACCGCCAACGCGGCCACTTTGAGCCCGACGACCAGGCCTATGTCTGTGCCACCGAGCATGCCCAGTGGCTCAAGCGCGACCCCATCCAACGCCAGGCCGAGCGGCTGATGTTGAGTGCCGATGACCTGGCCCGCCGCGAGGCCGGGGTGCGTGGCGTCATCGAGCACGCCTATGCCGCCGCACTTGCGGCGCCCTGGCCCCAACTGGCCTGAAGGAGCACGAGAGATGCAAACAATGACTTCCCAGCAAGCGCTGATGGCAGCGCTGCGCCGCGCGATGGCGGCCGACGAGCGCGTCATCTTCATCGGCGAGGGCGTGGCCACCAAGAACCCCGAGCTGCTGGCCACCTTCGGTGCCGAGCGCGTGCGCAACACGCCGCTGGCCGAGGCCAGCATCGTCGGCTGTGCCGTGGGCGCCGCGGCCATGGGCCTGCGCCCCGTCGTGGACCTGCTGTTCTCGCCCTTCCTGATGCTCGCCATGGACGCGTTGGTCAACAGCGCCGGCAAGCTCGGGGCGCTGAGCGGGGGGCAGTTCGAGTTCCCGATGGTGGTGCTGGCCCAGACCGGTGCCGGTTGGTCCATCGGCGGCCAGCACAACCACAACTTAGAGGCGCTGTTCGCCCACGTGCCCGGCCTGCAGGTGTTGATGCCCAGCACGCCGGGCGACAGCGCCGGGCTGCTGACCGGTGCCTTGCGTCAGCCCCTGCCCAGCCTGCTGTTCAGCGACATCGGCCTGGCCCATGCGCCGGGCGACGTGAATGGCGACGAACTGCTGCTGCCCGGGCGCGCCGCGGTGCGCCGGCGCGGCGACGCGCTGACGCTGATGGGCTACGGCAAGACCGTCGGCCATTGCCTCACCGCTGCGCAGGCCTTGCAGGCGGAGGGTGTGGAGGCCGAAGTCATCGACCTGCGCAGCCTCAAGCCGCTGGACACGGCCAGCGTGCTGGCCTCGGTGCGCAAGACCGGCCGCCTGCTGTGCGTGACCGAGGCCAGCGGCCTGTGCGGCCTGGCGGCCGAGCTGTGCGCCGTCGTCGCCGAAGAGGCCTTTGCCGAACTGAAGGTCGCGCCCCGGCGCCTGACCGGTCCCGACGCCCCGGCGCTGGCCAGCTGGCCGCTGGAGCAGGCCGCCGTGCCCCGGCCCGAACACATCATCGCCCGCGCGCGGGCACTGATGAACACCCAACCCCTGAATGTCTGAACTTGAGACCACCATGAACAAGACCTCGATGACTCTCGCGCTGGCCCTGGCCAGCGCCACCCTGCTGACCTTCACCGCGCAAGCCGCGACACCCAACTACGGCAGCTACGCCGGCACGACGGGCGGCACCCGCAGCGGTGGCGAGGGCAGCTTCTCTGCCATGGCCAACACGCCGTCGTATTACAAGTACGCCTATGCCTGGGGCATGGCGGCCTTGAGCGACGGCACGCTGCACGCGGCCTCCAGCGCCACACCATGCCCGGGCTGCCACGCCCAGACGGGCGCCGAATCGTTGGCCCGTTTCTGGGACACGGTGGCCTTCCACAACGGCCAGAACCTCGGCCTGGCCAACCTCAGCGTCAGCATCGACGGCACGCTGACACCCGGTGGCAATGCGCAGGCCTGGGCGCGCTTCTATGTCGGCGACCCCAAGGCCGACTTCTTCGATCACCTGAACGACTACGCCCCGGCCATGCAGCTGAAATCCGGCACGACGGTCCTGGGCGATGAGCTGGCCATCCCCCTGGGCAACAGCAAGGTTTTCATCTATGCCGAGCTCCACACCTCGGCCGTGGCGCTGCCCTATGCCGGCAGCCCCAACACCAGCGCCGACTTCGGCAACACCCTGCACTTCAACTGGACCCTGCCCGACGGCGTCACCACGAGCTCGGCCTCGGGCCAGTTCATGACGGCGGCGGCCGTGCCCGAGCCGTCGAGCTGGATGATGGCCGGCGCCGGCCTGCTGGTGCTGGTCCGCTTGCAGCGCCGCCGCGCTGGCCCATCGACCGCCCGGTAAGGCCTGGGACTCGCAGCCCGTGCCGGATTCAGCGGCAGGCGGATGCCGCCAGCCAGTCGGCCAGCTGGGGCAGCATTTCGTCCACCGCCTGGGCCATGGCGCGCACGGCGCCGGGTGCGTCGGGTGTGGCGGCGGCGCGTTCGATGCGCCAGTGGCGTTGCACTGGCGGGCTGGTGGCGCCGGCGGGCCACAGCGTCGCATGCAGGCGCAGCACGACCTGGCTGCTGGCCGGGCTGGCGAACACCTGCTCGAACTCGTCCAGGTTGATGGCCAGCAGCGCCGCCGGCCGGCCAGCGCAGGCGGGTGGCGTGACGAGTTGTTCGCGCAGCCGCTGCGTCAGCAGGGCCGCGGGCGGTGCGGCCCAGAAACTGTCGCGGTAGTGCTCCAGGCGCTGGGCCTGCTGGAAGCTGAGGCGATAGGCAATGCCGTCGCCCGACAGCCAGGGCGGCGCCGTCACATCGGCCACGCGCCAGGCCAGCGCACCACTACTGGCGGCCGCCGCAGGCGCGGGGCCGAGGTCGTAGACGGCCCGCGGTGGCGCCGTCGGTGCGAGGGAGCAGGCACTCAAGGCCAGCGCGACGGCCAGCAGGATCGATGCTGTTTTCATTTCTTCAGCCGTTCGGCAAAACCCGTCTCGCCGGGCCCGGGCGGCCGCGCGCTGCGGCCGAACAGCAGGCTCTGCGGCTGGTCGCCGAGGTCGTTGGCGGCGCGCTCGATGCTGCGGCTGGCGGCCGACACGTCGGCCAGCACGGGGCGGGTGCGCGGCGGCGTGTCGCCCACCAGCGCGAGTTCGAGGCTGCGGCTGGTGGCCTGCACCTGGGCGGCGGCCGCCTCCAGCTGGTCCAGCGCCTTGGCGCGGGCCTTCAGATCCTGGGCGAGCAACTGGCCATCGGCGGCGAGCGCCTCGATGCGGGTCAGCGCGGCCTGGGCGCGCTTGGCGGTGGCATCAGAGTCTTTCAGCAGCGCCGGCAGTTCGCGGGCGCTGGGTTGCAGGGCAGCCATCAGCTTGCTGGTGTCGCCGGCGGCCTGTTGCAGCTCGGCGAGCGTCTTGCCGAGCTGGATGCGGTTGTCGTCGCTGAGCAGGGCGTTGAGCCGGGTGGCCGTCTCGGCAAAGCCGGTCACCAGGCCCGGGCCGCTCTCGGCCAGGCGATCCAGCAGCGTCGGCCGTAGCGCGAGGCGGGTGCCGGGTGCGGCGCGCTGCAGGGTTCCCTTGGTATCGGCCTCCTCCAGGCCGACAAAGGACAGGCCGGTCACGCCCTGCAGGCCGAGCTGGGCATAGGTTTGGGTCGACACGGGCGCGGCCGCATCGACGGCAATGCCGACGAGGATCTGGCGCGGGTCGGCCGAGTCGAAGCCAATGGTCTCGACGTAGCCCACCTCGACACCGCGCAGCTTGACCGGTGCCTTCAGATTCAGGCCGGGAACGCCGCTGCGGGCGACGACGGTGTAGCGCACGCGCTCGGTGCGGTCGCCCTGGAACCAGGCGACGCTGGCTGCCAGCATGAGGCCGAGCAGCAGCAGAAAGAGGCCGGCGGCCAGGGCGTGGGCTTTGTTTTCCATGCGGCTTTTCAGGCGGTTTGTTCTTCGCGAAGGACGGCGGGAATGCCACCCTCATCGCTCGTGTCGTCCAGGCTGAGGCGGAAGCGCCGCACATCCTCCTCGGCGCAGCGCTCGACATGGCCGAGGAAGAAGTTGCGCACGAAGGAATGGGGCAGGCGCGCCACTTCGGACAGCGGGCCGCTGGCGATGATGTGCTGGTCGGCCAGCACGGCGACGCGGTCGACGACGGCGAACAGGGTGTCGACATCGTGCGTGACCATGACGACGGTCAGGCCCAGCTCCTGGCGCAGCCGGCGCAGCAGCTTGACGAACTGCTTGGCGCTGTCGGGGTCCAGGCCGGCGGTGGGTTCGTCCAGGAACAGCAACTGCGGGTCAAGGATCAGCGCCCGCGCCAGCGACACGCGCTTGACCATGCCGCCCGACAGCTCGGCCGGGCGCTTCAACGCGTCCTCGGGCTTGAGGCCGACCTGGGCCAGTTTCAGCATGACCAGCGGCTTGACGAGGTCGGCCGGCACGCTCTTGAGCTCGCGCAGCGGCAGGGCGACGTTGTCATACACGCTCAGCGCCGAGAACAGCGCGCCGGCCTGGAACAGCACGCCCCAGCGGTAGCGCACGCACTCCAGGTCGCGCACCGCGCAGCGGCCCAGCGGGTGGCCGAAGATCTTCACCGTGCCGGCCTGGGGCACTTCCAGGCCGAGCAGCAGGCGCAGCAGCGTCGTCTTGCCCGAGCCCGAGCCGCCGATCAGCGCCACCACCTCGCCGCGGTGCACGGTCAGGTTGAGGTTGCGATGGATGACATGGCCGCCATAGGCCGTGGTCACGTTCTCGACTTCGATGATGGGTTCCGGATCGTTCATTTCAGACCCCGAGGTTGGAGAAGAGAACCGCGAACACCGCGTCAACGACGATGACCAGCGTGATGGCCGTGACCACCGACTGCGTGACGCTCTGGCCCAGGCTCTCGGTATTGGGCTTCACGCGCAGCCCGAAATGGCAGGCCAGCAGCGCGATGAGCCCACCGAACAGGATGGACTTGATCCAGCCCAGCCACAGGTTGACGGGCTCGACGACGCTGGGCAGGATGTGCACGAACTGCATCGGGTCGAGCTTGAGCTGGGCGCTGGCCGCCGTCATGCCACCCAGTAGCATCAGCCCGCTTGTCCACAGAGCCACCAGCGGTAGCGAGATGGCCAGCGCGATGACCTTGGGCGCCACCAGGCGCACGGTGTGCGAGATGCCCATGACCGACAGCGCGTCCAGCTCCTGCGTGACTCGCATGACGCCGATCTGCGCCGTCATCGCCGAGCCCGAGCGGCCGGCCACGATGATGGCCGCCAGCAGCGGCCCCAGTTCGCGCAGTACCGCCACGCCGAGGATGTTGATGACGAAGATGTCGGCGCCATAGGCCTTCAGCTGGCGCGAGATCAGGTAGGACAGCGTCAGCCCGACGAGAAAGCCCACCAGGGCGGTGATCGGCAGCGCCTGGACACCGGTGCGGTAGACATTGGCCGAGATCTCGCGCCAGCCGATCAGCGAGGGGTGGCGCAGCATCTGCACGAAGTCCAGCAGCAGGCGGCCGATGAGGGCGACGATGTCGACGCCATGGCGGGCGAAGGCCAGGGTCTTCAAGCTGGCCAGTTCCAGCCCGGGGCCGAGGCTGCGCTTGCGCTTCGGGAAGGCGCCGGGCTGCATGAACTGCGAGAACAGCGTCACATGCTCGGGCAGCCACAGCAGCCGCCGCGGCGGCTTGCGGCCCCAGCCCTGCCACAGCGTCAATGCGCCGGCGGTGTCCAGCCGCCCCAGGGCACGCAGGTCCCACAGCGCATCGGGGGTCTCGGTGACGGCGGCGGCCACGCGCTGGCGGAACTCCACATAGCGCTCACGCAGGGCCAGCACCGTCCAGTCACCGCTGACCCGCCATTCACGGCCGCTGCCGGTCTCGCCACCGCCGGACTGCAACTGCGGCTCGGCGTCGGATGCGCCGCCGGCCCAGGCCGAGGTCAGGGTGTCCAGGGGCAGGGCGCCGGCTTCGCTCATGGTGCAACGATAGCGCCTCCCAAGGCTTGATGAGGCGGCGGGGGCCGGGGCTTGATAGCGTCCGGCCGTTGATCCGCCCTGCGAAAGACCCTATGGACCGCTTCATCCGCCGCGCCGACCCGCGCACCCTGAGCGTGCGCGACCTGCTCGAGGCGCGCGATCAGTACCACGTCCACATCGCCAACCTGCCGACCGTCATCGGCACGGCCATGGGCCGCTATCGCATCCGGCTGGACGACCCCAACTACGCCGACGAGCATGCCGAACAGACCGGCAAGGAACTCGGCCCCCGCACCTTGGACAACAGCAATTTCCGGCCCTGGTCCTGGCCCTGCGTGCTGGTCTTCGTCACCGAATGGCTGGACCGCAAGACGCTGTCCCGCCACCCCGAGCTGGCGGTGCCGCCGGTGCTCTACCTGCCCGACGGCCGCCAGGTGCGCACCTGCCCCGTGCTCGTGCAGCGCCGCGTGGCCAACCTGCCGCCGGCCGACACGGCTCTCTATGCGGCGGACAAGTTCGGCCCCAATTTCCAGGTCCATGTGGCCGACCAGGGCGCGACGCGCATGGGCGTCGCCTCGGCCATCGTCGAGGACGGCGCCTGCGCCTTCGCCCTCGTCAGCCGCCACGTGACCTCGGGCACCGAGCCCGGCGCGCCAGTCTTTGCGCTGCCGCGTGGCAAGAAGGTCGGCATTGGGCACATCACGTCGCGCAGCGTCGACGCGCTGCCGCTGGCCGACATCTACCCCGGCTTTGCCGGCCGCGATACCCGGCTGACGCTGGACGCCGCCCTCGTCAAACTCGACAGCATCGGCTCGACCAATTCCCAGTACCTGGGCGTCGGCGGTTTCGGCCCCGTCATCGATCTGAGCTCCGACAAGATGAGCCTCAACCTGATCGGCTGCCCGCTGTTCACGGAGCTGCCGGGTGGCATCCGCACCGAGGGCTGCGTGCATGGGTTGTTCTACCGCCATGCCAGCGTGGGCGGCGTGGATGCGCTGGCGGAATTCCTCATCGGCCCGCGGCGGCCGGGCCAGACCGTGCAGACGCGCCCGGGCGACTCCGGTGCCGTGTGGTTCTGGGACGAGGTGGCCGACCGCACCGCCAAGGACCAGGGCGCCCCTGCGCCGGTGAACTTCCGGCCGCTGGCCGTGCAATGGGGCGGCCATGGCTTCGGCGCCCTGCATTCGAACCGCGCCACCGAATTCGCGCTGGCCACCGGCTTCAGCTCGCTGTGCAAGGCGCTGAATGTCGAGCTCGTCGAGGACTGGCGCAGCGGCCAGAGCCGCTACTGGGGCAAGGTCGGCCACTACAACATCGGCTATGCCGCCTGCTTCGCGCTGCAGACGGCCAAGGCCAAGGCCGTCTTCAAGGCCAATGCGACGGCCATCGGTGTCAGCGACGAGGACATCACCGCCGGCAAGCTGCCCGGCGCCACGCAGACATCGAAATTCATCGCCCTGGCCGATGTGCCCGACCTGGTCTGGCGCAGCACCCGAGGCAAGGACAAGGCCAACCACTTCGCTGACATGGACGAGCCCGGCCGCGGGCCCGCCTTCCAGGGCAGGACGCTGATCCAGCTCTGGCAGCAGGACCCGGCGTCGCGCGACCCGCAGGTGTGGGACCAGTTCTACAGCAGCATCGACCCCGCCCGCAAACCCGCGCACCGTGGCGCGCTGCCGTTTCGCGTTGCCGAGCTCTACAAGGTCAT
This sequence comes from Roseateles sp. P5_E4, assembly GCF_054049255.1. Lineage (NCBI taxonomy): Bacteria > Pseudomonadati > Pseudomonadota > Betaproteobacteria > Burkholderiales > Sphaerotilaceae > Roseateles > Roseateles sp. P5_E4. Next base: position 120,507 of record NZ_JBFUMS010000013.1, on the reverse strand, counting down.
GGTGCAGGCCGCTGCCGCCAAGCAGCTCGACGCCTACGTCTGTGCCGCCGGCGTGCTGGCCCACTACATTGGCGACGCCTGCCAGCCCCTGCATGTCTCGCAGCTGCACCATGGCCAGCCGGACGACGCCGACGACGACAAGGTGCATGCCGTCTACGAGGACGACATGCTGAACCAGGCCGCCGACGAGGTGGTGGTCGGCGTCAAGCAGCGCGTGGGTGCGGCGGTGAAGCGCCCGTTGTTCACAGGCCCCATGGCGGCGGCGGACGCCGTCGTGCAGCTGATGCGCCGCACCATCGAGGAGTTGCCGCCCGAGGAGGTGCTCGAGGTCTACCGCCGGGTGCATGGCCGTGGCCAGTCGGCGGCGATGTGGGCCGCACTGGGTGAGCGCACCATGAACCGCATGGCCGACGGCGCCGTCACGCTGGCGACGGTCTGGCAGTCGGCCTGGAAGGAAGGCAAGGGCGAGCAGAACTTCACCGCGGCCACCTGCAAGCTGCCCGTACCCACCGCACGCCTGAAGAAGCTCTATGACACCAAGGGCTTTGCCGAATCGCACTGGCTGCATGAGATGACGTTGGCCGGCCTGGCCTAGCCCCCTGAGCCGGGGGCTCGCTACCATCGCTTTGAACCTCCTGGCACCGAGCCGGGACTCATACGCAATGGAACCCCGTGTGGCGAGCATGTTGAAGTGGCCCAGCATCAGAAAAAAGCGCGATGACGCCCCGTCGGCCCCGGCTGCTTCTGCCCGCGGGCCGGCGGCCGAGGTGCTGGAACTGGCCTTGCTGGAGGGCATCAAGCGCGGGCAGCGGGCGGAATTCGACGCCCTTTATCGGGTTTACCACCCCCGGCTGTGGCGCTTTCTGTCGCATCTGATGCGCCAGCCGGAAGCCATCGAGGAGGTGCTGAACGACACCCTGATGGTCGTCTGGCAGCGCGCCGACAGCTTCGACGGGCGCAGCAAGCTGTCGACCTGGATCTTCGGCATCGGCTACCGCAAGGCGCTGAAGGCCCTGAGCCGCCAGGACCTGCCGGTGGACGGCGACAGCGTGGAGGAGCCCTCCGACCCTGGGCCCGGGCCCGAGCAGCGCCTGGGGCTGGAACAGCTGCGCGGCCGGTTGCGCGCAGCGATGGCCGAGCTGTCGCCGGAGCACCGCGCCGTCGTGGAGCTGTGCTATTTCCATGACATGGCCTATGCCGAGATCGCCGATGTCGTCGGCTGCCCGCCCGAGACCGTCAAGACACGGATGTTTTATGCCCGGCGCCGGCTGCGCCTCCTGCTCGACGATCTCGCCGGGCTGGAGCAAGGAGAACTGTGATGAGTGTGGTGATTCCGATGGAACATGACGAGCATGCCGCCGTGCAGGCGCTGCTGCCCTGGTATGCGCGCGGCCAGCTGGGCGAGGATGAGACCGGCCAGGTGCAACGCCATGTGCTGCATTGCACCGCCTGCCGCAACGAGCTGGCAGCCGAGCAGCCCATGCAAACGCTGCTGAACGTGGCCGGTACGCCGCTGCAGGGCGGTGACGTCGAGGCGGGGCTGGCGAAGATGCATGCGCTGATGCAGCTTGCCAAGCCAAAACCTGCCCGTGCGGCGCGTTGGATGCCCTGGGCCCTGGGCCTGCAAGGTGCGGCAGTCGCGTTGTTGCTGGCCCTGGTGCTGGCGCCGCGCCCCGACGGGCCGGCCTACCAGGGCCTGTCCGCCAGCGGCAGCGTGCCGGTCGTGGCGGATGCCTTGGTGATGTTCAAGCCCGGCACCACCGAGAAGGCGGTGCGGGAACTGCTGCAGGCCCAGGGCGCCGGTGTCGTCGCCGGGCCCACCGAGACCGGCGCCTGGCTGCTGCGTGTCGACGCCCGGGGCCTCGCCGCCCTGCGCACGGCTCCCATCGTCGCCCTGGCCGAGCCGCTGCAACCGGGGCCGGCTCAATGAGACTCTGGCTGCGCTTGCTGGTGCTGCTGGCCTGCTGCCTGACCGGCGGTGGCGCCCATGCCCAGGCCGAGGACGCCCAGCGCCAGGTCCTCGTCATGCTGCAGCTGCCCAAGGCTCATTACCGGCCCGACGGCAGCTATGCGGGCACCTATGGCGAGGGCGTGGGCCGGCAGTCGCGCCAGCAGGTCGCCCAGTCGCTGGCCCAGGCCCACAAGCTGGAGATACGCAGCGAATGGGCCATGCCGCTGGCCGGCGTGGACTGCTTCGTCATGCGCCTGCCCGAGGGGGACACGCGCAGTTCGGCGAAGGTCGCCGAGGCTGTGGCCGAGGACAGGCGTGTCGCCTGGGCCCAGCCGGTCAGCCTGTACCGCGCCCAGGGCAGCCAGCAGGAGCCGCTCTACCAGGCCCAGCCGGCTGCACGCCAGTGGCATCTGGCCGAGTTGCACCAGTTGGCCACCGGCCGCGGCGTGCGCGTGGCCATCGTCGACAGCGGCGTGGAGGCCGGCCACCCCGACCTCGCCGGCCAGGTCGCCCTCAACGAGAACTTCGTCGACGACAAGGCGCCGCCGGCTGAAGGCCACGGCACGGCGGTGGCCGGCATCATCGCGGCGCGGGCCGACAACGGCCTGGGCATCGCCGGCATCGCGCCCCAGGCCCGGTTGCTGGCCCTGCGTGCCTGCTGGCAGGCGGCTGGCACTCAGACGCTGTGCACCAGCCTGGGCCTGGCCAAGGCCTTGTACGCGGCCATCCAGCAGGGTGCCCACATCATCAACATGAGCCTGGGTGGGCCGGACGACCGCCTGCTCGCGCTGCTGCTGGACCAGGCCCAGGCGCGCGGCGCCACGGTGGTCGCGGCGATGCCGAGCGAGAACGGGCCCTTTCCGGCCAACCATCCCGGCGTGCTCGTCGTCGGCCTCGCGCCGCCACTGCCCGCAGGCGCCGTGATCGCGCCGGGGCGTGACGTGCCCAGCACGGCCGTGGGCGGTGGCTGGTCGTTGGTATCGGGATCGTCCTTCGCGGCCGCGCATGCGACCGGCCTGCTCGCCCTGGTGCGCGAGCTCGACGGCACACGCGGCACCCTGGCGCTGAAGACGGCGCTAGTCAACACCGCCCAGGGCCGCATCGACAGCTGCGCGACACTGGCCCGCCACGCCGGTACTCGCGGCCCAACCTGCAAGATGCTGGGGCAAACTGCCGATTGATGCTTCCCCCCGCGTACCTGGCCCGACTGACGACGCTGGTCGCCACGCTGCTGGCCGGCGCGGGCGCAGCCTGGGCCGACGTGGGCGGCACGCTGTCGCTGCAGACGGATGCGCGGGAGCGCGGCATGTCGTACAGCGCCAACCGTCCCAGCGCCCAGCTTGGCCTGGCCTGGGACGGCGAGGCTGGCTGGTATGGCGGGGCACAGCTGGCGCATGCTCGCTTTTCCCAGCGGCGTGGCGCCGCGCTGCAGCTCTATGGCGGCCGGGTCTTCGGCCTGGCGCCGGGCCTGGACGGCGAGGCCGGCATCGTCGCGCATGCCTACGAGAACGTGTCGCGCTACGACTACCAGGAGGTCTATGCCGGGCTGCTGGGGGAGCGTTGGAACCTGCGCGCCTATGTCTCGCCCGACTACTACGGCATCGGCCAGCGCAGCGTCTATGCCGAATTCAACCTGCGCTGGCCATTGGCGCGGGGCGTGGCGGCCTTGGGGCATGTCGGCCTGCTGCACGGCCGCGGCGGCCGGGCCTCGCCCTATGCCGAGCCGCATGGCGCGACGCGTGCGGACCTGCGCCTGGGTGCGTCCTGGCAACTCGGCGCGAGCAGCGATCTGCAGCTTGCCTGGACAGCAGCCGGCCGCGGCGGCCCCTACACCTGGACGGACGCGACACGCCGGCGCGCGCTGGTGCTCGGCCTGACGACCGCGTTCTGAATCCCTAGCTTGCCTTGAACCTGCGCTGCAGGCGCTGGCACTCACGCCGCAGTGAAGCCAGGAAAGGGCAGTGATGAGGATCTCGAAACCATGGGTGGCCGCGCTGGGCGCTGCAGCCGCTTTGATCGCGGGTTGCGGCGGCGGCAGCGGTGAAGGGCTGGACGCCAACGGCCGGCCGCTCGGCGAGGGCGACGACCCCAGCGGCCCGATGACGGCCAGCTTCAGTTCCATCCAGTCGCATGTCTTCACGCCCGTCTGCACGGCCTGCCACGCCGGCGCGGCCGCGCCCCGCGGCCTGCGGCTGGACGCGACCAACAGCTTCGCGATGCTGGTGGGTGTATCCAGCGGCGGCGTGCCGGCGCTCAAGCGCGTGGCGCCGGGCGATGCGGACAACAGCTACCTGATCCACAAGCTCGAAGGCCACCAGGCCGTCGGTGCGCGCATGCCGCTTGGCGGCCCTTATCTGGATGCCCAGACCATCGGGCTCATTCGCCAATGGATCAACAACGGAGCCCAGAAATGATGGCCGCACGACTGCTTCTCGGCCTGGCCCTCGCGCTGCTGTTCTCGGCCGTAAAGGCCGAGCCCTATCTCGCCATCCGCGCCGGCCTCAAATGCGTGGCCTGCCATGTGAACCCCTCGGGCGGCGGCCTGCGCAATGCGGTGGGCAACACCTTCGCGCAGAACGTCATCCCGGCCAACGCTTTGCCCGACGCACTGCAGGGCTGGACCGGCTCGCTGCTGGATGATCGCCTGCGCCTGGGTGGCGACCTGCGCACAGCGACGACGCGCACCTCCGTCTCGGGCCAGCCCACGCGCAGCGTCGGCGGTACCGAGCAGGTGCGCCTGTACGCCGATGTGCAGCTCATCAAGGACTACCTCGGCGCCTACCTCGACCAGCAGGTCGCGCCCGGCAAGTCCGAGCGCCAGGAGGCCTATGTGCGCCTGCAGACGCCCGGCCTGGGCTGGTATGCCAAGGCCGGCCAGTTCTACCTGCCCTTTGGCTGGCGCCTGCAGGACAGCCTGGCCTTCGTTCGCCAGCTCAGCGGGGTCAGCATGACCGTGCCCGACAAGGGCCTTGAGCTGGGGCACGAGAGCGATGACTGGTCCCTGCAGCTCGTGCGCAGCAACGGCCCTGGCAACACGGGCAATTCCAACGGCCACCAGACGACGGCCCAGGCCATCTGGATGCAGCCCTGGGGCCGCGTCGGCGCAGCGGCCGCGCAGGTCAAGTCGGCGGCAGGCAACCGCCAGGCTTACGGCCTCTTTGCCGGCACGACGACCGGGCCGGTGGCCTGGCTGGCCGAGATCGACATGGTCAGCGACGCCGGCTACCCGGAGGGCAAGCGCAAGCAATACGCGACGCTGCTGGAGGCCAACTGGCTGGTGCAGCAGGGCCACAACCTCAAGCTCACCGGTGAGTACCTCGACCCTGACCGCCGTGTGGCCCACGACAACAAGGTGCGCTACAGCCTCGTCTACGAGTACACGCCCTTCGCCTTCGCGCAGCTGCGCGCGGGCTATCGCAAGTTTGGTGGCATCCCGCAGAACGCCATCGACAACCGGCGGCAGAGCTTTGTCGAGCTGCATGGCATGTTCTAGCGCCATCGTCGAGCGGCCTGTTTCGCTGGCGCCGCCCATCACACGGCTGCCGCTGGCGACGCTCTACCTGACCGAGCGCTGCAATTCGCGCTGTGTCAGCTGCGACTACTGGCGGCATGGGCGGCGTGATATCGACATCCAGACCGTGAGGGGCCTGCTGCCGGGCCTGCGCGAGCTGGGTACCGAGACCGTCCTGGTCTCCGGCGGCGAGCCGCTGCTGCACCCGCAATGGGCCGAGATCGCGGCTTTGCTGCGCGGCCAGGGCCACAAGCTCTGGCTGCTGACGGCTGGCCTCGCGTTGGCCAAGCACGCGGCCGAGGTTGCGCGATGGTTCGACCAGGTCACCGTGTCGCTGGACGGCAGCACCGCGGCGAGCTATGCGGCCATCCGCGGCCTCGACGCCTTCGAGGCCGTTTGCGCCGGCATCCGCGCTGCCGTGCACGAGGGCCTGGACGTGAGCCTGCGCGTGACCGTGCAGCGCGGCAATGCCGGTGAGCTGGGCGATCTCGTGGCGCTCGCGCGCAAGCTCGGCGCCGCCAGCATCTCCTTCCTCGCCGCCGATGTCAGCCATGCCGAGGCCTTTGGCCGCCACGGCGAGTCGGTCGACGGGGTTGCGCTGCGGGTCGAAGACCTGCCCGTGCTGACTCTTGCCCTCGACGCGCTGGAGCGCGACCACGCTGCTGACTTCGCCAGCGGCTTCATCGCCGAGACGCCGCCCAAGCTGCGCCGCATCGAGGCCCACTATCGCGCGCGCCTCGGCCTGGGCGAGCCACCGCCGGTGCGCTGCAACGCGCCCGAGCACTCGGCTGTCATCGAGGCCGACGGCGGTCTGAGGCCCTGCTTCTTCATTGCCGGCAACTCGCGGCTTGGCGATGCCGGGCTGAGCGAGGGGCTGAACACGCCCTCCATGCGCCGCTTGCGCGCTGCCATCCATGCAGGGAACAGGCCCGAATGTGCGCATTGCGTCTGTTCCAAGTGGTTCGCTTCATGAGTGCTTTTGCCAACGAAGCGGCCTACGACCTCTGGGCCGAGAGCTATCCGCCGTTGCCCCACAACCCGCTGATGCGTGCCGAGCAGGCCGCCCTGCTGGCGCTGTGCCCCGACGTCGCGGGCCGGCGTGTGCTGGACCTGGCCTGCGGCAGCGGGCGCTACGGTCTATTGCTTCAGCAGCGAGGCGCGGCCCTTGTTGTCGGCAGCGATCTGTCGGCCGGCATGCTGGCGCGCGCGCCGCTCGCCCATCGCGTGCGGGCCGACATGCTGAACCTGCCCTTCGCGGCAGCCAGCTTCGACGTCATCGTCAGTGGCCTCGCCGTCGGCCACGCGCCCAGCCTGGACGCCTGGATGGCCGAGGTGGCCCGCGTGCTCGCGCCCGGCGGGCAGCTCGTCTATTCGGACTTCCATCCGGCCGCCGCGCGCGCCGGCATGACGCGCAGTTTCACCGACGCCGCCGGCCAGCGCCACGAGCTGCTGCATGCCCTGCACGACCCCGACGCCCATCTGGCGGCGGCCTGGCGGGCCGGCCTGGTGCTGGAGGCCAGCCGCGAAGTCTGCGTCGGCCGCGAGCTGTGCGAGCCCTTCACGGGCTCCGAAGCTTTCTATGCGCGGTGGAACGGCCTGGCTGTCGTGCTGGCGATGAGGCTGGTGAAACCATGAATTTGCACTTCGTCAATGCGGCCGATGGCATGAGCCTGGGCACGGATGGCGGGCGCATCGCTGCCGGAGCCGGTGGCCGGCGTGTGGACCTCGGTGGCGCCCGCTTGCTGCCCGGCCTCATCAATGCCCACGACCACCTCCAGCTCAACGCCGCGCTGCCGCGGCTGAAGTTCAGGGACCGCTATCGCAATGCCAGCGAATGGATCGCCGACATCACGCCGCGCCTGCCCACCGACCCGCAGCTGCTGGCACATCGCGCCGCGCCGAGAGCCGAGCGGCTCTTCATCGGCGGCTTGAAGAACCTGCTCAGCGGCGTGACGTCGGTGGCCCACCACGACCCACACGATGCGGCGCTGGACGACGCGGGCTTTCCGGTCGATGTGCCTGAGCTGGGCGGCTGGTCGCATTCCCTCGCGCTGGATGGCGAGGAGGCCGTGCGCGAGTCGCGGCAGGCCGCGCGCCCGGGCCGCGCATGGATCGTCCACGCGGCGGAGGGCATCGACACGGCCGCGGCGCTGGAGTTTGACCGCCTCGAAGCCCTGGGCTGCATCGCTCCCGGAACACTGCTCGTGCATGGCCTGGGCCTGAACGCGGCTCAGCAACGCCGCCTGGTTGAAGCCCGCGCCGGCCTGATCTGGTGCCCCGGTTCCAACCTGCATCTCTTCGGCCGCACGCTGGATGCCGACTGGCTGTTTGCGTGTGGTCGATTGGCGTTGGGCAGCGATTCGCGCATCAGCGGCGGGCGTGACCTGCTGGCCGAGCTGGCCCTGGTACGTGAGCTGACGGGTTGGCGCGACGAGCGCCTGGAATCCTGGGTCACCGAGGGCGCCGCGCGCCTGCTGGGCCTGCATGACCGCGGCCGGCTTGACGTGGGGTTGCGCGCCGACCTGGTCGCGCTGCCGGCCGGCCTGCCGCTTGCCAGCGCGACGCGGGCCGACCTGCGCATGGTCGTCGTTGGCGGCCGGCCGCTGTATGCCGATGCCGATCTCGGCGAGGCCCTCGGCCTCGTGCCGGTTCGCATCGACGGCCGGCCCAAGGCGCTGGCGCCGCATCTCGTCGCCGCGCTGCAGGCAACGCCTTTGCGTGAGCCCGGGCTGGAGCTGCTGCAAGAGGAAGTGCTGGCATGAACCGCATACTGCTGATCAACCCGCGCATCACCTCCAATGCGCGCTTCCCGCTGGCCGTCATGCACCTGGCCGCGGCGCTCAAGGGCCGCTACGAAACGCGCATCCTTGACGGCAACCTCGACCGCCATCTGCCTGAGACCGCCGCGGCAGCGGTGCGCGACGGTGGCTATGCGGCCGTGGGCCTGTCGGTCATGGGCGGGCCGCAACTGCCGGCGGCGCTGGCCGTGTCGCGCGCCATCCGCGCCGTCGCGCCGGAGCTGCCCATCGTCTGGGGCGGCTATTTCCCGACGCTGTGCACGGACGCGGCGCTGAACAGCGACTGCGTCGACTACGCGCTGCGCGGCCAGGGCGAGCAGGGCTTCATGGAGCTGCTCGATGCGCTGAACAAACGCACACCGCTGGACGAAGTTGCCGGCCTGTCATGGCGCCGCGACGGCGAGATCGTGCACAACGCCGACCGCGCTTTCTCGACGGCACCGCTGCAACTCGACGTCAGCTACGCCGAGGTCGACGACCCGCAGCGCTATGTCGGCCCGACCTATCTCGGCCGCCGCACCACCGGCTACCAGGCGGCCCTGGGCTGCCGCTACCGCTGCACCTTTTGCGGCGTGGCCGCGATGTTCCGCGGCAAGACGGCGTTACCCGAGGCCGAACGCCTGGAGCGCGACCTGCGGCTATTGCAGACCCGCTTCGGCGCGGACTCGGTGCAGTTCTACGACCACAACTTCTTCGACCGCGAGGTCGACATGCAGCCGCTCCTGGAGGTGCTGGCGCGGCTGCAGATGCCGTGGTGGTGCTATGCCCGCGCCGATGCGCTGCAGGGCCTGTCCGTCGCGTCCTGGGCGCTGGTGCGGCGCAGCCGGCTGCGCATGGCTTATATCGGCGCCGAGTCGCCCAACGACAGCATGCTGCGCGACATGCGCAAGGGCACAAGGGTCGACCAGACCCTGGCCGTCGTCGAAACCTGCCGCGCCAATGGCGTGGTGCCCGAGCTGTCCTTCATGCTGGCGCCGCCGCATGACCCCGAGGGCGAGACGGAGAAGACCTTCGCCTTCATCCGCCAGGTCAAGCGCCTGCACCCGGCCGCCGAGATCATGCTGCACATCCACACGCCGTTGCCACCGCGGCGCATGGGAGAAGGCCGCTGGACACCGCGCGACCCGGCGCTGCCCAAGGGTTTCGTCTTTCCCGACAGCGCTGACGCCTGGGCGCAGAAGGAGTGGGTGGACTACTGGTGCCACAAGGACGCGCCCTGGCTCAGCGCCGCGCTGCGTGAGCGCATCCGTGACTTCCGCACCGTGCTGGGCTGCCGCTTTCCGACGCTGACCGACATCCGCGCGCCCGGCTGGCAGAAGGCGGCGCTGCGTGCCGCTTCGGCCTGGCGCTACCGGACGGCGCGCTACGACAGCCCGCGGGAACTGCGCTGGCTGGAGCGCGCCGTGAAGCTGTGGGATCCGCAGCTGCACGCCCTCTGAGCACCAAGGCCAGGCCATGGTCCGAGTTGTCCAGATCAACCCTTTCCTCGACACGCTTGGCAGGCCGCCGGAGCAGCTGTTGCAGGACTGGTCGACCCTGGTGCATTGCGGGCGGTCGGCCGCCGAGGCCGGCGCACGGGTCAGCGTCGTGCAATGCAGCACCCGGTGCGATCATCTAGCGCAGGACGGCGTGGACTATCACTTCCTGCCGCTGGACGCAGGCGATGGGCGCCGCCCGTCCGTACCTCTGGCGGAGTTGCTGGCGCGCCTGCGCCCCGATGTGCTGCATCTGCAGGGCCTGGACTTTGCACGCGAGATCCACTGGCTTGCCGCGCTGGCCCCCACGGTGCCGCTGCTGTTGCAGGACCATGCTGCCCGCCCACCCGGCAGGCCCTGGACGTGGTGGCGCTGGCGGCGTGCGCTCGCGCGGGCACGTGGCCTGATGTTCTGCGCCCGTGAACAGGCCCAGCCCTTCGTGCGGCGCGGCCTCGTCGCGGCCCGCACCCGGATCTACGAGGTGCCCGAGTCCAGCAGCGACTTCCGCCCACGCGATCGCGACGACGCGCGGCGCATCACCGGCCTGGCGGGCGCGCCTGGCCTGCTCTGGGTTGGGCACTTGAACGCGAACAAGGACCCGCTGGCGGTGCTCGACGGCATTGCCCTGGCGGTGCCGCGCCTGCCGGGCCTGCAGTTGTGGATGTGCTTTGGCAAGGCGCCGCTCTACGACGCCGTCCGCGAGCGGCTCAGGGACCCGCTGCTGGCCGGCCGCGTGTACCTGCTGGGCACCCAGCCGCACGCCGCCATCGAGCAGCTGATGTCGGCGGCCGACTTTCTCGTCCAGGGCAGCCACCGCGAGGGCTCGGGCTACAGCGTCATCGAGGCGCTGGCCTGCGGGCTGAGCCCCATCGTCACTGACATTCCCTCGTTCCGCGGCCTGCTCGGCACACTGCCGGGCGAGCAGGCGGCACGGCTGTGGCCAGTGGGCGATGCGGCACGGCTGGCCGACGCTCTGGTTGAGCTCGCCAACGAGCCGTGGTCGCAGCGGCGCCAGCGCGTGCGCGCGCGCTTCGATGCCCATTGCTCGCTCGCTGCGCTTGGCCGCAGCCTCGTGTCTGCCTACTCGGATGCGCTCACGGCATGAGCGCCGCGCCGGGCCGTCCCAAGCAAGCTCGCTCCCGCTTGGCGGGACAGGCCGCAGGCCGAAGGGTGCACCAATGAGCGCCGCGCCGCTTGCTCTGGGCCATGTCGACGTGCGTCGCGCCGCGCTGGGCAATCTGCTGTCCTCCATCGGCGAAACCGGCATGCGCTTCCTGCTGGGCCTGGTGCTGGCGCGCTTGCTGCTGCCCGCCGAGCTGGGCCTGTTTGCGCTGGCGATGGCGGTGTTCAGCGTCGCCCAGCTGCTGCGCGACTTCGGCGTGTCGGCTTATCTGCAGCGTGAACCCCAGCTGACGCCGGCACGCTTTTCTGCATGCCTGGGCCTGATGGTGTCCACGACGCTGGTGACGACCCTGGCGCTGGCGCTGCTGGCCGAGCCGCTGGCACGGCTGCTTGATCAGCCGGGCCTGGCGCCACTGTTGCAGGTACTGGCATTGGGCCTGCCGTTGTCGGCCTTCGGCAGCGTGATGGCGGCGCTGCAGCTGCGCGCACTGGCGGCGGCGCGCATTGCGCGCGTGTCGTGGCTGGGCGTGCTGACGCAGGCGCTGGTGGGGGTGGCGCTGTGCGCCAGTGGCGCGGGCGCGATGGGGTTGGTCTGGGCGCAGCTCGCGGCCGCGGCCGCCTGCGGCCTGGTCTACGCCGGCATGCGGCCCGAGGGCCTGAGTTGGCGGCCGGCCTGGCATGGCTGGAGCGGGATGCTGGGCTTTGGCGGAGCCACGTTGTTGTCCAGCAGTCTGGCCAGCCTGAACGGCCTGCTGCCGGACCTGCTGCTGGGGCGCCTGGGCGGGGCGCATCAACTGGGGCTGTTTGGTCGTGCGCAGGCGGTGGTGAGCCTGCTGCAGACGGTGGCCGGCCGTGCCCTGAGCTTCGGCGTATTGCCGCTGCTGGCCGACCGGCATGCGCGGGCGCTGGCGCTGGAACCGACGCTGYGCCGCGCGACGGCACTGCTGACCGGCCTGGGCTGGCCGCTGCTCGCCCTCACCGTGGCCTATCGCGAACCGCTGGTGCGGCTGCTCTACGGCCCGGCCTGGGCCGATTGCACGCCGGCTGTGCTGCCGCTCGCGCTGGTAGCGGCTCTGGGCCTCGTGTTTACGCAGCTCAACGCCGCGCTGGCCGCGGTCGGGCGGCCGGAGCTGGCCGCACTGCCGACGGGCGTGACGCTGGCCGCGCGGCTGGCGTTGGGCGCCGTGCTCTTTGATGGCAGCCTGCAGTCCTTCGCCTGGGCGCTGTGCGCGGCGGCGGCCGTCGCCCTGCCGGTGCAGCTCTGGCTGATGGCTCGGCATCTCGGCCAGCCGCCCCGTGCGCTGGGCGCGGCGCTGGGTGGCAGTGCGCTCGCGGCGCTGGCCGTGCTGGCCGTGCCGCTGACGCTGGCGCCCATCGCCTGTGTGGCGGCCTTGCGCTGGTGCCGCCACCCCCTGCTCGACGAGGTCGCTCAGCTCATGCGCCGGCGCATGACGAGCAGGAAATGATCACCCAGGCGGTTGATGCCCGGCCAGCCGGCCACGCGCCGGTCCAGGGCCCAGAGCCGCTCGTGCCAGCGCGGGTGGCGCTCGGCCAGCCAGGTCAGGTAGGGCGGCGGCACGAAGACGCACAGGCCGCGCTGCACTTCCAGCTCGAAGTGCAGCGCGAAGGCGGCGTAGAACTCGGCCGGCGTGTAGTAGCGCGTCCAGATCGTGCGGCCGTTCATGCCCACGGCCACCGTGTCGCGCGCGAAGCGGATGCCGGCGCGGGCCCAACGGCGCTGGCGCACATAGTGGGCCACCTCCCAGGGGCAATAGCGCCCGATGACGGTGAAGACGAGGCGGCCACCGGGTTTGATGAGGCGGGCGCATTCCGCCGCCACGGCGCCCAGGTCGGGCACGCAGTTCAGCGGGCCGAGGTTGGAATAGGCGCCGTCGAAGCTCCCCTCCAACCGGTTCAGCTCGTGCGCGCCGATGGCGCGCGCGTCCACATCGAGACCGGCGTCGCGAGCGCGGTCCCGCGTGCGTTCGACCATGCGCTCGGACCAGTCGGTCGCCGTCACATGGTGGCCCTGGCTCGCCAGATGCACGGCGTCCAGCCCGGTGCCGCAGCCCAGGTCGATGAGGCGGCTGCCGGGCGCAAAGCTCAGGTCCAGCCAGCGCCACATCTCGTCGCGCATGGCCTGGATGGCGATGTTGTTGCCGCGCGGGCCGTCGTAGTCGGCGGCGACGCTGTCGAAGGCTTGCTGCGTGTCCAGCAGTCGGGTGTCGGTGTTCATGGAGTGGCTTCGTGAAGATCGCGGTCGTCGTGCCTGGCGGCGTAGACCGCTCGGGCGAGGTGAGGGTGGTGCCGGCGCTGCTGGCCTTGCTCAAGCGCCTGGCTGTGCGGCATGAGGTGCATGTGTTCGCGCTGCGGCAGGAGGCCGAGCCGGGCGAGTGGTGGCTGTGCGGCGCGCGCGTGCACAACATCGGCGGGCGGTTGACCGTGCCGCGGGCGGTGCGGGCCATCGTGCAGGAGCACGGCCGCGGCCGCTTTGACCTCGTGCAATCCGTCTGGTCGAGCAGTTGCGGCGTGGTGGCGGTTGCGGCGGCGAAGTGGCTCGGGCTGCGCAGCGCCGTGCATGTTGCCGGCGGTGAACTCGTCGCGTTGCGCGACATCGGCTACGGCGGCCGCCTGGGCTGGCGTGGCCGGCTGCGCGAGGCCTGGGTGCTGCGCGGCGCCGATGTGCTGACGGCCGCGAGCCGGCCGGTGCTCGATCAACTGGCCGCGCTGGGCCATGCGGGGCGACGCCTTCCGTTGGGTGTGGGCCTCGACGCCTGGCCACCCCGCGAGCCGCGTCGACGTGAAGCCGGTGATGTGCTGCGCCTCGTCCAGGTCGCCAGCCTCAATCGCGTGAAGGACCAGGCCTGCCTGCTGCAGGCGCTGGCGCAACTGCCCCTGGCCGAGCTGGATCTCATCGGCGAGGACACGCTGCGTGGCGAGGTGCAGGACTTGGCGGCACGGCTGGGCGTGGCCGGACGCGTGCGTTTTCACGGCTTCATGAGGCAGGCCGAACTGCAACCCTTGCTGGCACGCGCCCATCTGCATGTCATCACTTCCCGCCACGAGGCCGGCCCGCTGGCCGTGCTGGAAGCGGCGGTGATGGGTGTGCCCAGCGTCGGTACGGCGGTCGGCCATCTGGCCGAATGGGCGCCACAGGCGGCGCTGGTCGTCGAGCCGGGCGACGCTGCCGGCCTGGCCGCGCTGATCCAGCGAGTGGATGGCGACGAAGCATTGCGGCTGCAGCTCGCCCACGAGGCCCAGCGCCGCGCGCTCGCCGAGGACGCGGACTTCAGCCATGAGCAGTTCGAGCGCCTTCATACCGAGCTGGCGGGCCGGTAGGCGAGGGCGCGATGCACGGAATACAGCGTCTGCGCCCGCGGTGGTGTGCCGAGCAGGAAGCTCAGTGCCTTGCGCCAATGCGGCTGGCGCGTCCAGGCCGAACCGGCCAGCGAGTGCTGGCGCGGCAGGATCTGCGCGGTGACGGCCTGCTCCTGGGGACGCAGGCGCAGCCAGGCCAGGCCCAGCGCGTCGGCCGGGCCGCGCGACCATTCGAGGCCCGGCAGCAGCGGGATGCCCAGCCGCGACAGGGACACGTCGGCCAACTGGTAGCCGGCACTGGCCCGGCGCAGCCAGGGCGGACAGGCGGCAAGCGCGGCCGCAGCAGCGGGTGGCAACCGGCCGGGGAAGAGGCGCTGGGCCAGCGTCAGCGGCGGCACGGCCCACCAGGCGGCGCGGCCGTCGTTCGCCGGTGCCAGGGCTTCAGCCCAATCGGCTTTGTTCAGTCGCGCGCCCAGCGCGGCGATGTCGTGCAGCTGGATCAGCCTCACGCTGCGGCTGCACAGGTTGCCGGCCGTGTGCAGCAGCAGATGGCGCATCAAGGCTGCCGGGCTGTCGTAGCTGTTCAGGCCGGGCTGCGCGTCGCGCGACGCCAGGCCCGCGGTGATGTCGATCTCGCGCAGCGGCAGCGGCTCGCGCACGGCCCCGTGCAGCTCGATCTTGATCGGGTTGTCCTCATGCTCGCCAAAGGCCCGGTCGGCGCGCTGCTGCAGGGGCTCGTAGGCAATATGGCGGCGCTTGCCGGTGCCAGCCGCATAGCCTGTCGCGGTGATGAGGCGATCAGCGGCGTCCATGTCGCGGGGGTGGGCCAGCAGGTCCACGTCGCTCATCGGCCGCTCGCCCGGCGCATAGACATCGAGCTGCAGCAGCGCCGAGCCCTTGAGTCCGAGCAACGGCAGGCCTGCTGCTACGGCCGAGTGGTGCAGCCGCGCCAGCAATGCTCGCACACGCGCCTCGCGCCTGCGGCCCTGCTCGGCCTGCTCGGCCAGGAAGGCCTGCCAGTGCCCCGGCCCGGCCCAGGCCAGCCGGCCGGCGAGCAGGCCGCTGATGCCATGCATGACGGACACGGCCATGGCGGCCCGCCATTCGAAGTCGTTCCAGGCCGGGGCGACGGGCACGGGGCTGGCCAGCTCGGCAGCCAGGCGGTCCGTCGTCGACCTCAGCGCGGTTTGCAATGCCGCGGCGCTGGGCAATTCAATCTCTTTCACGGAACCCTCCTTCATGAGCACCTGGCGCGCTGATCCACGGCAGATCGCCGACCCCTTTGGCGAGCGTGCACCGCTCGCCCTGCAATGCGGCTTCACGCTGCTTGGCGCCGCTGTCGAGTTCCGCAGCGACAGCGCCGAGTTGCTGGCCCTCGCCGATGCCGCCTATCGCGGCCTGCCCGCGCACGACCTGGGTGGCCCGGCGCTGCAAGTCGAGCTGAGGCTGGTGGAGGGCGGCTGCGAGTTCGATACCGAACCACCCGCCGCGCGCATGCTGGGCGGCGCCGGCCTGCTCGGGGCGGCCATGGATGAGAGCAATGTCGTGCTGGTCAATGCCGCTGCAGGCTGTGCGGTGGTGCAGATGTCGCGCGCGCTGCTGGCCTGGCCGTACCACGCACGCTACGAGCTCATCGAGTTCGCGGTTTTCAGCCTGGCCTGCCGCGCCCAGGGCCTGGTGCCGCTGCATGCGGGCTGCGTGGGCTGGGGCGGCGTCGGCGCGTTGATCGTCGGCGAGAGCGGCGCGGGCAAGTCGACGCTGGCCTTGCATGCGATGCAGCAGGGGCTGGACTTCCTGACCGAGGACGCCAGCTTTGTCGACCCCCACCTGCTGCGGGCCACCGGTGTTGCCAACTTCCTGCACCTGCGCTTCGATGCGCTGCGCTGGGTGGATGACGCGTCCCTGAGTGAGCGCATCCAGGCTTCGCCGGTGATCCGCCGGCGCAGTGGCGTCGAGAAGTACGAGCTGGACCTGCGCGGCGGCTGGGCACCCCTGTCGGCCGAGCCGTTGCGCCTCGCCCATCTCGTTTTCGCCTCGCCCGAGAGTGCAGCCGACGATGCGTTGCTGCGGCCGCTGGATACCGACGAACTGCTGGAGCGCCTGCACATCAGCCAGCCCTATGCCGCCGGCCAGCCGGGCTGGGCGGCCTTTGTCGAGGGCTGCGGCCGGCTTCATGGCTGGGAGCTGCGCCGCGGCAGCCACCCGCGCACGGGGGCGCTGGCCTTGAAGGGTTTGCTCATGGCATGAGGGCGGCGGCGGGGCTCAGGCTTTCGATCAGCTGAGCCCAGCGGCGCTTGATTTCGTCGCCCGCGCGGTGGCGGGCTGCAGCGTCGAGGCCGCCGAGGCTCACCTGCTCATGCAGCAGGTCGCGCACCACCCGGTAGACCTCGCTGCCGAAGGTGCCGCGGAACATCATGGCGAGGTCGCCGCTGTCGTCCCAATGCGTCTTCGCGCCCAGCTGGGCCTTGACCTGCTCGTGAAAGCGCGTGCCGGGCAGCGGGTAGGACACGCTGACGCCGATGTCGTCGGGCCGTGCCTCCTCGATCAGCTGGCGCGTCTGCAGCAGCTCGGGCAGGCCTTCGCCCAGATAGCCGAGCTGGATGAAGAAGCCCACGCGCACGCCCGCGGCCTTCAGGCGCTGGCGGGATTGCAGGATCTCGTCAACCGTCGTGCCCTTGTTCATCGCGTCCAGCACCTGCTGGCTGCCGCTCTCGGCGCCTATCCAGGCCTCGCGGCAGCCGGCGTCGGCAAGGGCCCGGGCCATCGTCTCGCTGACGAGGTCGGCGCGGGTCTGGATGGTGAAAGGCACGCCGCCGCCGCGGGCGTCGAGTTCGGCGGCGAAGCGCTGCACCCAGTCGGCGCGAAAGCCGAAGATGTCGTCGGCGAACCAGATGTGGTCGGGCGCGAAGCGGGCCTTGAGCTCGGCCATCTCGGCCGCCACCGCTGCGGCGCTGCGCTGCTGGTAGCGCTGGCCCCAGATGGGCTTGGCGCACCAGTTGCAGCGAAAGGAGCAGCCCTTGGACGCCGCCATGTTGAGGCTGAAATAGCCATGGGCGGCAACCCAGGTGGTGCGGTAGCGCTCGATGTCGACGAGATCCCAGGCGGCCGGGGCCTCTAGCTCGGCGTGGTCACCGCGTGGCTGCAGCGTGACGGGCTGGGCCAGGCCGGCGAGAAGTTCGTCGCCCGGCAGCGCGGGCTCGGCCTCCAGGCGGCGCAGCAGCGCGGGTAGCACGTCCAAGCCCTCGCCGCGCAGTGCGACGTCGGCGCCGGCGCGCAGGTAGTGGTCGGGTGCGTCGCTGGCATCCGAACCGGCGACGATGACGCGCGCCCCGGCCCGCCGGGCGCTGGCGACCATGGCGCAGGCGGCCTCGCGCATCTTGGCCAGGCACATCTTGCTGAGGTAGTTGTAGTTGTCCTCGTAGAGCAGCACCACCTGCGGCTGCACGGCGGCGAGCTGGCGGTCGAAGTCCTGCGTGCCCGTGGCCAGCATCGCATCGAAGAGGGCGACCTCATGCCCCTGGCGGCGCAGCAGTTCCGCCACCTGCAGGGTGGCCAACGGGGGATAGGGCTTGGCGCGCTCGAACTGCTTGGTGTCGAAGCGCAGAAAGAAGCTGTGGCCGACCAGGATGGAAAGCACGCCTTCTCCTGAAAGTGGGAGTTGGGGCGTAGGTGCCGGCGCGGGGCCGGCAGGTTCAATCGTGAGTTAGGGGAGGACTTGTGCGAGCGCCCTGAGAACGCCGTGACCGACGCTTCACCAGCCACGGCAGCAGCGCTCCACCGGCTGCGAACAGGGCCCACGAGCCGGGCTCGGGCACGGGTGAGATGCTGACGATGAAAGCCACGCTGTCGATGCTGGCACTGCCGGTCCCGTATGACAGCGCCGTGCCGTCTTCTCCCTCGACATAGCTGGCCGCGACCGTGAAGCCGGTCTGGAAGTCGGCGGCGGCCGGATCGAGTGGGACCATGGCGGTGAAGTTCTGGTCGACCCACTGGAGCGGGCCGGGCAAGGACAGTCCCCCATAGCCGTTGCCCACCAGGGAGAAGCTGCCCTTCACCACGGCCTGAAGGCCGGTGATCTGGTAGCCCGGTTCAGCAGTGAATGACAGACCGGTGAACTGCAGCGTGGCTGCGACTTCAAACAATCCCTGGATACCACTGCCACCCACGCTGGCGTACATCTGAGGCAGGAATGTGAAGCCGTCGCTGCCCGCCGTGTGCGTGACCTGCAGCGTTGGCAGGAACTGCGGGTTCACGCCGTAGTAGGCATCCGTGCCATTCACCAGCACTGCCTCCGCGTAGTAGGACGCAGCGCCGGTTGCGAAGTTTGCCGACGCACGGCCGAGGTCAATGGTGCAGGGGTCGCTCGACCCGTCGCAGGGCGCTGCCGCTACTGCGGATGCCACGAATTGCAAGCTCAAAAGCAGGGCGATTGAGGGCAGTCTCCAGGATCTATGCATATGAATTCCTTCGGTTTCGGCGTTACGGTCGGGCCGAGGGAATCTAGTCAAATCGCGCGCCGGGCGCGAATTCAATCGTGGTGGGTGCCATTACCCGAACAGGGTGGTTGGCGCCATCAACAGTGACGACGCGGGCCGGGCTGGCGCTATACGGGGCGGTGTTTCCATGCGTCAATCCGCCGCTTCAGCGACATCGGAGATTGGCATGGCCCGTTCAACCGCACTCGTTCTGGCCGCCTGCCTGTTGTCGATCGGGGCTGCCGCGCAAGCGGCGACCCCAAAATTCTCGGCCACAGCTTCGGCGGGCAGCGGCACCATCAATATTCCTGGCCCGACCGACTACCACTCCAACGCGGAAGCGGTGCCCGTCAGTTTCACGGCCACGTCTTCGCAGTTCGAAGCGGCCGGCGGCGGGGCGGCGGTGTCCACGGGGCTGGGCCGTTCCAATGCCTCAGCCTCCGCCGGGCTGGGCGCCTTGCATCTGCTGGGCGAAGCCAGCGCCAACCTGACCAGCACGAACGGCGCCGCGATGTACGCGAATGGCAGCAGTTCGGCCAATGGCAGCATTGACGACGCATTCACGATCAATGCCGTCAATTGCCAGAACCTGAGTCTGTGCGGCCCCGGCGCCTTGGGGCTGCTGACCTTCTCGATCGGCGCCTCGGGGAGCATCGGCGGCAACGGCAACGTGAGTGGCAACTGGTCCGTCATCGGGCAGTGGACGGCCGACGTCACATTGAACGCGGGCTATCTGCCCGGGTCGCCCCTGTCACCCAGCGCTGCCTGGCATGGGGATCATTCGATTTCCCGCAATGGCAACGGTGCCCTGTTCGAGTCCAGCAATGGAGAGTTCGGCAGCCAGACGTTCACTGTCAGCTTTGCCTTCGGCACGCCGATCGCGCTGCACTTTGCCGGCACCGTGAGCGCTTCTGCCTCAGCGGGCTATGTGTTCGGCGCCAGCTCGGCCAGCGACGCCGCTTTCCGCAGCGATCTGTCGCATACCGTGGCCTGGGGCGGCATATCGGGCCTGACGGATGCCAACGGCAATGCTGTTGCCTTTACCGCAATGAGCGAAGGCAGCGGTGCCGATTTCGCCAAGTCCTTTGCCAGCCCGGTTCCTGAGCCGGGCAGCGTGGGTCTGCTGGCATTCGGGCTGGTCGTGCTGATGCTTCGGGTGCGCCGTTCACAGCGTTGACTTGGCCGGCATGCAATCCGACATCGCACCGTAAAGGGCTGGGTCTTCACCGGCTCGTCGATCGTGGTGGTTCGCATGCTGGCGCAGACCAGAATCAATCTGTCTTCGGTTGGCCCTGCGACGCGGGCATCTCATGGCGATGTTGGCGCAAAGTTCGAGGACCTCGTCGATGAGAGCAGCGCAGTGAGGCATGGGTGACGACATTCGCAGAGGCCGGTCCACGAACCTCATGGCGGCCCTAACCAGCTAAGCTTGCGCGATGCCTTAGTTCTCAAGGAGTCGATGATGAAAGCTGAAACCCGCCGGCTTGTCCCTCGTCTGCCTCTTCTGATGGGCACGCTTTTCGCACTTGCGTTGGCGCCTGCCACGACGCACGCGGTGGTGGTGATAGACCAGCCCCAGTCGATAGGCTTCGGTGTGATTTACCCCTTCATGCCCGGGCAAACCTTCACCGCGGTCGGTACGCGCATCGACACCATTGGCGTCGAGTTGCGCAACATGAACAAGTCTCGGCCGGGAAGCCTTGTCTCTCTGAGCTTGTACGAGGGTGAGGGCAGCGGCGGCACATTGCTCGCATCCAGCAGCGTGGATGTGCGGGCCCTTCTTGGTGACGCCGGCGGCGCGGCGCTGGTGGACTTCAACCTTGGAGCCGTGAAGTTGCAGCCAGGGCAAACCTATTCCTTTCAGCTCACTGCATCGGACGAACGCTTCGGGGTGTCCTACTACTCCGTACTCGGCGAAGACGCTTATCCAGGCGGTCACATGTTCAACGCCTTCGAAAGCGAGCCTCTAGGCGACCTGACGTTCAACGTCACCGCAGTTCCGGAGCCGGGCATCGCGGCGCTGCTGCTGATCGGCGGCGGCTGGCTTGCTGGTGTGCGGCTGCGCGCGGGGCGGCGCCGCTGATACGTGCATGCAGAGCCGGAGTGCGAACTGCCCCGCGTCTCTCACGCGCGCCTTCGACGCTGACCAACGATTCCGATCACGCCTAGCCCCATGGCCAACATAGGCCAGGTTTGCAACTCGGGGACAGGCGAACTAACGGCAAAGCGCACGTGTGCTCCTACTAGTTTGTCCGATTCTGCGGTCATACAAGTGAATGCTTGGCAGTTTGAATCTGGCGACGGTGTGAGCACATGCCCTGGAGAAAACGTATAGCTACCGGTAATGCGGATTTCATGACTACTTTCTGTTGATAAGTTGATTTGACGGCCATCGTCCCACCCAACAGCGCCGGCGCCAGACAATTTGTAGTTAATCTTTTGAAGAAAGGTTCCAGACGTAACATCAAAAATATCGAGTTGATAGTCGACGCTCCAATATGAGAATCGAAGTTGTATATCTTTCGGTTCAACAACCGAGAGGCCCGTCTCAATCAAAAGGGTGTAACGCTTGTCTGTCGGGTCCGCCGATTGAAAATAATTGCTCTCAATCGTGAAGGCGCCCATGTGGTGAGTGTCGGTTGCAAAATTTACGCCCCCAATGGGCCCCGCGCTGTAGCTGCTCACATAATCCAGATTGGTCGAATATTCGATCTCAAAGCCGTCGCCTGTCACTGTGGCGGCATTCGAAGCGAATGCGAAAACGGCTGCACAGACTGCCGTAATTAGCTTGTTAATCATTTGATATTCCATAGTTTGTATGCAACGCGGAATGCAGTTGCGCGGCCATTGGGCATGCATTCGCAGCTCACAAGCAATCCCTTGCTCTCAAGGGGAGGAACTTCGCTGTTCCGCCAAAACCCGAAGGGCGAGGCCGGAGTCTGGGCCTGCATGGCTCGCAGCCAACAGGCCACCGCGCCTGCGGTGAATTCGGTTGTCGCGGTAATCGAGCGCGACGCACTGAACAAGCCTGACGAGATGGACCGGCCGACCTCACGATGCGGGGCGTCGTTGGTCCAAGGGAACCATTCGGGAGGTGCGCCGCCGGTCGCCACAGTTCGGCAAAGAAAGAGCCCCCACAGGTCCCCGTTCACTCGTGATCAGCAGTCCAACCCGCGGCGATCTCGGCGCCTCATGAATTGCACGCCGGCCACTGAAGCCAGGCCCAGTAGCAGAAGCTGGTAGGAAGCAAGCTCCGGCACCGTCGAGACACCGAAATAGAGATCCGTCGCCGAAGGCGTGCCGAGCAGGATGGCGCTGCCGCCAGCGTAGTTCCCCTCACTCGACCAGTAGACGCCGTACCGCGCGGACGCCGCAGTGACTTCAAAGCTGTACGGCTGGCCACTCTGCACCGCGACGTTGCCGACGTTGAACTCGACGAGCCCTACCCAGCCTTGCAACGTGCCGATGCGCGAGTCGACGTTGACCGTTGAACTCCCCAGCACGGGGCCGTTGAAACCTTCTCCGGCATACAGATTCAAGGTCAGCGTCTTGTCCTGCGCCAGCTGGGAGTCAATGTTCATGTTGATCACCCACAGCGAGATGGTTCCGACGCTCGGCAGCGTGGGCGTAAACGACTGGCCGAACGGCTGGAAAGCCGCGATCTGGATCTGCCCCACCAAGGAATTCGGCGGGAGCAGCGGGATGGAGACATCTCTCTCGGCATACGCCGGAGCCATGACTGCCACCGTCGAAACGGCAAGGAGGAATTTCTTCAAGGCGGCCATGTCAATCTCCGAATTAAATGCGAACCGGCAGAAGCCGCCGGCGCGACAGCAAGGCCCGTGCGCCCAGCGTGCCGAGCAGCCAGGGGTCGGCTCAGGGATGGGGTAACCGTCAGCTCGAACGTGACCTTATTGCCGTGCAAAGGATAGTGGCCGCCAAGATTGATGCCCTCCCTAATGTGGCCCGCGTGTGGCCGCTTGGCTGGCCCTTTGTCTCAGTGGCAACTCTCGCGGCACCTGTGCCAGTTCGTGGGCGTTTGGCTGGCGGTCGGCGCCTGCGAGAAGACAGGCTTGCGCGAGGGCTGACATCGACGCCAAGAAAAAAGCCCCATCCGCTTGCGCGAATGAGGCTTGATTTGGCTCCCCGACCTGGGCTCGAACCAGGGACCTACGGACTAACAGGTGTATCTCCGATCCGTGAGCCCGCATGTCGGTCAGCGCGGGATGCTCACACCTTCTTCACGAACTCCGACTTCAGGCCCATGGCGCCGATCCCGTCGATCTTGCAGTCGATGTCGTGATCGCCGTCCGTCAGCCGGATGTTCTTGACCTTGGTGCCGACCTTGACGACCAGGGACGAACCCTTGATCTTGAGGTCCTTGATGACCGTCACGGTGTCGCCGTCCTGCAGCACATTGCCCACCGCGTCGCGGATCACACGCACTTCGTCGGCGGCCGGAGCAGCTGCCTCGACCGACCACTCATGGCCGCATTCGGGGCAGACCAACTGCGCGCCGTCCTCGTAGGTGTAGGCGGATTGGCACTTGGGGCAGGCGGGCAGGGCGGACATGCAGGGGTTCGATGGGAAATGAATGGGAAGTCGGCATTGTCATGGGAGGGATTTGCTCTGCCCTTGAGGCATCGCATGAACCGTGTCATGGCCTGGGTGGAAGGTCTTTGCTGTTCATGACGGAGGGGCTCGGAAACAAGCGGCGCGCTGTGCGGGCGAGCGCCAGCGTGGAGGTGGGCGCACTGCGATCGTGACTACATACTTGTTGCATGAACGACGTCGAACCGCTACGTGATATCGAGGAGGTAACTTGGACCAACCTGAGGGCAGACTCCTACTCCGGAAGCCACCGAGACCCGGTTGCACTGTTCCTGAACGACGTTATTAACCCTTCCCTAGATGCGATCGAGGCCCGAATTGGCCACGCGCAGCGTGAAGAAGGGCTGGCCGCCGATTTCGAGTTGATTGATCTGGAACCGCTGCATTCGTCCACATTGCAGGGCTACACCCTGACGGTGCAGTCAGTCTGGGAGCGTCAGCTGAGGGGCTACTTGATCGCGTGCGCAAAGGAGCAAGGCTGGGATGGCGAGAAAATCGACAAGCTGCAGCGCAAAGATTGGGACTGGCTCTGCAAGCGCTTCAAGGATCTGAAGGGCGTTGCTTTGGAGGCGTTCCCGAGCTTTTCAGACCTTGACCTGTTGATGCTGCTGGGACATGCATGTAGGCATGGGGACGGCGCAGCGGCTCGCAAGCTCTTTGACCGATGCCCAGGTCTATGGGTAAATTGGCCGCCGGCACTGCCTGACGGATGGCCCGGCGAGCCTCTGAAGAATGTTCCGAGCTATCCGCCGTTCAAGGACGTGACCCTCACACGCGATTTGTTGACACAGATGGTTATTGGCGTGATCTGGTTCTGGGAAGACTGGGAGCTGATCTACACCAACAGCCTGAAGCGGAAACACTGGTCGGTGCACGAAACCGTCAAGCAGATGCGCCGGAGGCGTGCCGAGCGCGTGCGGGTGTGGAGCCCTGTTTGACCAGGTCGCATAGACGTGTCAAGCCGGAACATTCTTCCAGCCGACCATGGAGCGAGCCCGCCTGCGTACCCATCCAGATAATGGGCTGATTGCAACCCACATCTGCGATCGCTGTCTTCAATCGCGGCGCTGTGCCAAGAAGTACCGCCTCGTTGGTGATCGACCCGTTACCTCGCATAGAGCCCTATGGCCGCCTCTGCCAGTGTCTTGCCGCGGTGAAGGATCGTGCTCTCGTCCCAGCGCCCTAGCGGAAGCAGCTTCACATTAAGACTGAGGTTCGTGTTCTCGATCAACAGCTCTTTCTTTATCGGAAACGCTTTGTTCTGGGCCTGCCGGTTGACGCTGAAATTCAGCAAGGTCAGGTTCCCCAGCGTGGGAATGCTGTTCGAACGGTTGCGAAGCGCGGTCTGGCGATCCGACAGCACGCTACCGCCAATCTCAAGGATGTGCGCGGCTGAGTCCTCGGCATGGGTTGCTTTGGTTCCATCAAGCAGTGGCCAATGCTCGTACCAGGACTGGGGCAGGATATGGTCTACATCGAGATTGGATAGGTCAGGAATTTGGGGTTCTTCCGTCCGTTTTTGCTGCCGCATCCAGCCTTCAAGCTCAGTCAACAGCATCCGGCACCGGGCTGCATCGAGGCGCCCAGGATAGGCGGCGCCAGTCATGATTGCGTTAGTGAACTCAGCGTCGTCCGGCCATCGCGACGCTTCTGTGATTGATGCCACCATCAAATCCTTGAGGGCCTGGCTTGATACGGTTCCCTTCGACAGCTGGCGCAGTATCGACATGAACCAGTTGTTGTAGTTCTTCGGCGTAAGCCCGCATACGGTGCGGCGCACGATGTACGACACGATCATGTTGAACATCACGACCTTCTCATCCCGCGAGATGGACGCCGTCGAGATCTTCAGCGCCAGAGGATGCGTGGTGGTCGTGTCATAGGCCTGAAGCCGGCGACCGAATCGAGCAATGGGCAGGTCACCCTTCCCGGTGATCAATTCGAGGTAGTGCTTGCCGTAGTTGTCCAGCATGTCGAGTTGCTGGGTCGCCGACAACGGCTTATTGCCGTTCTGGGCGTAGCCCTTGAAGTCGACATACAGCCGGCCCAAGTCGCCCTCCTGACCAGTCTCCGCGCGGACTGCGGAGAAGATCAGCCATTCAAGCCTCGGCTTGGTAATGCGGCCCCGACGCTCGCCAATCTTCCAGACGGTTTGCTCAAACTGCTTCCACTTTCCGTCGTACAGCTTGGCCGGGTCTTCCGATCGTTGATTCACGCTCATGAACAAGTGATTGCGGATGAGGTCCGTGGCATGCAGTTCGGCACCACGTCCGTTCAATGTCTCGAATATGACCTGGGCGTCGTCGCCTTTTTCCAGCTGAATCAGGACGACTTTCAAATCCTTCAGGACAGCCATCACCAGGGCCTCCATGGCGGAGCAGCCTCCGTTCTCTCGAACCCATGTCTTCGCCCACTCGGCGAAGTTCCAGGTGGCTTCAAGAGATCCGGGATGGGTGATGCCAACTTTTCGGAAGTTCCCCGCCAGGGTGAAATGCTCCGGGTAGCGCAGCTTCAACGCGGCCAACCGGTCGGCGGTCATGGAAGCGACGAAATGCTTCTGATCGCTGAATGTCGGCCACACCTTGAAGACTTCCACCTCCGGCGCAGCCATCGTGTCGGGGTTCGGGTTGTCAAGGACGCCTGCCAGAAAAGACTCGACTTCTTTCACACCGAGTTCCCTGGATGCCAATCGAAGGCCGGCCAGGACGTACTGAAGTGTGGTCAGGCGTTGCTGTCCATCAATGATGTGAAGGGTGTCCACGCCTCGCAAGGACATGCGTTCCTGAGGCTCGACAACGATGGCACCAAGGAAATGCGGAGCAGGAGTTGCGCCCAATAGCCGCTCTGCTGCCTTGTCCTTGATGTCGGCCCAGAGCAGCTCCCACTGGCCCTTCAGGGTCCATACGTAGGCCCGCTGATAGAAGGGCACCTTGTACTGGCGCCGATCCTGGAACACCTGCTGAATGGTCCACGTCTCAGACTTCATCCCCCGCTCCAAGTGCTTTCCCTGTGTCGAAGAATTGTGCCTGCTGGAATGACCTTGATCGCGACGGTGAGGTAGGTGCTGTTCGTCCACCCGCTTGTGCGAATGAGGCTACATGGGCGCGTGACGGCCGTCTTGATGGGGGGCGTATGACGCTTCGCGTCAGTGCTTCCTGGTGGTCTATGTTCGACCAATGAGTCCGGAAGTGCGCCGCTGCCGGCGCGTGATTAAGGTCAGCAGTGGGATCGCTGCAAGCAAGTATTGGCCGGTGCCTGGCTCGGGCACAGCAGTCAGCGTATCGATAGCGCCATGGACGCCCCAGAAGAAGTAGCCCGGTGCTTGGCCGTCTGTCGAGTAGGCAGTTATCGAGAACCACGGGTTTGGCTGCTCTGTCAGCGACAGCGTGCGGGGCAGCGTCATGTCCAGGATCGGCGCGAGAAAGTTCAGGCGGATGACGGTGGTGTAGCCTTGCAGGCCAGCGGGGAGCTTGGTGGCGTCGTTGTCTACGGCGGCGAGGAAGACGTTGTCAGGGTAGTTCGGATAGCTGTCAAAGAGCTGGACTTCCCAACTGGAGCCAGACACGCTGATGTCGTTGACTGTCACCGTGTTGGCACCCATCGGCCCAGCGAATAAGGCGCGTCCAGGTTGGATCAAGTACTGGAACGGCGCATCCGGGTCATAGTAGAAGCTACCCGAGAAGCTGTCCCCCAGGCTGGCGTGGGCCTTGATGGTGGCTGTGCCTGTGTAGTTGCGAACCTCGGTGACGTGACCGGTATACGCGTACTGTGTTTGCGTCGCCATTGCCGCAGGCGCGCTGGCGGAAACAACGGCAGATAGCAAGAACTTGTTCATGATCCTCCCCGAATGGTCTTGTTAGCTCGGATTGCGATGCTATGGCTTTGTCTAGAAGGCGGTCTCGCGGAGGCCGCCACTTGCTTGCGAGCGTTGACCTGTCCTGTCATGCGGCGCTTCGAACGCGCTAGAACTAGATGTGCCCATGTCGAAACCGCTGAAGCGCATCCCTGTCGTCAGCCTCGACCCATTTGGCCATGCTCTCGCAATCGTCAGCTTGAAACTTCAACATGAAGGCGGCGCTTCGGAGCTGCTCGCGGCGGTTGAATACATTTCCTTTGAGCAGGGCAACTTCGTCGCAGAGGGCTGTCGCTCGGGCTTTCGCTAGGTTCCATAGGATCAGCTCGGCGCCACATGTCATCTGCACGGGCTGAAAGCTATTCATGCCATTGCGCGCCTCAAGAAGTGTTGTTTCGATTTCTCGGACCCTCGGCCAATCGATCTTGTCGACGAAGCGCGACTCCATGATCGGATCAATGCACTTTACAAATGCAAGTTCGTCAACCTCGTAGCCCAACTTCGACATGGACCTCAGCAGGTCGCCACGAAGCCTGACGCCGGCTGCCTCTTGGCGACGGGTGCTGGACGCGGCATGTTGTGCTTGCCTTTGGAACACCCATACAGCCACCAGAATCGCACCGACAGAACCGACAGCCTGAGTCCAAGCCGCTCCGTCGAAGTCTTTGAATGTGGTGCCTTTGGCGGCCAGGAATGCGAGCAGCACCAAGCTGCAATACGCGATCGAAGCGACCACCAAGACGCCGATCCCGCAGATCAGCAGTCGTCGCGCGGTGTCAGGTGCCACGCTACCTCCCTTGGCGCGTATCCGCAGCGCCTTTGCGCGGTGGATCCTAAGCGATGGGTTCAGGGGCGCAGTTCCAGCGCGCTGGCCAGGGCCGCAAGAAAAAGCCCCATCCGCTTTCGCGAATGAGGCTTCTGATTTGGCTCCCCGACCTGGGCTCGAACCAGGGACCTACGGATTAACAGTCCGGCGCTCTACCGACTGAGCTATCGAGGAATTGATCGGTATTTTTGCTTGCCGTGCGGTTGCGGCTCGCTGTTGTTGCAAAGGCTGGCGATGGGCCAGCCTTTGCGGGTTTTCTGTGGCTCCCCGACCTGGGCTCGAACCAGGGACCTACGGATTAACAGTCCGGCGCTCTACCGACTGAGCTATCGAGGAACAGAGCCCGTGACTATAGCAGTTCTTTCAGGGGCCTCAGAGCCGGACCTCGAGACTCGTGCGGAAAGTCCGCGGTGCGAGGGGGTAGAGGTAGCTGTGCTCGAACTGCCACGGCGACTCGCGCCAGGCGCGGCGGTTGGTCAGGTTGTCGACGGCCACGCGCCAGATCCAGGTCTGGTTGCCCACGCCCTGCATGTAGCGCAGGCCCGCGTCGGCCACAGTCCACGCCGGCACGGCGATGCCGTTGTCGGGCGTGGCGAAGCGGCTGCCCTCATGGCGGATGCCGAGTTGGGCCTGCAGGCCGGGCAGCAGGTCCTGGCGCACATGGGCCTTGAGCGTGGTCTCCGGCACATTCGGCGGCTGCAGGCCGTTGAGGCTGGCGTCGGCGCTGCCTTGGCGGCGCGCTTGCAGGCGCATGGCGCTGGCGAACAGGCCGCCGCCGCTCCACTTCAGGTCGGCGCTGGCTTCGACGCCGCGATGGCGGGCATAGCCGTCGGCGCGGCGCTCGCAGCTGTTGTCGGCGCTGCATTCCGTGAAACCAGGCAGCACGATGTCGCGCCACGCGGGGCGGCGGATGTCGAAGACGGTCAGCGAGCCTTCGACGCGCTGGGTGCCGGTTTTCAGGCCGATCTCCGTCTGGCGGCTCTTCAGCGCGGGCAGCGCCTGGCCGGCATTGACGAAGCGCTTGCGGTTGGGCGCCACTTCGCTTTCGATGCCCTGGCCCCAGCTCGCGTAGAGCAGCCAGTCGCTGGCGATCGCATGGCTGAGCGCGATCCAGGGCGTGGTGACGCCCTGTGAGTAATCCGTTGCACGCGAGCCGTCCGTGCGCACGCTCTCGCGATGCAGGCGGGTGTGGCGCAAGCCCAGCCAAGCGCTGGTGTCGGCGCTCAGCGCCACGCGGTCGCGCAGGTAGAGCTCGTTGCTGCGCTCGTCGCGGTTGGTGTTCTCGTCGGTCAAGTCGGGCGCGGCGGGCGTCACGGCGCTGCCGTCGACGTTGCCGGTGCCCGCGTAGTTGTAGGCCTGGCGCTGGAAGCGGCTCTTGAACTGGCTGCTCAGTCCGCCGACGGTGAGGTCATGGCGCAGGCCGGCGAGCTGCACGGGGCCGCTGGCGGAGACGTCCAGCGCCGTCGTGTCGCGGTGCTCGTTCTCGCTGCGGAAGTCGTAGAGGTCGTAGCTGCCGTCCGGGCAGAAGCGGTCGGCGTAGTAATCGCCATTGGCGTCGCTACAGCCGTAGGCATAGGCTAGGCGGTCGTCGGTGCGCAGGCGTTGGATGCCCAGCGCCGCCTGGGCGCGCCATTCACCGGCCAGCTTCTGCTGCACGCGCAGCGAGGCGTGCGTGTTGTCGAAGACGACGGGCAGGCTCCAGGGCTGGTTGTTCAGGTTCAGGTTGGGGTCGACGCTCTTGGCGTCGGGCAGGCGGTTGCCGAGCAGGCTGAAGCCCTGCTGGCTGGGCTGGCTCTGGCGGTTGAATTCGACCTCGGCCTCGACGAGGGTGTCGGGGCCGATGCGCCAGTCGGTGGCCAGCGCGGCAGTGTGCGAGCGGCCCTTGCTGTCACGCAGCGTCGGGTCCAGGTGGGCCGCGGCGAGGTTGACGCGAACGCCGAACTCGCGGTTGGCGCCGAAGCGCTGCGAGTGGTCGACGCTCGCCTGCACCGAACCGCCCTGGATGGCTTCCAACATCAGTGCCGTGCCGTCCTCGGCCAGCGGGCGCTTGACGACGAAGTTGACGATGCCGGCCGGCGAACTGGTGCCGGCCTGCATGCCGGAGCTGCCCTTCAGCACCTCGATGCCGGACTTGTTGACCAGCGACAGCGCGGTCTCGCCCGTGATGGGCAGGCCGTCGCGGCGCAGGTTGAAGCGGTTGTCGAGATCGAAGCCGCGGATCTTGAGCTGCGACCAGTAGCCGACGGCGTTGTAGGCGTCGGAGATGGAAGCGTCGAGCTTGGTGATGCCCGAGAGCTGGCTGATGCCGAGGTCATCCAGCCGCTCCGCCGACAGGCTCAGCGCTTGCATCGGCAACTTGGCCGGCGGGTCGTTGAAGCCGGACAGGCTGGGCACGGCCTCGGTGGCTTTGCCCGAGACGCTGACTTGGGGCAGGGTCTGGGCCGAAGCGAGGCTGGCGGCGAGCAGCGCGGAGGCGGCGCCGAGAACGGAAAGGGAAAAGAGTCGTGCCATCGGAATGCAAAGCGATGGCAGGTCGGCAAACGACAGGGCCCAGGGGCGGGAGACGAAGATTCGGCCTGGGCTTTCAGCGTGCTTCCCTGCGCGAGGATTACCTCAATCAGGTTCAAAGGGACTGTCTCAGTCGATGGCGCCAGGCCATCAACACCCCTAGCGAAGACGCGCCACACGGGGCGGCGCGCGGGTCGGATTCTATGGGTTACGGAGCGTTCCGGCCTTCGCGCTTGGCGACTTGGCCTGGCTCGCTGCAGATCTGCAGTGGTGATGCATGCAAGTCATGGCTTGCAAAGTTCTGATATTTATAGAAAATGCAAGCTATGACTGGCAGTATTCGACTTCCCGCCGAACTTGGCGACCTGCTGCAGCAGCGGCGCGAAGCCCTGGGCCTGAGCAAGAAGGCCGTGGCCGAGCGGGCGGGGCGGGTGCGTGAAGTGATCTACCGCCTGGAGGGCGGCGAGGAGGCTTCCGTGTCGTCGCTGTTCGACGTGCTGCGCTCTTTGAATCTGGCCATGCGTCTGGAGCCGGTGGGCCTGCCGACGATGGAGGAAGTGGCCGCGGCCTTCAACAAGGACGACGATGCTGCCTGAGCGCATCGCGCAGCTCGATGTGTCCATCGGGTCGCGCGTGGGTGCGGGCCAATTGCTCAAGGCGTCGACTTACGAGTTCCGGTACCTGGAGGCGTCTGCCGAGCAGCCTTCCGTCGCGCTGCTGATGCCGGCGGCGGCCAGGCTCACGTGGACGGACGGGGACCTCTTCCCGCCCATGGACCAGAACCTGCCCGAGGGCGATCTGTTCATGCGCATCCGGGCGTTGTTCCCCAAGCAGCAGACCACGGCCATGCACCTGCTCGCCCTCATCGGCGACAACGGCATTGGTCGCCTCGGCTATCGCATCCCGGGTGCTGACACGCCGCAGCCAGCGGTGCCGCTGAGCAAGGAGAGCCTACTTGGCATGGCCTACTCGCCCCAGGTGTTCAACGACCTGGTGGCGGCCTATCTGAGCACCGGCGCGGGCATTGCCGGCATGCAGCCCAAGATCATGGTGCCCGAGGTGCGGATCGCTGTTCCCATTCCCACGCTCATCGTGAAGGTGGCGAGCGAGGCCTATCCCGGTTTGGCGGCCAACGAATACCTGTGCCTGCGTGCAGCCAACCTGGGCGGCATCCCTACGCCGGTGTTTGACCTGTCGCACGACGGCCAGATGCTGGTGCTGGAGCGCTTCGACGCCGTTCTGAAGCCGGATGGGGCGGTGGAGCGCCTGGGCTTCGAAGACATCGCAGCGCTATCCGGCCAGCGCGTGCGCGACACACTCTCCGACCGCAAGTACCACGGCAGCTACGAGCGCATCGCGGGGCTGCTGAGGCAGTTGCAGTTGCCCCAAGCCGACCTCGACCGCTTCTTCGAGCAGGTCGCCTTCTCCGTCATGGTCCGCAATGGCGACGCGCATCTGAAGAACTTTGGCCTGCTGTACCGCTCATCCAGCGACATCTGGCTGGCGCCGATGTTCGATGTCGTCACAACGGCCATCTACCGCTACACACAGTACGCCGGTGGCCCCGAGCTTGAGGACCGCACGCTGGCGCTCAAGCTCTTTGCCGGCAAGCACACGAGCAAGGCCTATCCGACGACGCAGGAACTGCTCGCCTTTGGCGCCAAGGTTTGCAATGTGAAGGCGCCGGCCACCGTGCTTCAACGCCTGGCGCAGGGCATGCAGCAGGCGCTGCAGGAAGCGAAGTCCGACGAACGCATCCCGCGCGAGCTGCTGTCGCGCATGCGGGAGGTCTGGGAGTCAGGGCTGGCCTATGGCGATGCCGAAACGGCAAAGCCGCGCAGGCCGCATTGAGGCTCTCGCCAGGCTTGCGCAATGGCGTCGCAGCAAGGCGCAAAGGTGAAGACAGTAGCAGCGCTACGGCTAGCCTTTGCAACGCCGCTGTGGCGTCATTTCGCAGGTCCGATGCCTTCAGTCGAAGACCGGTGACTCCACGCCCAATACCTTGTGCAGCTTGGGGCTGGTCGTCGTGTACTGCAGGTGGATGCGCTTGTCCGGGAACACATACGGCGCCGCGCCGAATGCCGCCAGCGCGGTCTCGTGGAAGCCGCTCAGGATGAGCTTTTTCTTGCCCGGGTAGGTGTTGACGTCGCCGACGGCAAAGATCCCCGGCACGCTGGTCTCGAACTTCTCGGTGTCGACAACGATCTGCTTGCGCTCCAGCGCCAGGCCCCACTCGGCGATGGGGCCGAGCTTGGGGGACAGGCCAAAGAAGGCCAGCACCTGGTCGCAGGGCACGACGCGCGTGATGCCGTCGTTGCCGGTGATCTTGACGCCGGTCAGTTGCCCGTTCGCTTCGTCGATGCCGGTGGCCTGGCCGACGATGAACTGCATCTCCATTGCGTCGCAGAGTTCGCGCATCCTGGCCACGCTGGCTGGCGCGGCGCGGAACTCGTCGCGGCGGTGCACGACGATGACGCTCTCGGCCTTGTGCGGGTTGCCGTCGGGATTGGCGGCGCAGAAGTTCAGCGCCCAATCCAGGGCCGAATCGCCGCCGCCAATGATGAGCAGGTTCTTGCCGGCGAACTGGGCCGGCGCCTTGACGCGGTAGTGGACCTGCGTGCCCTCGTAGGGCTCGACGCCGTCGACCTTCAGCGTGCGCGGCTGGAAGCTGCCGACGCCGCCGGCGATGAAGACGGCCTTGGCCAGCAGCTGCGTGCCTTTGCTGGTCTCGATCAGAAAGCGGCCATCGTCCTGCTTTTGCACGACGGTGACTTCCTGGCCCAGGTGGAAGGTCGCGCCAAAGGGTTGGATCTGCTTGAGCAGGTTGTCTGTCAGCTCCTTGCCGGTGCACACGGGCACGGCCGGGATGTCGTAGATGGGCTTGTCGGGATAGAGCTCGATGCACTGGCCGCCGGGATAGGCCAGGCTGTCGATGATGTGGGCCTTGATCTCCAGCAGGCCGAGTTCGAAGACCTGGAACAGGCCGACCGGCCCGGCGCCGACGATGACGGCGTCCGTCTGAATCGCATCGGGCCTGATCTGTACTGCTGCCTGCATGAGGAGAGAAGAAAGCTCAGCGGATCAGCTCGGGCAGCTTGCCCGTCTTGTCTTTCCACTCGTCGGCATCCGGCAGCGCCGGCTTGCGCTTGGTGATGCTGGGCCAGCCCTTGGCGAGGTCGGCGTTGATCTTGATCATGTGGATCTGATCGCCGGGCACGTCCTCCTCGGGCAGGATCGCGTTGACGGGGCATTCGGGAATGCAGACCGCGCAATCGATGCACTCATCGGGGTCGATGGTGAGGAAGTTCGGGCCTTCGCGGAAGCAGTCGACCGGGCAGACGTCGACGCAGTCGGTGTATTTGCAGCGGATGCAGGCTTCGGTGACGACGTGGGTCATGAGCGGCTCTGGGAAGTAAGGGGCGCCCCGATGGGCAATGATTCGGGCGAAACGACGATTTTAAGGTCGGCGTGGTTTTGATCCTGCGCGCGGACCCGGCTGGCTCCTGTCCCGACCGTGACGACCGTGGGGCGGCCGCGGTGGAGCAGGGCGGCGTGGGCGAGGTCAGCCAGCGCGTGCTCGCTGGTGATGGCATCGGCACAGCCGGCACGGCTGACGACCAGCGTGGGGGTGTCGGACGCCCAACCAGCGGCAAGCAACTGGCGGCTCAAGGCGGCCAATTGGCGGCCGGCCATGTAGAACACTTCGGTGTCGGCCGAGCGCGCGGCTTTCAGTTCGCCTGCTTCGGTCATCGCGGTGGTCAGCGACACGCTGCGGCCGCGGCCGCGGCGGGTCAGCGGGCGTTGCGCCTGGGCGGCGGCGGCAAGAGCCGCGGTCACGCCGGGCACCACTTCACTGGCGATGCCAGCTTCGGCCAGCGCGATGAGCTCTTCCTCCAGCCGGCCGAAGATGCTGGCGTCGCCGCCCTTGAGCCGCACGACGAGGCCATGTTCTTGCGCGGCCTTGACGAGCAGCGCATTGATCTCGGTCTGCTTGGCCGAATGCTCAAAGCCGCGCTTTCCGACCGAGATCCACTTGGCTTGCGGCGCCAGGTCGCGCAGGGCCGGGTCGGCCAACGCGTCGGCCAGCACGACGTCGGCCTGCGACAGCGCACGGGCACCGCGCAACGTGATCAGGTCGGCGGCGCCGGGGCCGGCGCTGACGAAGATCACCTTGCCGGCCATCACCAGGCCTCTTCCGCCGGAGCGGCTTGCACGTCCACCAGCAGCGCGCCGCTGGTGCGGTGGCTGGCGGGGTCGACGACGATCAGTGCGCCGCCGACGCGGTTGTCCACGAAGGGCTCGACGGGCAGCTCATGCTGCACCTCCATCTGCACGCGGCCGATGGTGTTGACGGGCAGTTCGTGGGCGTCCTGCGGCGTCAGCGTGTTGATGTCCAGCACCGAGTCGATGGCCGAGATGCGCGCCTGCACCCAACGGTTGCCGTGGCGCACCCAGTACTTGCGGCCGGGCTTGGCGGCCTCGGTGTCCAGCCAGGCCAGCGTTGCAGAGAAGTTCTTGGTGACCGCAGCGCTGCCCGGCGTGACGATCCAGTCGCCGCGGCTGACGTCGAGCTGGCGGTCCAGCACCAGGCCGGCCGAGTCGCCGGCTTCGGCGCTGGGCACGGCCTCGCCGGCCAGGCGAACCTCGGAAACGACAGCCGTCTGCTTCGACGGCAACACTTCGATGGTGTCGCCCGCCTTCACTGCGCCGTGGGCAATGCGGCCCCACAGCACGCGCGGCTGGAAGCCGGTGCCGGCGGATTGGTAGGCGTCCTTCTGCACGTACTGCACGGGCAGGGACAGCGGCGCGTCGGCGCGCTCGCTCAGCGTGGGCAGGCGCTCCAGCACCTGCAGCAGGCTCTCGCCGTTCCACCAGGGCGAGTCCAGCGGCTGGGTGACGTTGTCGCCGCGCAGGGCGCTCACCGGCACCGTGGCCGCGACGTTAAGGCCGGCGGCGGCAGCGAACTTGTCGAGCGCCGTCTTGACCTTGGCAAAGCCCGCGCCGGCGTCATCGAGCGCGTCGATCTTGTTGATGGCGAAGACGATGCTCGGCACGCGCAGCAACTGGGCCAGCAGCGAGTGGCGGCGCGTCTGCGGCAGCAGCGTCACTTCGGCTTCAGTCAGGTCGAGCTTGGTGATGTCCACCAGCACGACGGCGGCATCGGAGCCGGCGGCGGCCGTGACCATGTTGCGCGTGTACTGCTCATGGCCCGGCGCGTCGGCAATGATGAACTTGCGCGTCTTGGTCGCGAAGTAGCGGTAGGCCACGTCGATGGTGATGCCCTGCTCGCGCTCGG
Source organism: Roseateles sp. P5_E4 (assembly GCF_054049255.1). Classification (NCBI taxonomy): domain Bacteria; kingdom Pseudomonadati; phylum Pseudomonadota; class Betaproteobacteria; order Burkholderiales; family Sphaerotilaceae; genus Roseateles; species Roseateles sp. P5_E4. Next base: position 84,763 of record NZ_JBFUMS010000013.1, on the reverse strand, counting down.
CCTCGAGGCCGTCGGTCAGCAGGCTCAGGTCGATGGGGCGGCCGGCGGCGCGGCGCTCCAGCGTGTCGAGCTGGTCGGCCAGGATGGCCTGGCCATCGAACAGCAGGCGGCCGATCAGCGTGGACTTGCCGTCGTCAACGGAGCCCGCCGTGAGGAATCGCAGCGCCTTCATCGCGCGGCCCGCCCGGCCGCCCGAAGGGCCGCGACGCCCCCTCGGGGGGCAGTGAACAAAGTGAACGTGGGGGCGGTCATTAAAAGTACCCTTCCTTCTTGCGCTTCTCCATGGAAGCTTCACTGGTGCGGTCGTCCATGCGCGTGGCGCCGCGTTCGCTGACGGTCACGGTCAGCGTCTCGGCCACCACCTCGCTCGCGTTGGCGGCGGGGCTCTCGACCGGGCAGGTGCAGGTCATGTCGCCGACGGTGCGAAAACGCACGGTCGCGGTCTCGACGGTCTCGCCTTCTTCCGGCGGCGTCACGTCGGTCAGCGGCACCAGCAGGCCCTTGCGGCGGATGACCTGACGCTCGTGCGCGAAGTACATCTGCGGCAGCGGGATGTTCTCGCGGGCGATGTAGAGCCACACGTCCAGTTCGGTCCAGTTGCTGATGGGGAAGCAGCGGAAATGCTCGCCCGGGCGGATGCGCGTGTTGAACAGCGTCCACAGCTCGGGGCGCTGCTCCTTGGGCTGCCATTGGCCGAAGCTGTCGCGATGGCTGAAGATGCGCTCCTTGGCGCGCGCCTTTTCCTCATCGCGGCGGGCGCCGCCGATCAGGCAGTCGAACTTGTGCTCCTCGATGGTCTCCAGCAGCGTCACCGTCTGGTGGCCGTTGCGGCTTTCCAGCGGGTGCGACAGGCGGATCGTGCCCTTGGCCATGCTGTCTTCCAGATGGCCGACGACCAGGCGCTCGCCCATGTCGGCGACGCGCTGGTCACGGAAGGTGATGACTTCGGGGAAGTTGTGGCCCGTGTCGATATGCACCAGCGGGAAGGGCAGATGGCCCGAGTAACCACTCGGGTGCGCCGCGTTCTTCATCTTGAAGGCCTTCTCGGCCAGGCGCAGCACGACGCAGCTGTCCTTGCCGCCCGAGAAGAGCAGGGCAGGGCGCTCGAAGCTCGCGGCCACCTCGCGCAGGATGAAGATGGCTTCCTCTTCCAGCGCGTCCAGGTGGGCGTGGTCGACGTCGGCAATGAGTTGTTCGGGTTTCACAGCAGCATTCATGATTTGGCGTGCAGGCCGCATTCCTTGGTGGAGTCTTCCCACCACCAGCGGCCCGCTCTGAAGTCTTCGCCGACCGCAATGGCGCGCGTGCAGGGTGCGCAGCCGATCGAGGGCATGAACTGGTCATGCAGCGGGTTGTACGGAACCTCGTATTTTTGAACATACGCCCAGACCTCGGCCCAGGTCCAGTCGGCGATGGGGCTGATCTTGCGGCGGTTGTTGCCGTCGTCCTCGTCAAAGGCCACGTCACCGCGGGCACCGCTCTGCTCGCGGCGCAGGCCGGTGATCCAGGCTGAACGGCCCTTCAGCATGCGGCCCAGCGGCTCCATCTTGCGCAGGCCGCAGCAGGCTTTGCGCAGCTCGATGCTCTTGTACATCGCCTCCTCGCCCTCCTTGCGGACGAACTGGATGACGGCGTCGGCCGCCGGCTTGAAGACCTCGACCTCGCGGCCATAGCGTTCCCGGATGCGCGGGATCAGCGCCAGCGTCTCGGCGTGCAGCTTGCCCGTGTCCAGCGTGGCGATGGCGATGGGCAGCTGGGTGCGGGCGATCAGGTCGGTGATGACCATGTCTTCCACGCCCAGGCTGCTGCTCTGCACGAGGCTGTCGCCATGCTCAATGCTGGCGTCACGCAAGCGCTGCAGGGCGGCCTCGATCTTGGCGTCCAGCGCCGGCGTCCATTTGGCGTAGAGGCCAATCGCATTGCCGGCCGCAGGCGCGGCGGCCCAGGGCAGGCTGCTGACTTCGGTGTTCACGCCGCACTCCGCAGGAACCAGGGGCGCGTCTCGCCGACACCACCCTGGTAAAAGCCCACCGGCGCGAACAGGTCCAAGGCCTTCTGTGCGGCGGCCTGGGATTGGTCGCCGCGCATGACGGCTTCGTCGAAACCGGTGCGGGTCAACAACTGCATCATGTCGACCAGCACTTCACCGCGGGCGCGGATGGCGCCCTTGAACTTGAAGCGACTGCGCAGGATGTGGGCCTGGCTGTAGGCGCGGCCGTCGGTCCACTTCGGGAAGTCGAGCACGACAACGGCGATGCGGTCCAGGTCGGGAGCGAGCTGGTTGATGTCGGCATCGTTCGGGAACTCGATGGCGACCGGCGTGTTCGCAGGCCAGCGGGTCTTCACGGCATGCCATTGCTCCAGCGAGAGCAGGCGGTTGGGCGCCGGATCGGGATCGGGCTTGGGGCCGTCTTCGCCGATGGCGTGCTTCCATTGGCAGGTGGTGGCGTTGATGAATTTCATGCTCAGTGAGTGCTGGGCCGCCCCGAACTCACTGGCGCCCCCTTGGGGGGCAGTGAGCGAAGCGAGCGTGGGGGCGTTCATACTTTTGCGGTCGAGACGCGAACGGCGTTGGCCGCCGTCTTGAAGGGGTCGAGGCCCAGGCGCTTCACCGCGTTGACGAAGTGTTCTCCAGCCAAGCGCTCGCGCTTGAAGGTGTCGATGACGGCATCGATGGCGTCGGCGATCTCGTCGGCCGCAAAGCTCGGGCCGATGACCTTGCCGGCCACCGTCGTGCCCGACAGCACGGTGCCGTCGCTGCCACCCAGCGTCAGCTGGTACCACTCGGTGCCGTCCTTGTCGACGCCGAGGATGCCGATGTGGCCGCTGTGGTGGTGGCCGCAGCTGTTGATGCAGCCGCTGATGTGCAGGTCGATCTCGCCGAGGTCTTCGAGCTCATCCTGATCCTGGTAGCGCTCGGCGATCTCGGCGGCCAGCGGCAGCGAACGGGCGTTGGCCAGCGCGCAGAAGTCGCCGCCGGGGCAGGCGATCTGGTCGGTCAGCAGGCGGGCGTTGGGTGTGGCGAAGCCGGCGGCGCGGGCGGCCTGGAAGAGCTCGGGCAGGTCAGACGCCTTCACCCAGGGCAGCACGAGGTTCTGGCGGTGGGTGACGCGCAGCTCGCCATGGCTGAACTGGTCGGCCAGGGCCGCGGCGGTGTCCATCACGTCGGCGCTGGTATCGCCCGGCGCGATGCCGACGCGCTTGAGGCTGAGCGTCACGGCGCGGTAGCCGGCGACGCGGTGGCCGTCGACATTGCGCGCCAGCCAGCGTGCGAAAGCCGGGTCGCTGGTGTCGAGCACGGGCTCGGCGACGGGCGCGACGCCGGCCGGGTCGACAAAGCAGGCCGCCACGCGGTCCAGCTCGGCCTGGGGAATGATGTGCTCGTGGCCGCCGTTGTCGTCGGCCAGGATACGGCGGTATTCCTCGTTGACGGCGTCGAAGAACTTCTGGCCCTCGGCCTTGACGAGGATCTTGATGCGGGCCTTGTAGAGGTTGTCGCGGCGGCCGGCCAGGTTGTAGCAACGCACGATGGCCTCGATGTAGACGAGGATCTGCTGCCAGGGCACGAAGGCGTTGATCTCGACGCCCGGAATCGGCGTGCGGCCCATGCCGCCACCCACCAGCACCTGGAAGCCGACCTCGCCAGCGGCGTTCTTCTTCAGCTGCAGGCCGATGTCATGCCAGCCGATGGCGGCGCGGTCTTCCTTGGCGCCCGAGACGGCGATCTTGAACTTGCGCGGCAGGTGGGCGAACTCGGGGTGCAGGGTGCTCCACTGGCGCAGGATCTCGCAGTAGGGGCGGGCATCGACGATGTCGTCCGGCGCGATGCCGACGAAGGCGTCGCTGGTGATGTTGCGGATGCAGTTGCCGCTGGTCTGGATGCCGTGCATGTCGACCTCGGCCAGCAGCTCCATCACCGTGGCGCTGTCCACCAGCGGGATCCAGTTGTATTGCAGGTTCTGGCGCGTCGTGAAGTGGCCGTAACCGCCCTGGCCGGCGAACGGGCCATCGGGCTGGCGGTCGTACTCGCGGGCGATCTTGGCGAGCTGGCGCAGCTGGCGCGACGACAGCTCGCCATAGGGCACGGCCACGCGCAGCATGGGTGCGTGGCGCTGGATGTACCAGCCGTTTTGCAGGCGCAGCGCGCGGAACTCATCGGTGCCGAGGGTGCCGGCGAGGTGGCGCTCGAGCTGGTCGCGGTATTGCGCGGCGCGGGCGTGGACGAAGCGGCGGTCGAAGTCGGTGTACTGATACATGGTTAGTGGATGACCTTCCAGCCGGCCATCAGAAGAGAAACGCAGAGCAGGCTGCGCACGACGCCATCGGGCAGCCGACGGGTCAATTGGGCGCCCAGCCAGATGCCAGGTAAAGAGCCGATGAGCAGCGGCACCAGTAGCGTCCAGTTGACGTTGCCCAGCGTGGCGTGGCCGATGCCGGCGACCAGCGTCAAGGGCACGGCATGGGCAATATCGGTGCCGACGATGTCGCGGGCCTGCATGCGTGGGTAGATCAGCAGGATCAGCGTCGCGCCGATGGCGCCGGCGCCAATGGAAGACAGTGATACCAGCACGCCCAGCACAGCGCCGCTGAGGATGGTCAGCGCCGGCTTGCGGGCTTCGGGAATCCAGCGCTCCAGCCGAAGGCCCAGCGCCAGCCAGCTCTTCTTGAAGGCGACGACGACGGCCGTCAGCAACAGCGCGATGCCCAGCGAAAAGGTCAGCGCCGAGGCCCAGCCCTTGGTGACGCCAGTCAGGTGCATCAACGCCACGGTGGCCAAGGACGCAGGGATGGAGCCGGTCAGCAGGCGGCGGGTGATGGCCCACTGCACATGGCCATGCCGGGCGTGGGCCACGGAGCCGCTCATCTTGGTCAGCGCGGCAAACCACAGGTCGGTGCCGATGGCGACCGCAGGGTTGAGCTTGAAGACGGACAGCAGCAGCGGCGTCATCAGCGAGCCGCCGCCCACGCCGGTGATCCCGACGATGAGGCCGACTCCCAATCCACTTGCAATCGCAATCCAGTCCAGCACGCTGTCCCCTGAGGCGACCCATGCCACCCGAGGGCGCGACTCTAAGCAATGTTGCGGTGCGGAAGAACTACAGAATTTTTGGGGCTATATGCCCATGCCGAATAAGCAACTTCAGTTTGTGGCGAGAAGCCGCAGTGCGGCGACCTGCTCCAGGATGCGCGGCGGCACGGTTTCGCGGCCCTCCAACATGGCGCGGATGAGGGCGGCGTTCTCGGCTGGCGTGCAGGCTGGCGACAGCGGCCAGTCCAGATCCGCCGTGTCGGCCGGATGCAGGGGCGCGGTGTCGCCGTCCTGGAAACCGATCAGATGGGCCTTGCGGCGCAGATGGGCATAGGCCTCGCCCTCGCTGGCGCGCATCAACAGCGCCCGGCCACCGCCGGCGGTCAGTGTGGGCAGGGCGTGGCTCATGCTGTCGAGGTATTCCGGATGCGTCACCGCGACGACACGCACACCGCGGCCGACCGGGAAGGGGTCGAGCAGCTTGGCCAGGCTGTGGGAGCTGTTGCGCACGCCCAGGCGCGGGCGCAAGGCCATCAAGCTGTTCAAGCCAGGGTTGAGCATCTGCAAAGGCAGGACGGCCAATCTGTCGCCTGCCAGCCGCGTCTGGGCATCGGTCAGCGAGGGGCTGGCGTGCAGCCCCAGGGCGCCCAGCAACTCGAAGGGGCTGTGGCGGCTGTCGAAGTCGTGCCGTCCGAAGATCAGCACCGGCACGCCCTCGCGGGCCAGCAGCAGCGCGACCAGCGGCATCAGATTGGCCTGCTTGCGGGCACCGTTGAAGCTGGGCAGCAGCACGGTGCGCGGGCCGTCGGGGGCGGCCAGGCGGGCCGTTCGTGCCTGCATTGCGGCCAGGAACCCAGCCACCTCGTCGGCGCTCTCGCCCTTCACGCGCAGCGCGATCAGCATGGCGCCCAGCTCCATGTCGGGCACCTGGCCGTCGAGCATCTCACCGAAGAGCGCTTCAGCCTGCTCGCGATTCAGATCGCGCGCACCTCGGGCGCCGCGGCCCATTTCCTTGATCAATGAGGCGTAGTCCATGGCCGCAGTGTAGGAAGAGCCATGAGAAAGGGCCGCACGAGGCGGCCCTTCGAGTGGGATGCGTTCTCGATCAGAACGCGAAGATCGCGCCCAGGGAAACCAGGCGCAGCGTGCCCTTTTCGCCAGCGAATTGGGCCTGGGTCGAATCGACGCCCAGCTCCAGCTTGACGCTCTGGGTAATGGCATAGGTCAGGCCCAGCCCGGCGTAGACCTTGGCCTTGCTCTCGGAGTCGGAGCCGCTCAACGTGCCGAGGGTGGCGCTGGCTTGGGTCTTCACCTGGGCGACGCCCAGGCGGACGTTCATGCCCCAGTCGGTGCTCAGCGGCAGCGCGAAAGCAGCGCCCAGCATGAGCGCGGTCGGCTTGATGGCGACGGACATCGTGGCGTCCGCAGCCTTGAACTTGCCAAAGGCGATGTAGCCGGCTTCCAGGCTGAAGCCGTTGCCGAAGTTGTAGCCGCCCACCAGCTTGGCGCCGGTGTCGCTCGTGTCGCAGCTGGTGGAGCCTGTGCAGTCCAGATTGGCGTGCGAGACGCCACCGGCGGTGCCGATGTAACCGTGGGCCTGCGATTCGGCGTGGGCAGCGGTGGCGGCCAGCAGTGCGGCCAGGACGATGGTTTGTTTTTTCATGAGAACACTCCCTTTTTCTCTTGATGGATGGGCCGACCGGCGTGGCCGGCCTCGGCGCCTTTCTGAGGCGGCGCGCATGCTATTCGCGGCGCCTGTACGCCCTTGATGACGCTGTCGCGCGGATGAGACGGCAATGCCCCCGGCTCGGGGGCGATGTGAAAAAAACCGCCTGACCGCGCTTTAAGCGGCCAGGCGGCTCGGGTGGTCTCGCAGCGGCGTGTTTGGGCCGTCAGAAGGCCATGCGCGCGCCCAGCGACACCATGCGCACGTTCTGGCGCTCACCCTGGATCTGGGCCCGCGTTGCGTCCACGCCCAGCTCGACGCGGGTCGACGGCGTCAGCGCGTAGTTGACGGCCAGGCCAGCGATGGGCTGGGTCTTGCTCTCGCTGCTTGAGCCGGTCAGCGCGCCGACCTCTGCGTTCACCTTGGTGCGCACGCGGGCCACGCCCAGGCGGCCGACCAGACCCCAGTCAGGGCTCAAGTTGGCCGTGTAGGCGCCGCTCAACGACAGGGCTTCGGGTCGTCCGCTCAGCCCCACGGCGCCCTGGGACGCGCGGAATTTGCCGAAATTGGTGTAGCCGCCTTCGACTGCAAAGCCATTGCCAAAGGCATGGCCGAACATGGCCTTGCCACCGAATGCGTTCCTGTCGCAGGTCTGCACGCCGGTGCAGTCGACGTTGAGATGGCCTTGGCCCAGGGACAACAGGCCGTAGTTGTGCTCCGCATTGCTGCTGGAACGGGTGGTTTGGGCCTGGGCGGCAGTGGCCAGGGCGAGGGCGGCAAGGCTGATTGCGATCTTCTTCATGGGGAACTTCTCTCCTACTTCATCCATCGGAGCGCAGGCGCCGGGTGGGGCCTGCGGCGATATGCGACCGGTCGTCGCCAAGCCATCCTCATTGGCGCTGGGGGCTCGTCTTGTAGGACTTGGGCACTCTTGCCGGCTGGTCTGGTAACCGCAGGCAAAGTGCTGGCGGCACGGGGATACTGCTGCAACGCTGCTGCCCTTCAGGTTCCATGCCGCATCTCAAGCCCAAGACGCTTTACATCACGCTGAGCTTGTTGATGGTGGGCCTGGTCGCCCTGGTGTACAGCGTGCTGCTGCTGTACGAGCGCTCACGCAGCGATGCACTGATGCTGCAGCAGGCTGGCGCGGCGGCCAGGCGCATCGGCCGCGAGGCCGCGGCGGCCGTCGAGACCGAGCTGCGGCCGGCGCGGGTCAGCGTGGCCCTGCTGGCGACCGGCGCCCTGGGCCGGGCCAGCAACGAGGCCGAGCGCCTGACTGCGCTGCCGCAGATGGCGGCGGCCCTGCGCGCCAATGCCTCGGTCTCGGCCGTCTATGTCGGCACCTCGGGCGGATCCTTCGTGCTGTTGCGCCGCCTTGTCGATGCGGCAACACGCAAGCGCATGGATGCGCCGGCCGAGGCTGCATTCGGCCTGCAGAGTGTGAGCCGCGATGGCGGCGCGGCCCCGCGTGGCGCCTACCGCTTCTACGACGCAGCGCTGCGCGAGCTGCAGCGCCGTGATCGGCCCGACTACGACTTCGACCCGCGCACCCGGCCCTGGTTCGCGCTGGCGAGCGAGGCCGGCGAAGGCAAGCTCGTGCAATCGGCGCCCTATCTGTTCTTCACGACCGGCGAACCCGGCGTGACGTTGGCCCAAGCCCATGGTGGCGCCGTCGTGGGCGCCGACGTCAGCCTGCAGGCTCTCAGCGAGATGCTGACGCGGCCGCAGATCAGCCGTTCGGCCGAACTGCTCATCGCCACCCAAGGCGGCGAGATGCTGGCCGAGGCCCGGCGCGAGAGCGGCACGCCGCCGAAGGACGGCCAGGCCCTGCCGCGCGTGGCCGAGCGTGCGTCGGCGCTGATGCGCGCGCTGTGGCAGCGCCGCGATGGCGAGGGTCATCTCACACCCGTGCAGGTGGTCGACGGGCGCGAATGGGTCAGCCACGCCTTGCCGCTGCAGGGTGCCGTGGAGGCCGGCGCGCCGCTGGTGCTGCTGATGGCCGCGCCGCGCGAGGAGCTGCAGGCCTTCCAGATTGAAAGCCGCCGCCAGAGCTTCTACATCTCGCTGGGATTGATGCTGCTGTTGCTGCCCCTGGTCCACCTGCTGGCCGATCGCGTGTCGCGGCCGCTGCGCAACCTGGCCCGCCAGGCCGAGGCGATCGAGCGTTTCGAGTTCGACGGGCCCGATCCCCAACGCAGCCTGATCCGCGAGGTCGACCGCCTGGCCATCGCGATGACGGCGATGAAGCATTCGCTGCGGCGCTTTCTCGACATCAGCAACGCGCTGAGTGCCGAGCGAGATTTCGACACCCTGCTCGACCTCATCCTGCGCGAGACCATCGCCGTGGCCGGCGCCAGTGGCGGCTCGGTCCACCTGCTGTCGGCCGATGGCCAGACGCTGGAGCCCGCGGCTTCGCGCGTGCGTGGCGAGACCGCGTCGCGCCGCGGCCTGACCTGGCAGGTGAACGTGCCCGACAGCGTCGCCGCGCCGGTGCGTGCCCTGCAGACGAACGCACCGGTCGAGATCGATCTGAGCTGGGACAACCCGACCCACCTGGCCGCCTACCAGCGGCTGTTCGCCGCCCTGGGCGTCGCCAAGATGCGCCTGCTGGCCCTGCCGCTGAAGAACAGCCAGCACGAGACCATCGGCACGCTGACATTGACCTTCCCGCTGTCGGCCGATGGGCCGTCCGAACCACTGGGCGCCGCACGCGTGGCCTTTGTCAGTGCGCTGTCGGGCACGGCCGCCGTGGCCATCGACAACCAGCTGCTGCTGCGCGCGCGCAAGGAGCTGCTGGAGAGCTTCATCCAGCTCGTTGCAGGCGCCATCGACGCCAAGAGCCCCTATACCGGCGGCCATTGCCAGCGCGTGCCCGAGCTGACCAAGATGCTGGCCCAGGCCGCCTGCGAGGCGACCGAGGGGCCGTATGCCGGTTTCACGATGGACGCTGACCAATGGGAGGCGCTGCACATCGCCGCCTGGTTGCACGACTGCGGCAAGGTCACCACGCCGGAGTACGTCGTCGACAAGGCCACCAAGCTGGAGACGATCTACAACCGCGTCCATGAGGTCCGCACGCGCTTCGAGGTGCTCAAGCGCGACGCGCTGATCGAGAAGCTGGAGGCCGAGCTGGGCGACGCGGGCGTGCAGCGCGCCCGTGCCGCGGCGGCGCCGGCCCAGGGCGAACTGGATGCCGACTACGCCTTCGTCGCGACTAGCAATGTGGGTGGCGAAACGCTGGACCCCGAAGCCGTTGCCCGGCTGCGCCGCATCGGCGAGAGGCGCTGGTTGCGCACGCTCGACGACACGCTCGGCCTGTCCATCGAGGAGCTGCGCCGCCAGCCCAAACCGCGCCCGCCGCTGCCTGCTCCTGAGCGCCTGCTGCAGGACCGGCCCGAGCACATCCTGCCGCGCCCCGCCACCGACCAACTGGGCGGTGACAACCGCTGGGGCTTCAAACTCAAGCAGCCCGAACACCTCTATCACCGGGGGGAGCTGCACAACCTCACGATCTCGCGTGGCACGCTGACGGAGGAGGAGCGCTACAAGATCAACGACCACATCGTGCAGACGCTGAAGATGCTGCACGAGCTGCCTTTCCCCAAGCATCTGCGCGAGGTGCCCGAGATCGCGGGTGGCCATCATGAGCGCATGGACGGCAAGGGCTACCCGCGCGGCCTGACCGGCGCACAGATGAGCCCGCAGGCCCGCATGATGGCCATTGCGGATGTCTTCGAGGCACTGACGGCCGATGACCGGCCCTACAAGCCGGGCAAGCGCCTGTCCGAGGCCTTAGGCCTCATGCGGCGCATGGTGGCCGAGGGCCATCTCGACCCGGGCCTGTTTGAACTTTTCCTACGCTCGGGCGTCTGCCTGACCTATGCGCGGCGCTTCATGGCGGCAGCGCTGATCGACGTGGAGGACGTTGGCGCCTACCTGTCGTGACGGGTGACGCTGAACTTCAGCGGCGCGGCCTTGAGCAGGAACTCTCCGGCGCCGTCGTGCAGGCTGACAACCGCCTCGTACTCGCCCAGGGGCAGGTCGACGATGGCCTCGGTGCGGCCGTCGACGAGGTTCTGGCGCACCGTATTGCCGCCGCCCTTGGGCGCAAAGCTGAGGCGGAAATGCCCCGTGTCCTTGATGGCGGTGCCGGCCGGCGCCACGCCCAGGCCGGCGCCGAGCACGCCCAGGGACAGCGTGAAGGGGCTCGACACCGCCTCTTCATCGCGCAGGTTCTTCACATAGACCTCGCGGCCGGCTGAGGCGCGTGGCGCGGCGCGCAAGTCCTCGTACCAGGCCTCGCAGGTGTCGCGGTCACCCGCAACGACCTTGGGCGCCGGGGCGTCGGCGCGCTTGCCCACGACCTCGATGGCAATCTCGTTGCTGAAGACGAAATAGGGTTTGTGGGCGTGGTCGGCGAACAGCAGCCGCATGGTGTGGCGGCCCGGCGGCAGGTCGATCTCGGTGCCGGTCTGGGCCTTGCCGAAATGCTTGTGCGTATTGGAGAAGGGGATGGGTGCGGTGTGGTCGCGCGGCAGCGGCGTGTCGATGAGGATGTGGTGGTGGCCGGCCTTCTCGTTGGCATTGCCGGCCGGAATGACGCCCATGCCACGGATGCCGAACTCCACCCAGAAGGGCGAGCGCACGCGGTAGCCGGTCTTGACGTTGCTGAAGTGCACCGAGACCGGCTCACGCAGGTCGAGGGCCGTGCGCTGGGCCGTGTGTGACAGCCAGCATTGACGCTCCAGCGGATCGGTAGGCAGTGGCTCGGCCGCGGCCAGCGCGGGCAGCAGACCCAGTGGCCAAAAGTGGCGGGTCAGTCGAGCGGCAGATCCCATGCGAGCCCTCCGGCAGCGTGCGCCACCGATTCTGGGGGCGCGCGCTGGCGAGGAACGTCGTGAAAGTTGCGGACGCCAGGGCCTGTTCACGCTACGGGGATCGGATGCGTTGCCACCCAAAAGCCCGCGAGCAAGGCGCAAAGTCGAAGCTGGGGTCGGCCCCAGCGAGGCTTCGCAACGCCGCGCGCGGGCTTTTGGGTGGCAACCCTTCGGGAGAGGGCCTGCGCGGGCGCATGGCGTTGTTGCGCGCCTGGCCTGGGCACGAGCCCAGGCGGCGCCGCACGCCTAGCCCTGCACCCGCGCAGACCCTCTCGCACCGATTCCCGTAGCGTGAACAGGCCCTAAGCCACCTGAAGCTGGTGGGTCAGATGCAGTTCGCCGAACAAATCCTTGGGGTCAGCCATCTGCGGGATCAGGTCCAGCGGCGCGCCCAGGCCAAGCTGATTGCTCACGTCGCGCAGCAGGCGCAGCGCGGAGAAGTCCTCCAGCGCGAAGCCGACCGAGTCGAACACGGTGACCTGGCTGGCCGACTCGCGGCCCGGGGCCTGGCCGGCGAGCACTCGCCAGAACTCGGTGACGGGGAAATCGGCCGGCATCTGCTGCATGTCGCCTTCGATGCGGCTCTGTGGCTCGAACTCGCAGATCACGCGGGCCATCTCCAGCACGCCGCGGTGCAGCTCGGTCTTGCCCGGGCAATCGCCGCCGACGCCGTTGATGTGCATGCCGGGCTCGATCATGTCGGGCGTCAGGATGGTGGCGTTGGATTTGTCCGCGGTCACGGTGGTGACGATGTCGGCCCCCCTGACGGCCTCGGCCGTGGAGGCGCACACGGTCAGCGTCAGGCCGGGCGTTTGCTGAAGGTGGCGCACCAGCTTGGCCGTCGCGGCCGGGTCGATGTCGTAGAGGCGCAGCTCGCGGATGCCGAGCAGGTGGTGGAAGGCCAGGGCCTGGAACTCGCTCTGGGCGCCGTTGCCGATCAGGGCCATCACGCGGCTGTCGGGGCGGGCGAGGCGCTTGGCCACCATGACCGAGGTGGCGGCGGTGCGCATGGCGGTGGTCAGGGTCAGCTCGGAGAGCAAGGCGGGGGCGCCGGTCGCCACGTCGGCGAGCACGCCGAAAGCCATCACGGTCGGCAGGCCGAAGCGGTGGTTTTTGGGGTGGCCGTTGACGTATTTGAAGCTGTAGAGGCTGGCGTCGGCGATGGGCATCAGCTCGATGACGCCGTCTTGTGAATGGGCGGCGACACGGGGCGTCTTGTCGAATTCGGCCCATCGCAGGTAGTCGGATTCGAGGTAGCTGACAAGGCGGCGAAGTAAATCGGGAAGTCCGACACGTTGGACAAGGCGGGCGACGTCTTGGGTGGTGAGGACGGTGGTCATGGCAGTCTCGCGGAATGTGTTGAGGCGATTCTTCCGGGGCCATGTGCCAAACAGAAGCTCAACTCTTGCCACGTAATGCATCGCGATTTGGCAAAATGGCAGTGGAAATTGCCGAATTGCTCAAAATGGATGCCCTTGACCAGCAACTCCTCGCCCTGCTGCGCACCGATGCCCGGGCCAGCGTCGCCACGCTCGCGGCCAAGCTCAAGGTCTCGCGCGGCACCGTCACCAACCGCATCGCACGGCTGGAAGACAGCGGCGTCATCACCGGCTACACGGTGCGCCTGCGGCCCGACTCGGTGCCCGACCAGATCACGGCATGGATGAGCATCACGGTTGAAGGCAACCGCACGCGCGAGGTGGTGGCCATGCTGCTCGGCGAGCCCGGCATCACGGGACTCTTCGACACCAACGGCCGCTGGGACCTGCTGGCCGAGATCCGCAGCTCCAGCTTGCAGGAGCTGGCCGACGTGCTGGAGCGGGTGCGCCTCATCAAGGGCATCGCCGGCACCGAGACCTCCATCCATCTGCAAAGCTACAAGCTGGCCTGATCGGCCTCGGTTATCGTGCGCCGCGCTCCCTCTGCCTTGAAATGAATCCTGTCCTGATCCGCCGTGCCTGGCTCGCGGCCTCCCTTGTCGCGCTGGCCGGTTGCTCCATGCTGCCCAGCCAGCCACCCCAGCCGCCGGTCGTCGTCGTCCCGACGCCGCCGCCTGAGCCGCCACCCGTCATCAAGCCAGCCCCGAAACCGCCACGCATCGGCCTGGCCCTGGGCGGCGGCGCCGCGCGCGGCTTTGCCCACATTGGCGTCATCCAGGTGTTCGAAGAGAACGGCATCAAGGTCGACCTGGTCGCCGGCACCTCGGCCGGCAGTCTCGTCGCATCGCTCTACGCCTCGGGCAAGACCGGCAAGGAGATGCAGACCCTGGCCGAGACCATGGACGAGGGCGCGATCACCGACTGGTCCTTCCCGCTGCGCGGCCTGATCCGCGGCGAGGCGCTGGCGCGCTTCATCCGCGACAAGACGGGCGGCAAGAACATCGAGCAGATGGTGGTGCCGCTGGGCATCGTCGCCACTGACCTGTCCGACGGCTCCTCCATCCTGTTCCGCAGTGGCGATACCGGCACGGCCGTGCGCGCCTCCAGCGCCGTGCCAGCCGTGTTCCAGCCGGTGCGCATCGGCCAGCGCGAATTTGTCGACGGCGGCCTGGTGTCACCGGTGCCGGTGCGCTTTGCCAGGGAAATGGGCGCGCAGCTCGTCGTCGCGGTGGACATCACCTCGCCGCCCGAGAAGGACCCGCCGGGCGACGCCTTTCGCATGCTGATGCAGACCTTTTCCATCATGGGGCGCAGCATCAACATGTTCGAGCTGCGTGAGGCGGATGTCGTCATCCGGCCCAGGCTCGATGGCGTGGGCAGTGCCGACTTCACGGCGCGGCGCCGTGCGGTGCAGGCGGGTCGCGAGGCGGCGCAAGCCGTCTTGCCGATCCTGCGCCAGCGCATCGCCGAGAAGACCCGCTGAAGCTATGGATGCCGAGACGCCGCTGTTCCCGCTGCGCTCGGTGTTCTTTCCCGGCGGCCATCTGGCGCTGCGCATCTTCGAGCCGCGTTACCTGGACATGGTGCAGCGCTGCCATGCGCGCGGCGAGCCCTTTGGCATCGTGGCGTTGACTTCGGGCGAGGAGGTGCGCCGGCGCGAGGGCGAGGGCTTTCGGGCCGAGGCTTTTCACGACGTCGGCACGCTGGCCCGCATCGAGGATTTCGAGCACGCGCAGGCCGGCCTCATCAACATCCGCATCTGCGGCACACAGCGCTTTCGCGTGCAGGGCTCGCGCAACCTCAGCCATGGCCTGTGGGTCGGCCGGCTTGAGCTGTTGGCCGGCGACGTCGCGGTGCCGGTGCCAGACGATCTGCGCCAGGCCGCTCAGCAACTGCAGGACCTGCTCGCCGGCTGGAAGGCCCGCGGCGCCGCGGACGACCTGCCCGTGCAGCCGCCCTACCAGTGGGACGACGCGGGCTGGCTGGCCAACCGCTGGGCCGAGCTGCTGCCCATGCCGGTCGAGGCGCGCCAGCGGCTGATGGTGATGGACAACCCGCTGCTGAGATTGGAGCTCATCGTCGACCGGCTTGACGCGCTTACGCGTTCAGCCAATCGGTAAGCGTCTTCAGCACCTCGGCCTTCTCGGGCTCGTTGAAGATCTCGTGGAAGAGGCCGGGCCAGGGCTTGGTGGCGACGACATTGGCGGGTGCGCCAGACGCAAAGGCCTCGCTGCCGCGCGGTGACACGCAGCGGTCCGCGCCGGCCCACATCAGCAGCGTGCGCAGCTTCCAGCGCGGTGCGTCGCCAATGGCACGGGCGCCGCTGTCGACGATGAAGCGCGTCAGCCGCGCCGTGATGCGGTCATGCACCAGCGGGTCGGTCGCGTAGGTCTTGACGACGGCGGTGTCGCGGCTGATCCATTCGGGCTTGAGGCCGTTGCTGACGGCCAGGCCCGGGGCGAGCGATCCCGCCGCGGCAAGCAGCAGCTTCTGAAAACCGGACAGGCCCGCATCCAGCGCGGGGGAAGACAGCACCAGGCCATCCAGCGGCCGGCTCCAGGCCGCGGGCTTGCCTGTCAGCGCCTCCGCTGCAAAGCGCGCGGCGATCAGCCCGCCCATGCTGTGGCCGAGCAGCACGAAACGCTTGCCCGGCTGGCGCACGGCGTCGATGACGCGTGCCGTGTCGCGCAGCAGCGCGTCGTGCGCGGGGATGTCGCCCTTGCGTCCATCGCTGCGCCCGTGGCCGCGGTGGTCCCAGCCGTGCACATCCCAACCGGCCGCGTTCAGTGCCGCGGCGACATGGGCATAGCGCTCGATGTGTTCGCCCAGGCCATGGCAGATGAGCAACTGGCCGCGTGCGGAAGCCGCGGTGGTGGGCCAGTGGCGCAGGTGGAGCTTGAGGCCGTCGTCGGTGGTGGTGGTCGTCATCGCGTCGCGGTCTGGGAATCGGTGCGCAAGTTTGCACGAGCTTCGTCCGTTTCCCGTCGCGAACCCAACACTCTTGCGTAGGCCCAGGTGAACTCGGCGCCGATCAACAGGATCTGCGCCGAGAAGTACACCCACACCAGCAGGGCCACCACCGAGGCCGCGGCGCCAAAGCCCGAGGCGACGCCGCTGCGCTGCAGATAGGCGCCGATGCCATAGCGGCCCAGGGCAAACAGGCCCGCCGTGACGAAGGCGCCGAGCAGCACGTCGCGCCAGGCGACGTGAACGCGTGGCATCCACTTGAAGATCAGCGCGAACACGGCCACCACCAGGCCCTGGCTGAACACCGTGTTGGCCAGAGCAGCGACGCGCAGCCAGTCGCCGAACCAGGGCTGCCACCAGGTCTGGGCGGCCGACATGACGGCGTCCAGCAGCAGCGACACCAGCAGCAGAAAGCTCAGGCCAAAGATGAGGCCGAAGCTCAGCAGGCGCGCGCGCAGCCAGTTCAGCCAGCCTTGCACCGGGCGGGCCGGCACGCGCCAGATGGTGTCCAGCGCATCCTGTAGCTCGGCGAACATCGTCGTCGCACCGACCAGCATCAGCCCCAGCCCGACAACCGTGCTGAGCCAGCCGCCGGCCGGCCAGGAGACCGACTTCAGCATGCTTTCGACTGTCGAGGCGGCCGTCGCGCCGAGCAGCGCGGCGAGCTGGTCGAAGAGCTCGCCGCGCACCGCCTCGCCGCCCCAGACCAGGCCGGCCACGGACACGACGATGAGCAGCAGCGGTGCCAGCGAGAACAGCGTGTAGTAGGCGAGTGCCGCGCCCATGCGCGGGCCGCGGTCGTCGAGGAAGCCGTCGAAGGTCAGCTTCAGCACGCGTCCCAGCGGTCGGATCTGATCAAGCCAGCGCATGCGCGAAGTCTCGCGGCATGCGCTGGCCGCCGCTGTAGGACGCGACCGGCGTCAGAACGTCATGCGGGCGCCCACGCGGTACTGGCGGCCCAGCACGTCGAACAGCGAGGGGTTCACGCCATAGCCGGTGTTGGTGCCCGGGGCGTTGGGCGGCGCGACGTCGGTGACGTTGTCGATCTTGAAGTAGGCGGTGATGTTTTTGTTGATCTTGTAGTTGCCGGCGAGATCCCAGTAGAAAGCGCCCTTCATGTGGTTGTTGTCGATGGTCTGGTGCATGGCGGTGGAGACTGGGCAGGTGGTCTGGCACTCGATGAACTCGTTGCTGTAGACGCCATTGCTGACCCAGCGCTGGCCCACCGTGAAGCTGGCCTTTTCGCCTTCCCAGGATTGCGAGAACTGGGCCTTCCACGTCGGCGTGTCGCCGAGGTTGACGCCTGCGCGCTCGGCCGGGATGGTGCCCACGATGCCCGATGTGACCAGGAAGCTGTTGGTGTGCGTTGCCAGGCCACGCAGCGTGAGCTTGCCGGGCAGATTGACGCTGGCCAGGTTGAATCGGTAGAGAGCTTCCATGTCGAAGCCCTTGCTGCGCATCCTGGCCAGATTGAAGGCCTGCAGCGTCACGTACTTCACGGGGCTGACAAGATCCATCGCGGCGCAGATCTCTTGGTTGCCGGCAGCGCAGAGGTCCACTTCCTGCTGGGCTCCGAGGGTGGAGATCACGTCCTTCAACTTGATGTCGAAGTAGTCGATCGACGCACTGAAGCCTGGCGCCCACTTGGGCTGCGACAACACCAGGCCGAGGATGCGGTTGTTGGCCAGCTCGGGGCGAAGGTTGACGTTGCCGATGGTGCGTTGCTGCACGTTGTAGGTGTTGCCCTGGAAGTTGACGGCCTGGTTGATGACCACCGGCGCGGCAAACAGCTCGGAGAGATTCGGCGCACGCACATCACGCGAGGCGACGTAGCGAACGCGCAGGCCATCGACCCCGGTCTTCCAGGTCGAGCCGATCTTCCAACTGTTGATGCCGCCGGCGGTGCTGTAGAGCGTGCGACGCACGGCCGCGTTGAGGTTGGCCTCGCCCAGGCTGTCGGACTTGAACATCGGAGCGTTCACTTCGACGAAAGCTTCTTTCACGTTGTAGGCGCCCGCCGCAGCGTGGTAGTTGCCGGCGAACCAGTTGTTGCCCACAGTGGTGTTGAGGAGTGGGTCAGCCGGGTAGTCGGCCGTATTGGGCGTTGCGGGGTAGACGCCATTGCCGTAGGGGTCGCCCGTCACCCAGTAACCTTCCTTGCGAGCTTCCGCCCCGAAGGCGACGGCCACCGGTCCTGCCCAGTTCGAGAACGGCTGGCCGTTGACGTTGAAGCTGGCCACCGTCTGACGCTGCACCGACAACTGATGCGGACCGACGGCCGGGAACACATAGGCCAGCGCGGCCGGATCCTGCTGCACATCGCCGATGATGTTCAGCGGCGCGCAGCCCGCGGCCACAGCGGTGGCGTTTCGGCAGACGATCTGGCCGGACGAATTGCGCACGGCGTCGATGGCGGCGTTGAAGCGCGGGTTCAGCATGATGTTGCTGACCTTCAGATCGATGCTGTTTTCGCCGTGCTCGAAGTAGCCGTCATACGACCAAGTCTGGCCTAGCGCGCTAGCCTTGCCGGTCGCACCCAGCACGAACCGCTTCTGTTCGCGGATCGGGTTGACCTCGATGTCCTTGGGCTGGTTGCCGTAGGCCGTGCCGAACTTGAAGCTGGTGATGCCCTTGTCCACGCAGGCCTGCTTGATGGAGGCCGGCACGTAGGGGTTCTCGCACTGGATGGTCAAGTTGTCCAGCTTGGGCGAACCGGGGTTGGGCGTGTTGCGAGCGTTGGTCCTGGCCAGGTTGACCGTGAAGTAGACCTCGTTGTCATCGTCCAGCTCATAGCTACCACGGGTGTAGAAGACCTGACGCTGCAGGTTCATGCCCATGGTGGTGCCGCCGCCGATGGTGCCGGAGAGGTCGCCGCCCACGCAGAAGGGTGTGATGCAGCCTGTCACTGCACCCGTGCCTGTGGGCACGCCGTTGGAGCCGTAGTCGAACTTGTAGGGCACGCCGTCCTTGCCGAAGGCGGTGCCCTGCAGCGGACCCTGGGTGATCAAGCCGTACTTGGAGTACTGGAACTGTTGGGCGTTGCGGATGTCGAACAGCTGCGGCCTGCCGTCCGTGGTCTGGCCGGTAGGGCGCTGTTGCCAGGCCGGATTGTTGAACCAGGTGCGGCCGTTGGCGCCCTGGCCACCAAAGCGGGGTGAGGGCACGCCCTTTTCACGGACGAGTTCCACGCTCACGGCAACGTGCGCACGGTCGTTGAGGAAGCTCCGGCCCCAGGCGGCTTGCAGTGCGCCGTTCTTGTCGTCGCCGTAGTTGGTCTGGCCAGCTTCGATGTTGGCCTTGAAGCCCTTGAAGCGCTTGTCGGTGATGAAGTTCACCACGCCGCCGACGGCGTCGGAGCCGTAAGAGGCGCCGGCACCGCCGGTCACCACGTCGACTTGTGTGACGAGGAGCTGTGGGAACTGGCTGATGTCAGCCACGCCGGTCACGTTGGCCGGCACCACGCGTTGGCCATCGAGCAGGGTCAGCGTGCGGATCGGGGTCAGGCCGCGCAGACTCAGGGAGCTGAGGCCCTGCAAGCCGCTGCTGGTGCTGTTGGTGAAGGTGGTGCGACCCGTGCTGCCCTGGAGCGCAGGCAACTCAACGAGGCTCTGGAAAATGTTCGGGTGAGCCGCCTTCTCGAGGTCCGAGGCGGTGAGGCGCGTGGTCGGCGTCGGTTGCGTGAAGCCGCGCGCCGAGATGCGCGAGCCCGTAATGACCACAGTGCTCAGCACGCTGGCGCCGGGATTGACCTCTGGCGCGGCGTCAGGCGTTGTGGCCGGTGTCTCAGCGCTTTGGGCCAGGGCGGGAAGCGCCAGCACGGCGCAAGCCGTGAGGGCCGCCAGATGGATCAGGGTCTTGGAACCGGGATTTCGCATGGGAGGTCTCCTGAGGTGGCACGGTGGGCCGCTGCCTTGTGGTCGTTGAGCCGGTATTCGGTAAACAAACTTGGTTACTGGATAGCGCTGTCCTGGAAGCTTAAAAAAACCGGATGGCTTAGGTTGAAACTCGCCCGAACACGCGATCCCCAAGGTTTGAACAGCTGCGCCGTGGGCTATCGCGTTTCGGGATTGCGCTATCCTAGGCATCGAATTCCCCCTCCGATATGGGGGATACCATGTAGAAATGCCGAGCAGCAAGACGACATCAGCCGCCTCCCCCAGACGCACCAGGGCCACCGGCCGGGTGACGCTGGCGGACGTGGCGCAGGCCGCCGGCGTCAGCCCCATCACCGTGTCGCGGGCCCTGCGTGGCGAGCGGGCGGTGGCGCAGGAGCTGTGCGAGCGCGTCCAGGCCGCCGCCACTGCGCTGGGCTACGTGCCCGATCCGGCCGCCCGCGCGCTGGCCTCCAGCCGCAGCTCCCATGTCGCGGTGCTGATCCCCAAGCTGAGCAACACGCTGTTCGTAGAGCTGCTCGACGCGGTGCAGACCACGCTCGTGCCGGCCGGCTACCAGACGCTGATCGGCGTCACCCATTACGACGCCAGCGAAGAGGAGGCCGTGCTGCGCAGCTTTCTGGCACACCGGCCGGCCGGTCTCATCGTCACCGGCCGCGATCGCAGCCCGGCGGCGGCCGCTCTGATCGAGGGCAGCGGCGTTCCCTGCGTGCATGTGATGGAGGTGGAGCCGGGCAGCCACAGCGTGGGCTTCTCGCAACGCGATGCCGGGCGGGCCATCACGCAGCATCTGCTCGATTCGGGTCGGCGCCGCGTCGTCTACGTTGCCGCCCAGCTCGACCCACGCACCTTGGAACGCGGTGAGGGCTACAAGGAGGCGCTGGTGCAAGCCGGCCTGGGCGAGAGCGTGAACAAGGTGCTGATCGCCGAGCCCTCGTCCATGGCGCTCGGTGGCGCGATGCTGGAGCGTGTGCTGCGCGAGTCGCCTGAGACCGACGCCATCTTCTTCTGCAACGACGACCTTGCGCAGGGCGCGCTGCTGGCGGCCTTGCGCCTGGGGGTGGCCGTGCCTGGCCGCGTGGCGGTGGCCGGCTTCAACGACCTGCCGGGCAGCGACCAGATGGTGCCGCCACTCACTACCGTGGCCACGCCGCGCCGTCAGATCGGCGAGCAGGCGGCGCAGATGTTGATGAAACTGATGCGCGGCCAGCCGGTGGAGCAGCCCAACGTGGACCTGGGCTTCCAGGTCGTGCGGCGGGCGTCAACCTAGCTCGACGTCCAGCCGGTAGCTGCGGCCGGGCTCGATGTCGCGCACCAGGCCATCTGGCAATGGCTGGCCATCCAGAAGTACGCGGTTTTGGCCGGTGCGGCGAACCTGCAGGTGAAAGCGCGCACCGCGGAACTCGCGTTCAGCGCTGAGCTCGTCCCAGCCCGAGGGCAGTTGCGGCTTCACTCGCAGGCCTTTCGCATCGCCGCGCAGGCCGCAAAGGCCTTCGATGACGCAGCGATAGGCCCAGGCCGCGGTGCCGGTGTTGAAGAGCTGGCTGGAGCGGCCGGCCGTACGCGGGAACTGCTGGTGCGCGCCGCGGTAGTAGTTGGGAATGAAGACCGGCAACTGGCCGCGCTGCAGATAGTCGGCCTCGTCAGGGCCCGGAATCATTCGGCGCAGCGCGCTGTAGGCGCGGTCGCTCTCGCCGGCGTCGTACAGCGCATGCACGTAGAAGCTGGCAGCGTGGTTGTAGACGGCGCCGTTCTCGGCCGAGCCGGGATGCTTCTGCGTCACGCGGCCGACGTCGTCGCGCATGCCGGAGTAGGGCGGGTTGAACATCGCCATGCCGTGCGGCGTGTCGAGCTGCGCGTCGATGGCGGCCAGCATCTTCACGCGCTGCTCGCCGCTCGCGGCACCGCTGAGCATGGCCCAGGACTGCGGGTTGAGATAGATGCGGCCTTCGGTGTCGGCGCTGACGCCGAAGATCACATCGTCATCAGTAATGCCGCGTGCGAACCAGGCGCCATCCCACAGATGACGGTTGGCGGCGGCATTCAGGTCCTCGACCGCAGCCTGCCAGCGCGCGGCTTGGTCGGAGCGGCCGGCGCTGGCGCAGATACCGCCCCACAGCCGCATTGCATAGGCGGCCGCAACAGTGAGCCAGCCCGACACGCCGCGGCCCTTGTAGCCCACCATGTTCATCGGGTCGCACCAATCGCCCTGGGCGATGTAGCTCAGGCCGCGCGCGTCGCGGTCCTGTCTCAGCCAGGTCATGGCGGCGTCCAGCCGTTCGGCGACGGTGAGGTCGTTCACCACCACATCCAACAGCGCGAAGTCGCCCGTCTCGTCCAGGTAGGCCTGCAGGCACACAGGCAGCCAAACGCAGTGGTCGGTGTGCGGCACCTGGTTGATGTACTTCAGCTCGGCGCCTTCGATGAGCAGGATGCCGTCCGGCATGGAGCCGTTGGCGGCCTGTTGGCTCAGCGCATGCAACAGTGCGCCGCGCGTGACGCTCGGCGCGATATAGGCCATGCCGAGGTTGTCCTGCAAGTAGTTGCGCGTCTGCGGGTCGGTACTGAGGCGGTTCACGTCGCCGTGATAGAAAACCTGGCGCGGCAGCCAGTGGTTCACGAAGCGGTCGAAGTCGGCGTCGGGCGTCGTGATGCGCAGGCAGCCTCGGCCGCCGTCGACGTAGTCGGCATAGGCAGCGTGGGCGCGGGCGAAGCCGGCTTCGCTGAGGTAGGTCTCGCGTACGCTGGCGATCTCGGCGTCGTCCAGCGCAGGGCCGAAGAGGAAGCGCCAGGTCTGGCCCTCGTTGGGCTGCAGCGTCAGCCTGTACTGCACACAGGCAGCAGGCGTTTCGTAGCGGGCGTCGCCACCGGCGAGCTGCTCGACCTGCAGCGCGCTCGGGCGGTGCAGGCCGCCTTCGCCTTCAAACGCGCTCTGGCTGGCCTCCCAGGCATCAGGTGCGCGCTCGCAGAGGAAATAGGTCTTGTCCTTAAGCTGCAGGTTCTTGAAGTAGTCCGCCACCTTCTGGTAGGGCGTCACGCTGCTGGCAACGATGCCGCCCAGGTCGGCGCGCCACTCGGCCGACTGGTTCATCCACGACATGTAGCCGATGGGAAAGTAGGGCACGACGCTGATGCGCCGTGGCCGGCCCGAAAGGTTGGTGACGCGAACCTCCCACAGCTCGACGACATCGTCGGTCGGCAGGCCTAACGCCATCTCCACGCGCAGGCCGAGGTGCTCCACCGTCCAGCTCAGGTCGTGCCGGCCGACGAAGAAGCTGAAGCTGTCGACCGGCGCGCGCACCGGCTCATACGGCGCCGAGAACAGCTCGCCGGTGCCCTCGTCCTTCACGTAGACGAAGCGGCCGGGGTGGTGGGCGTAGTAGGCCTGCTCCGGCTGCATGAAGGTCTTGGCCTCCAGGTTGGGCGCATGGGCGTACTTGGCCGGCTCGGGCTGCATGAACTGCGCGGTGGCGTAGCCGCGGCAGGTCACCTGGATCATCATGCGGCGGTTCCACAGGAAGCCGGCGGCCTGGGGCAGGGCGGTGGGGCTGGTGAGCTCGCAGCGCTCGCCGTCATCGAGGTGTCGCAGCATGGGCGTCAGACCGGTGAAGTGGAGAACTTGCGCGCGGCCAGGTCGGCCTGGATGCGCGCCATGGTGGGGTTGTCCAGCGTGTAGAAGACCATGATGACGGCGGCCAGCAGCGTGAAGCCGGCCGGGATCACGGACATCAGCCAGACGATGCCGGCCTGGGAGTCGGCCGATTGCACCGCGTTGGGCACATAGCCCAGCGCCGTGAACAGCGTGCCGATGACGCCGACGGCGACAGCCGTGCCGAGCTTCTGCGCGAACGAGCTGGCCGCGAAGGTCATGCCCGTCGCGCGGCGGCCGTTGCGCCATTCGTTGAAGTCGGCCGAATCGGCCAGCATCGAAAAGGACAGCGGCGATTTCGGGCCGAGGACGAGACCGAGCGCGATCTGCAGCGCATACATCAGCGCGATCTGATCGGCGTCGACGAACAGGAAGGCCATCGACAGCACGGTGGAAGCGAGCATCAACCCGATCAGCAGCTTGCGCTTGTCGATGAAGCGAGTGAGGAAGGGCGTGCACGCCGTGCCGGCCGCCGCGGCCAGCAGGTAGGCCGGCATGAAGGTGGCCAGAAGCTCGGGCCGGTTGACCACGTACTTGAAGTAGTAGGCCGCGCTGGTCATGCGCAGCGTGATGCTGAGCATGATGATCAGCGCCAGGAAGAACAGCAGGATCCAGGGCAGGTTGCTGCGCAGGTCGGCCAGGTCCTGGCGCACGCTGGAGGGCTCGGCCTGTACCGGCTGGACGCGCTCGGTCGTCGCGCTGAAGGTGAAGGCGAAGATCAGCGCGGCGGCAACGCCCCAGAACACCATGGTCAGCGTCCAGCCCAGGGCTGGGTCGCCACCGCCGAACCAGCCCACCAGTCGGGGCGACACGGCCGTGACGAGGGTGCCGCCCGCAAAGCCGCAGACGAAACGGGACGCGTTGACAGCATTGCGCTCCCGCGCGTCGCCCGAGATCACCCCCGACAAGGCGCTGTAGGGCAGGTTGACGCTGGTGTAGACCGTCATCAAGAGCAGGTAGGTCACGTAGGCCCACACCAGCTTGCCCGTGGGGCCGAAGTCGGGCGTGGAATAGGTCAGCACACCGATCACCGCCAGCGGCACCGGCATGAAGAGCAGATAGGGCCGGAACTTGCCCCAGCGCGTCTGCGTGCGGTCGGCGAAGGCGCCGATCATGGGGTCGGTGAAGGCGTTGAAGATCTTGATGACGAACAACATCGTCGCGGCGGCGGCTGCGGTGATGCCGAACACGTCGGTGTAGAAGATCAGCAGGAAGGTCGAGATGTTGGTCCAGTAGAAGTTGAACCCCATGTCGCCCAGGCCGTAGCCGACGATCTCGCGCCGAGTGAGCGGGCGCGCGCTCATGCTGTGCTCTGCAACCAGGCGAACACCTGCGCCTGCAACTGGTCCAGCGGGGCGAGTGCATCCAGGTGCAGCACGCCAGGCTCGCCGACGGGCGACTCCAGCGTCTCGAACTGGCTGTCGACCAGGCTGACGGAGAAGAAATGGCCGCCGCGTGCCTCGATGCGACGGCGGGCCTCGGCCCGGTCGACATCCAGGAAGGCGAAGCGCAGGCCCGGTGAGGCTTGGCGGAGCTGGTCACGGTAGCGGCGCTTGAGCGCTGAGCATGCGGCCATGGCGCCTAGCGGGTGGCAACGCAGTTGCTCGCACAGCGCGGCGAGCCAGCCGGCGCGGTCATCGTCGGTCAGCGGCTGGCCCTGGGCCATCTTGCGGCGGTTGGCCTCGCTGTGGAAGTCGTCGCCCTCCAGCCAGACACGGCCGGCTCTATGAGCGACGGCAGCGCCCAGCGCGGATTTACCGCTGCCGGCGACGCCCATGAAGACGAGGGATTCGGGCGCAAGGTGGGTCATGGGGCGCGAGCGAGAGCGGATCTGAGGGCTTTGGATAGCGCTATCCTAATGTCAATGCCGCCTATGACGCTCCGTGTTTTCCCGCCGCAGCCTTCGCGCCGAGCGTCAGAGTACCGCGCGCAGCCTGTCGTAGCCGCTGCGGCTGACGGGAATGCGCTTGCCATTCCTCATGCGCGCGACGTGGGCGTCGCTGTCCGTCTTCTCCAGAGCCTGCAGCGCCGTGAGGTTGATGATGAAGGAGCGGTGTACGCGCACGAAGCGGCTGGGGTCGAGCCGGGCCTCCAGGTCCGAGATGCGCTGGGCCTTCAGGTGGTCGCGGCCGGCGCTGTGGAAGGCGACGTTGTCGGCCTGGGCCTCGATGTAGTCGATGGCGTCGACCGCCAGCACCTGCATGCCCCCGCTGCGCTCGGCGTCGCGTACGAGCACACGGCTCAGCGCCTGCGGCGAGACGAGTTTGTCCAGCCCGGGCTGAGCCTGACCTAGCAAGCGGCGCGCGCGTGTCAGCGCGGTGTCGAAGCGGGGCTGGTTGAAGGGCTTGAGCAAATAGTCCACCGCATGCAGCTCGAAGGCGCGCATGGCGTGCTGGTCATGTGCCGTCGTGAAGATGACGCCGTCGCGCCGGCCGGTCAGCTCCAGCACTTCGAGGCCCGTCAGGCGCGGCATCTGGATGTCGAGAAAGACGAGGTCGGGCTTGAGCTCGGTGATGGCGCGGGCGGCGTCCAGGCCGTTATCGGCCTCGGCGGCTATGGCGATGTCGGCGTGGGCTTTCAGGAACTCGCGCAGCAGGCGGCGGGCCAGGGGTTCGTCGTCGGCAATGAGGGCTTGCAGCGTCATGGCGTCTCGTTCTCGAATGGAATGCTGATCTCGACCGCGAAGCCCTCGCGCGTCGCGCCCCAGCTCACACGGGCACGGTCGCGGTACTGCGCGGCCAGTCGCTCGCGCAGATGGCGCAGGCCCTGGCCCAAACCAGCCTCGCGCGTGGGTTCGGCGGGCACGGGGTTGCGCACGGCCAGGTGCAGCCAGCCGTCGCGCACCAGGGCGTGGATCTGCACGAGGCCGCCCTCGTCCAGCGCGCGCAGGCCGTGCTTGAGGGCGTTTTCGACCAGGGGCTGCAGCGTCAGCGGCGGCAGCAGGCCGGCCAGGGTCTCGGGCGGCGCATCAATGGCGCTGCGCAGCTTGTCGCCCAGGCGTTGGCGCTCGATGGCGAGGTAATGGCCGATGAGGTCGAGCTCGTCCTCCAGGCGGATGCGCTCGCGGCCGGCCAGCGCCAGGGTCTGCCGGAAGAACTGGGCCAGGTCGATGCTCATCTGCCGCGCGCCAGCGGGGTCGAAGCTGGTCAGCGCGCTGATGGAGTTCAGGCTGTTGAAGAGGAAATGCGGGTCGATCTGCAGGCGCAGCAGCTGCAGCTCCATGTCGCGGGCCAGCAGCCGCGCCTCGGCCTCGCGGGTGGCGGAGGCTTGCGCGGATTCGACGGCCAGCAGCAGGTCGTGGGCCAGCACCGACAGCGTCAGCAGGATGAGATTGGCCAGCAGCAAGAAGCCCCAGGTCGCCGGGGTCATCGTGACCAGGCCGGCCGGGCGGCCGAGGGCGAGGCCCGCTGCATTCCAGCCTGCCGCGAGTGCGAGCGCCGCGCCGCCGAGCAGCAGCACGGCCGCAATCCGTGCAGCCAGTGCCCGCGGCCAGCGGCCGGCACCGAAGGGCTGGCTGCGGCAGAGGTGATACAGCGACAGTGCGACAAAGCTCAGCACTGTGCTCAGCGGCAATGCCCAGGCCAGGGCCCAGGGAGCGTCGGCCAACCCCTCGATGACCAGCAGCGCGGCCAGCACCGCGCCCGCCAGCGCGGCGGCCAGCAGGCAGGCGGCCAGGCCGCGCCGGTGCACCAGCAGCGGGTGCACTTCAGTTCTTGACTTCGACGCCGCCGAACATCGCGTCGCCCCGCAGCACGAGGCGTTGCGTCGGGTTCATGGGCGGCACCGTACGGTCCTCCACGCCGCCCAGCGTGGGCGCGATGTCGACAATGACTTGCCAGTCGCGCGGCACGCGCAGCTCGACACCGCTGAAGCGGGCCGAGATCTCGAGCACGGCCTCAGGGCCCTCGATCGCGGCCTGGCGCAGGTCCAGCTCGACGCCGCCGAAGGTCACGTCGATGCGGCCGCCCTTGAAGGCGCGCGAATCGTTCTGCTGGCGGATGGCGCTGAAGCTTGCGTCGATGGCAATGCGGTCGCCGTGCTCGAGCGTCGACGGCGTGTCGGCGCAAGCCCCTGCTCCGCGGTAGCGCGGGAACATGCCACGCGCCAGGATGGACAGGCCAGCCAGGATGATGAAGACGGGCCACCAGTCGCGCAGCCGGATGCTGACGAGGTCCAGGTTCTGTGCGGTCATCACGGCGCCGACGATGACCAGGGCGATGCCGAACAGCCAGTTGCCCGCGTGGCGTGGCCAGACGATGCGACTCAGCCCGAACAGCACCAGGGCCAGCGGCCAGAAGGTGCGCAGCAGCGGCATGCCGAAGACGTGAAGGTTGTCCAGCAGGGCCAGCGTGCCGATGCCGATAACGCCCAGCCCGAAGACGACGCGGTGTGCCGGGTGGTACGGCGGGCGATGGCGGATGCGGTTGGGTCTCATGGTGCGGTTCTCGACTTGCGATGGCATGAGTAGACACGCCCGTCGCAACCGGCGAGCCGCCGAATCGGCGAATCGACGCCAGCCGGCGACGAATCAACAGCCGGGTTCGCGAATGTCGGAAAGGAGAAAGCCCGGTGCACTTGCGCCGGGCAAAGAAAAAGCCCGGTGCGGGTGCACCGGGCTTTCGGGAGGCGAGAGCCTGAGGATCAGGCGGCGCGCTTGGCGGCGCGGGTCGCGGTCTGCGTGGCCTTGACGGCTTGGCTGGTCGCGGCCTGGAAGTTGGACTCGGCCACTTCAACGGCTTGCTTGGTGGCCTTCTGGACCGACTCGAAAGCGTTGTTGGCGGCAGCGACAGCCGACTTCACCAGGGCGACGGCGTTCTCGGTGCCGGCCGGGGCGTTCTTGGCGGCGTTGTCGACAACAGCGGTGAAGCTCTTCTGCACGTCGGCGAACTTGGCTTCTGCAGCCTTGGCGACTTCGGCGCCGGTGGCGGAGGCGATGTCGTAGATGTGGCGGCTGTAGGAGGCGGCCTTCTCGGCGGTCGGCTGCAGCAGGGCGGCTTGCAGGGACAGCAGCTCTTGTGCGTCCTTGACGGACAGGGCGGCGGCGGTGGTGTCAGCGGCTTCGCTCAGCGCGGTGCGAGCGACTTGCAGGTTCAGCTCGACGAGCTTTTCGACGCCTTCGAACGCCTTGTTCGTCAGGCCGAAGAGGGTTTCGACATTGGCCTTGTGGGCGGCGAGGACTTGTTCAGCGGTCAGCATGGTGAGACTCCGATTTCAGGTGGTTGAACCGTTTGCTGTGCTTCTTTTGCTGCACTGCAACATGAACTGAATGATAGGGGCCGGGCGCCAGATTGCAAGGACTATTTTGTGCAGTGCAGCAAACTAGGGGTGTCGGGGTGTGACAAAGGTCCACGGCTATCGTGGCGGCCATGCAGGCCTTCCATTCCGATGCCCACAGCCTGGCCCTGCCGCCGGGGCACCGCTTCCCGCAATCTAAGTACCGCTTGTTACGGGAGCATTTCGAGCGCGAGCCGGGGTTGCTGCGCATGCAGCCGGCGCCGGCCGCCAGCGAGGGTGAACTGGCCCTGGCCCATACGCCGGACTATGTGGATGCGGTCCTGCTCGGCCACCTCAGCGCCGCCCAGCAGCGCGAGATCGGCTTCCCGTGGAGCCCGTCCATGGCCGAGCGTTCGCGGCGCTCGGTGGGCGCCAGCATCGCGGCCGCCCGGGCGGCCCTGGTCGAGGGCGTCGCGGCCAATATGGCGGGTGGCACCCACCATGCCTATGCCGACAAGGGCTCCGGCTATTGCGTCTTCAACGACGTTGCCGTCGCTGCGCGCTTGATGCAGGCCGAGTGGGCAAGAAGCCACCGCAGCCTGTTGCGCGTCCTCGTCATCGACCTGGACGTGCACCAGGGCAATGGCACTGCGGCCATCTTCCGCGACGACGACACGGTGTTCACCTTCTCCATGCACGGCGCGCGCAACTTCCCGTTTCGCAAGGAGGCGAGCGATCTGGACGTGGATCTGGCCGACGGCTGCGGCGATGCGGACTACCTGGCTGCGCTGGACGCGGCACTCGGCGAGGTCTGGCGTCGCATTGATCCGGGCCTGGTGTTCTATCTTGCCGGCGCCGACCCCCACGAAGGCGACCGCCTGGGTCGGTTGAAGTTGACCTATGAAGGTCTGGCCGAACGCGATCGGCGCGTACTGGCGGGCTTAAGCGAACGCCGCATCCCCGTGGTGCTGAGCATGGCCGGCGGCTACGGTCACGACCTGGCAACGACGGTCGCCGTGCAGATCAACACGCTGAATCTGGCCGCCCAGTCCTGGGCCGCCTGGGCCGCTATCGCACGCGGAACTGGCTGACCACCTGGGCCAGTCGCTGCGCCTGCTCGCGCAGCGACTCGGCCGCCGCGGCGCTTTCCTCGACGAGGGCGGCGTTCTGCTGCGTCATGTCGTCGACCTTGGTGACGGCGCTGGTGACATCGTCGATGCCGCGGCTCTGGGCGGCGGCGCTGGTGCTGATCTCGCCAATGATGTCGGTCACGCGCTGCACGGCGCCGACGATGTCGGTCATCGTCGAGCCGGCGTCCTGCACCAGGCGGGCGCCGGATTGCACGCGCTCGACGCTCGCGCCGATCAGGGTCTTGATTTCCTTGGCCGCCGCGGCGCTGCGCCCCGCGAGGCTGCGGACCTCACCGGCCACGACGGCAAAGCCGCGGCCCTGCTCGCCGGCGCGGGCGGCTTCCACCGCCGCGTTCAGCGCCAGGATGTTGGTCTGGAAGGCGATGTCGTCGATGACGCCGATGATGTCAGCGATGCGCTTGCTGGACGCGGTGATGTCATTCATCGTGTCCACCACCTGCTGTACGACGCTGCCGCCGCGGTGGGCCACGGTGGCGGCGCTGGTGGCGAGCTGGTTGGCCGTCTGCGCGCTGTCGGCGCTCTGGCGCACGATGCCGGTCAGCTGCGCCATGGACGAGCTGGTGATCTCCAGGCTCGAGGCCGTCTGCTCGGTACGCTGGCTCAGGTCCTGATTGCCCGAGGCAATCTCGGACGACGCGGTGCGGATGGAGTCGGCCACCGTCATGACTTCGCCCACCGTCTGGCCGAGTTGCTCGCACATCTGGTTCAGCGCCCGCATCAGGCCGGCCAGTTCGTCCTGCCCCTGCGGGTTGGCGCGCTGGGTCAGATCACCCGCGGCGACCGATTCGGCCAGCGACAGCGAGGCGTTGACGTCGGCTGCGATCTTGCGCTGGTTGGCGAGCAGCAGGCCCATGCCGGCGCCAGCGGTCAGCAGAGAGATCAGGGCGAAGACCCAGGCGCGCTGGCGGGCCGTGGCCTGCTGGGATTCCGACGCGGCTTGCTGATCGGCCCCCATGCTCTGCACGATCTTGCCCATCAGCGTCGCGACTTCCTTGTAGCGGGCCTCGGCGTCCTGCATCGCGGCAACGCCGGTGTTGGGGTCGACCGAGGCCAGGTCGACGGCGGCGTCGGCCTTGGCCAGGTAGGCTTTCAGCAGCGGCAGGGTCGCGTTGATGTGGGCGTCGGTCTCGGCGGGCGTGGCCTCCATCTCGGCCAACGTGGTCAGTGTGCGCGTGAGGCCCTCAACCTGGGTCTTCAACTGCCCCCGCAGGGCCTTTACCTTGGCGTCGTCCAGCGAGCCGATCAAAGCGATGGTGCGATAGACGCCGCCATGCATCTCGCCCACCTGCGTCTGCACGGACACCGTGGTCATGAAGACCTCGTTGCGCTGCTGGCCGGCCTCGTTGGAGGCGACGACCTCACGCAGGGACAGCATGCTGTTGCCCAGGCCGATGGCCAGCACGACGGCCAGTGCCACCATCGGCGGCAGCAACATCTTTGAAGCCAGCTTCATCGGCAACCTTCAAGAGTAGCAACCGGCGCGAGCCGGCGGCAGGGCAGGGGACGGCCAGCCATCCGCGCTTTACTTGTAGATGCCGCCGCAGACGATGGTGTCGTCCAGTCGCTCGCAGTACATCTGCTTGGGTTCGATCTTCTTGCTCGCCGGGTTGGTGAACTTGTAGTCCTGCCAGAAGCCCTTGGGGCTGGACTTGCCCAGTTCGACGCGCTCGCGGATGAAGGGCTTGCCATCGATGTCCTTGAGGTCGATCAGGTCGCGGCCGACCTGCTTCTCGTTGGCGCCGTGGGCCAGGCATTTGCCGTCCATGCCGTAGACGACGATGTAGAGGTCGGCCTTGACGAACTGCGGGTCCTTGGCCGTGATCGTGGCATAGGCCTTGTCCTTGCCGTTGGCCTTGATGAAGGTCACAGCCTTCTTGACGGTGGCGACCGCGTCATCCTTGGTCGCGTTGTCGGCCAGTGCGGCCTGGGCGCCGAAGACGGCCGCCAGTGCAAATGCAAAACTCACTACTCGGGATCGGTTCATGCGAGCTCCTTGCCAGCCGTTGTGAAATCGTTGTCTGCGGCCCAGTGTCGCTCCGGAAAAACAGATCGTGCAAGTGCATAAGCCGCAATCAGCCCCGTAAAGCGGGCTCGGCGGACGTGCATGGAAGAATGCCGCCATGACGACCCGCCCCCAGCCCGATGGCCGCGAGACATACCCCCGCTTCGTGCCGCTGACGACGCGGTGGATGGACAACGACGCCTACGGCCACTTGAACAACGTCGTCTACTACAGCCTCTTCGACACGGCGGTGAACAGCCTGCTCATCGAGGCCGGCGCGCTGGACATCCATGGCGGCGAGGTCATTGGCCTGGTCGTCGAGACGCATTGCAACTTCTTTGAGTCACTCGCCTTTCCGCAGCGCATTGAGGCCGGCGTGCGCGTGGCCCAGCAAGGACGCTCCAGCGTGCGCTACGAGATCGGCCTGTTCGCTGAAGGCGCCGCCGCGTGCGCAGCGCGGGGTCATTTCGTGCATGTCTACGTCGACCGCCTCAGCCGCCGCCCGGTGGCCGAGCTGCCGGCCTCCTATCTCCAAGCCTTGAAGACCCTGACGCCATGAGCCGTTTCGCCACGCCCACGCCCGAGCAGACCGCCGCGGTCGATGCCGCCATCAAGACCCGGCACTCGCTGCGCGCCTTCCTGCCGAAACCGGTGCCGCGCGCGACCATCGAGGACATTCTTGAGGTCGCCTCCTGGGCGCCCTCTGGCACCAACACCCAGCCGTGGCAGGTGCATGTGATGACGGGTGCGGCGTTGACGCGTGTGGCCGGCCGCATCCAGGCCGCCTACCTCGACCCCGAGCAGAACGCCGGCCACAAGGAGGAATACGCCTACTACCCCACCGAATGGCGCAGCCCCTATATCGACCGCCGCCGCAAGGTGGGCTGGGATCTCTACGGGCTGCTGGGCATCGCCAAGACCGACAAGTCGCGCATGCAGCACCAGCATGGCCGCAACTTCATCTTCTTCGACGCGCCGGTCGGCCTGATGTTCACCATCGACCGCGTCATGCAGCAGGGCTCCTGGCTGGACTACGGCATGTTCCTGCAGAACATCATGGTGGCGGCCCGTGCGCGCGGCCTGCACACCTGCCCGCAGGCCGCGTTCACGCAGTTCCACCGCGTCATCGCCGAGGAGTTGCAGTTGAGCAGTGAACAGATGGTGGTCTGCGGCATGTCCATGGGCTATGCCGACCCGGATGCCATCGAGAACAGCCTCGTCACCGAGCGCGCGCCGGTGGCCGAGTTCACGCGCTTCATCGAATGAGTTTCTCCGGCGCCGAACTCGGCCTGACCTGGGCCGCGCCGTTCGCGGGCCTGCTGTTGTCGATTGCCGTCATGCCGTTGGCCGCGCCGGCCTTCTGGCACCACCACTTCGGCAAGATCGCCGCGGGCTGGACGCTGGCCTTGCTGATCCCGTTTGCGCTCGCATTCGGGGCGGCAGAGACCGGCGGCGTGCTGGTGCACACGCTGGTCGAGGAATACCTGCCTTTCACCATCCTGCTCGGCGCGCTGTACACGACGGCCGGCGGCATCTTCATCCGCGGCAATCTGCATGGCAGCCCGACGCTCAACTCGGGCCTGATGCTGCTGGGCGCCGCACTGGCCAGCTTCATGGGCACGACGGGCGCCTCCATGCTGCTGATCCGCCCGCTGATCCGCGCCAACGACAACCGCCGCCACAACGCCCATGTCGTCGTCTTCTTCATCTTCATCGTCAGCAACGTCGGCGGGTCGCTGACGCCGCTGGGCGACCCGCCGCTCTTTCTCGGCTTCCTGCAGGGCGTCAGCTTCTTCTGGACGGCCGGGCACCTGTGGCAGGAAACGCTGTTCCTGCTCGCCGCGCTGCTCGCCGTGTTCTGGGGCATCGACGCCTGGCTCTACCGCAAGGAAGGCATCACGCCCGCTGACCCGACACCCGACGCGCCCCGGCCGGGTCTGGAAGGTGTCATCAACCTGCTGCCGCTCGTCGTGGCCATCGGCCTGGTGCTGATGAGCGGCACCTGGAAGCCGGGCATCGTCTTCGACCTCTGGGGCACGCCACTGCCGCTGCAGGCCCTGGTGCGCGACGTGGGCCTCGTCGTCGTGACGTTCGCGTCGCTGTGGCTGACACCGGCCGGTGTGCGCGAGAAGAACCAGTTCAGCTGGGCGCCGATGCAGGAAGTGGCCAAGCTCTTCATCGCCATCTTCCTGACCATGGTGCCCGTCATCGCCATGCTCAAGGCCGGCCCGGCCGGTGTGTTCGCGTCGCTGGCCGCCATGCTCGATTCGCCGATGGCCTATTTCTGGCTGACGGGCGGGCTGTCGTCGGTGCTGGACAACGCGCCGACCTATCTCGCCTTCTTCAACCTCGCCGGCGGCAATGCAGCCCAGCTGATGAATGAAGGTGCATCGGTGCTGGCGGCCATCTCAGGCGGCGCCGTCTTCATGGGCGCGATGACCTATATCGGCAACGCGCCCAATTTCATGGTCAAGGCCATTGCCGAGGAGCGAGGTGTCAAGATGCCGAGCTTTGGTGGCTATCTGCTCTGGTCTTGCGCGGTGCTGCTGCCGCTTCTCTTCGTGATGGGCTGGATATGGATGCGATGAAGAAAGTCCTGATCGCGCGCAGGGCGCCAGCGGCCGTCGTTGAAAAACTCGCGGCCCAATTCGACGTGGACTTCCATCAGGGCGAGGCGCCGCTGACCCCCGACGAGTTACGTGCCCGTCTGCAAGGCAAGGCCGGCGCCTACATCACCGGCACCGAGCGCATCACCGCCGAGCTGCTCGACGCCTGCCCCGATCTGCGCGCCGTCTGCACGATGAGCGTGGGCTACAACCACATCGACCTGGGCGCCTGCACGGCGCGCGGCGTCCTCGTCACCAACACGCCCGATGTGCTGACCGAATCGACGGCCGACTTCGGCTTTGCGCTGCTGATGGCCACGGCCCGACGCATGAGCGAGGGCGAGCGCCTGCTGCGAGACGGGCGCTGGAAGAGCTGGGCCTGGGACTTCCTGGCCGGTTCCGACGTCCATGGCGCCACGCTGGGCATCCTCGGCATGGGCCGCATCGGCCAGGCCATTGCGCGGCGTGGCCGCTTCGGCTTCGGCATGAAGGTGATCTATCACAACCGTTCGCGGCTGCCGGCCGACATCGAGGCTGAACTTGGCGCAAGCTATCTGACCAAGGAAGCGCTGCTGCGCCAGGCCGATCACCTCATCCTCGTGCTGCCTTATTCGGTCGAGTCCCACCACTGCATCGCCGCGCCCGAGCTGGCGCTGATGAAGCCGACGGCGACTCTCGTCAACATCGCCCGCGGCGGCATCGTCGACGAAGATGCGCTGGCCGCGGCACTGCGCGAGAACCGCATCGCCGCTGCCGGCCTTGATGTCTTCGAAGGCGAACCGCGTGTGAATCCAGCGTTGCTGACGCTGCCCAACA
This sequence comes from Roseateles sp. P5_E4, assembly GCF_054049255.1. NCBI lineage: Bacteria > Pseudomonadati > Pseudomonadota > Betaproteobacteria > Burkholderiales > Sphaerotilaceae > Roseateles > Roseateles sp. P5_E4. Next base: position 49,514 of record NZ_JBFUMS010000013.1, on the reverse strand, counting down.
TCGTTCTCACGCCGCACATCGCCAGCGCCACCATGCCCACCCGCCTGGCCATGGCCGATCTTGCTGCCGACAACCTCGTCGCCGCGCTGACCGGTGCCAAACCCCTCACGCCGCTGAACCCTGAAGTCATTTCCGCATGAACCGCCGCCTGATCTGCCTGCTTTCCTTGCTGCCCGCGCTGGCCTTCGGCCAGTCCGTCAAGAACAAGGGCGCGCCGCCACCGCCCGCGCCCGTCGTCGAGGACAAGGCGCCGCGAGACCCCAACAAGTTCGCAGTCCTGTCCCTGCTGGGCGACAACGTGCAGCTCATCTCCTTGAGCCCGGCGCGTGGCGACACCGTGCAGTCCGGCGACTGGACGTCCACGCCCGCCGGGGGCCTGGACAACGCGGTGCTACAGGCCTTGAACGGCGCCATCACGGCCTCGGCCAAAGGTCGCGAGGTCAAGCTCTATACCTCGACCACGCGCAGCCTGTTCGGCGACCCGGCCCTGCTGTTCGTTGACGGCAGGCTCAGCCTGCCTGGCAAGCTCGGCGACGCGGTGCGCCAGAGCGGCGCGGCCCAGCTGCTGCTGGTCACGCGCAGCCGCCAGGAGCCGGCCCTGGCCGCGGCCTTGCCGGGCCGCATCCTTGCGACGCTGGAGGGCCCAGGCTTTGTGCTGGACCAGCGCCCCAGCGGCCAGATCAGCTTTGATGGCCAGGGCGCCCTGCCAGTGTTCGCGTCCTATATATCCATCCGCGTCGCGCTGATCGACCTCAGCGATCTCAAGCTCAGGCGCGAGCAGTCGCTCGCCGTGGCGGCACGTCTGCCGGTGGACCGCGAGGCCGCTGCCAACCCCTGGGCCGCCACGACGACCGAGCAGCGCGTGAAGGCGCTGGAGGCCCTCATCGAGGCCGAACTCCCGCGCGCCGTGGCCGGTCTCGTCGCCCCCTGACTGCAGGCCCTGCCACCGCGGGCGACAATGACCCGCATGAGCCTGATCGACGTGTTGCTGCTGGGCCTGCTGGCCCTGATCCTTGTCCTGCTGGTCTTGATCTGGGCTCGTCAGAAACCTCAAACCGGCGTGGCGCCGGAGCTGCTGCTGAGCAACGAGAGGCTGGAGCGCGAACTGCGCGACGAGCTGGGCCGCAGCGCCAGCGGCACGCGCCAGGAGTTGGTGCAGGGCCTGGCCCAGTTCCAGCAGGTGCTGGCGCAGGGGCTGCAGGGCAACAACAACTCGTTGGCTCAACAAGCGCTCGCTGCCCGCGAGGCGCAGGATGCCGCCGCGCTGCGCAGTGCACAGGGCCAGGCCGAGTCCATGCAGCGCCTGGCCGACGGCATGCGCGATCAGCTGCAGGCCATGTCCCTGGGCAACGAGCAACGCTTTGCCGAGCTGCGCCATACCGTTGAGCTGCGCCTGACCAGCATCCAGCAGGACAACGAGAAGAAGCTCGAGCAGATGCGGGCAACGGTGGACGAGAAGCTGCACGCCACGCTGGAACAGCGCCTGGGCGAGAGCTTCAAGCAGGTGGCCGAGCGGCTGGAGCAGGTGCACAAGGGCCTGGGCGAGATGCAGAACCTGGCGCGCGACGTGGGCTCGCTCAACCGCGTGCTGACCAACGTGAAGACGCGCGGCATCTTTGGCGAAGTGCAACTGGCGGGCCTGCTGGAGCAGGTTTTCACGCCGGAACAGTACGCAGCCAACGTGGCGACGCTGCCCGGCTCGTCCGAACGCGTGGAGTTTGCGATCAAGCTGCCCGGCCAGCGCGACGATGGCCAGCCACTCTGGCTTCCCATCGACGCCAAGTTCCCGCGCGAGGACTACGAGCGCCTGCTCGACGCCCAGGAAAAGGGCGACCCCGTGGCCGCCGAAGCCTCGGCCAAGGCCATCGAAATGCGCCTGCGGATGGAGGCGCGCACCATCCGCGAGAAATACATCGCGCCGCCGCATACAACCGACTTCGGCATCCTCTTCGTGCCCACCGAGGGCCTGTACGCCGAGGCCCTGCGCCGCCCGGGTCTGATGGAGAGCCTGCAGCGCGAACACAAGGTCATGCTCTGCGGCCCCACCACCTTGCTGGCCACGCTGACCAGCCTGCAGATGGGCTTTCGCACGCTGGCGCTGGAGAAACGCTCGGCTGAGGTCTGGGAAGTGCTGGGAGCGGTCAAGACCGAGTTCGGCAGGTTCGGCGAGGTGCTGGCCAAGACGAAGAAGAAGCTCGAAGAGGCCAGCAACACCATCGATCTGGCCGAGACCCGCACGCGCCAGATGACGCGCAAGCTCAAGAGCGTCGAGGCGCTGCCCGACGACGCAGCCCAGCGCATGTTGCAGCTCGACAAGCTCGTTGAGCTCGGCGAGGACGCCGAGTGACCGACTCCGCCCCAGCGGGGAAGAAGGCCAATCTGCGCCACGCCTTCGTGTGGCTGATCGCCACGATGATCTGCGTGCATGCCTGCATGGCCACCACGCGCGTGACCGCCAGCCTGTGGGTGCTCAACCGCGGCTATGGCGAGGCCTCGGTGGGCCTGCTGCTCAGCCTCTTCGCCGTCGCGCCCATCGTGCTGTCGCTGTGGGCCGGGCGGCTGGCGGACCGGCACGGCTTTCATCGGCCCGTGGGTGTGGGTGTGCTGATGGCCGGCTGCGGCGCGCTGCTGGCGTTGGCCGTGCAGCAGCTCTGGGCCATCGCCGTCGGCTGCCTGCTGTGTGGCGGTGCGGTCGCCGTCGCGGCCGTGGCGCTGCAGCGCGAGGCCGGGTTGATGGCCGACGAGCCGGGCGAGCTCAAGCGCATCTTCAGCTGGATGGCCCTGGGCCCGGCCCTGTCCAACGCGCTGGCGCCGGTGATTGCCGGGATTCTCATCGATCAGTTCGGCATGACGGCTGCCTTCGGCTTCGCGACGCTGCTGCCGCTGCTGGCCTGGGGTTTTGCGCAGAAGGTACCGCGCCATCAGCCCGAGCCACTGACCAAGAGCTTTCGCGAGCGCGCCGCCTGGCAGCTGTTCCGGCTGCCGGCCTTTCGCCGCCTCATCCTCGTCAACCTGGTGCTGTCGGCCTGCTGGGATGCGCACAGCTTCGTCGTGCCCGTGGTGGGCCATGCGCGCGGCCTGTCAGCGGTCAGCATCGGCATCGTGCTGGGCAGCTTTGCGGCGGCCGCCACCTGCGTGCGCCTGGCCATCGTGCGCTTCGCCGACGAACTGGACGAGGTCAAGGCCCTGCGCACGGCCATGGTGGTCGCAATGCTGACCTTCATGGCCTATGCCTGGCTGCCGGGCACCGTTGGTCTGATGTGCGGCTCCGCTTTGCTGGGCGTGGCGCTGGGCTCGGTGCAGCCCATGATCATGGCCATGCTGCACCACGTGACGCCGCCCGGTCGCCATGGCCAGGCGCTGGGCCTGCGCATGTTGACGGTCAACGGTGCGACGGTGGCCATGCCCGCCGGCTTCGGCATCCTCGCCGCGGCCACTGCCCTGGTAGCGCCGATGTGGCTGATGGCCTCGCTGTTGCTTGTGGCCCAGCTGCCGGCCAGACATCTGCGTCAGCAATAGCTCTCTGGCGCCGGTTGGCGCAGGCTCTAGCATCCGCTACAGGAGGGTGGGGCGATGAGATTTCTGATCTGGCTTGCCGGTCTGCTGTTGGCTGCATCCACGGCGGTAGCGCAGGTGGAGGATGACGACGGCGAGGCGCTCGTCGTCATGGCTCAGTCCGAAGCCCAGGCTCTGCTCGCTGAAGTGCTGCCGGCCGAACCCGCGGCGCGCTACGCGCTGCTGCAGCGCCAGGCTCGTGCCGCCCAGGCGCTGGAGCAGCGCGGCAAGTACGTCGAGCTGCTGCGCGAGCTGGCCACCTTGGGCCGCAGCCAGCCCGGCGGCGAGATCTGGATCCGCCAATACCTGAGCGCCGAATTCATCTGGGGCAGCTCGGGCCAATCCCTGGCTGCGGCGGATGCCTTTGCCAGCGACACGACGTTGTCACCAACCGCGCGTGCCGAGGCCGCGCTGCGCCAAGTCTATGCGCTGTCCCAGGCGCGTGACCGCTCAGTGCTGGAGCGCATGTGGTCGCGCGCTCAAGGCCTCGTCAAGCAGGCCCAGGCGGCCCTCGGTGACGGCGACCCCGCTGCGACGCTGAGGCTGCGCGTGCAGCATCTGCAGGTGCGCTCCGAGATCGAGCGCTGGGACGGGCGCCTGGCCGATGCGGTGGCCACGATGCGTGAGGCTGTGCGCCTGGCGCAGAAGGGCGTCGAGGACGCGCGCAGACTCCCCGGCGGAGGCCAACGGCCGCTGCGCGACCCCGCCGTGCAGGACGCCTATGGCTGGTACGACGGCTCGCAAGGCATGCTGGTCTATGCCCTGGTGCGACACGGCCGCGCACCCGAGGCCATCCAGATTGCCCAGGGCAATCTGGCGCTGTGGCGGGCCGGCCAACTGAGTGATGCGTTGGGTGCGCGCTGGAGCTACCGCCTTGGCCAGGCTCAGGTGGCTGCGCGGCAATATGCCGCCGCGCTGGAGAACGCCCAGCGCGCCGACGACATGCTGCAGCGCTCGGGCGCCAGTGCCGCCAGCCACACCCGCTGGCTGGCGCGCCAGGAGCAGGTGAGGGCGCTGATCGGCCTGCGCCGCTGGCCCGAGGCCGATGCCTTCTACCGCGACTTCCTGGCCAGCCTGCCCGCCGACAGCCTGGCCAAGGACCGCGCCAGCGACTGGCGGCTGCGCGCGTTGCTGGCCGCCAAGAACGGCCGCTTCGACGAGGCCTTGGACGCCGTCGAGCGCGTATTGCGCTATCGCCAGCGCCTTTACGGCGAGACCCATCCGCAGACGCAGGAGGCCAGCGGCGTGCGCGCCTTGGTGCGCATGCTCAAGGGCGATATGGCCGGCGCCTGGAGCGACTACCAGCCGCTGTTCACGGCCCTGCTGGACAACCCTGGCGGCTGGCAGGACCTGGACCTCAACGGCGCGCGTGGCTTCGTGCTGGGCCTGGCGTTTGACGAGTTCCTGCGCGAGATCGGCGCGCGAGCCCTGCGCGGCGAGGCGTTGGAGCCGGCCTGGACCGACCGCGCCATGCAGGTGGCCGACCGCCTGCAGGCCGGCGCCGCCCATCGCGCGCTGACCGACGCCACGGCACGCCTGCTGGCCGCGACGCCAGCCCTGCGCGCGCTGCTGGAGGAGGAGGCCAACCTGCGCGCCGCCGCCAGCTCGCGCAATGGGGCTCTGGCCACCCAGCTCAACGAAGAGGACCGCCTGCGCCGGCGCAACAGCAGCGAGGAGACCAAGGCCGAGCTCAAGGCCCTGCCCGACGCCGAACGCAAGAAGAGGCAGAAGGCCCTGGCCGATGAACTCGCCGCCGTGCGCGAGCAGGTGCGCCAGGGCCGGGAGCAGGCCCAGGCCGCGCGTGAGGTCTTGAACGCCCAGCGCGAACGCGTCGCCAAGGCCTACCCGGCCTATGCTGACCTCGTCACGCCTGCACTTCCGCCGCCCGCAGCGCTGCAAAAGCTGATGTCGCCCGGCGAGGCCCTGCTCGTCGTGCAGCCGCTGGAGGGGGCGACGCTGGCCTGGTGGGTCACGCCCGGCGCGCCGACGCGCTTTGCCGCGTCCAGCATCGGCGCGGCCGGCTGGGCCGACAAGGTGGTGCAGATCCGCACGGCGCTGGACCTGAGCACCGGCCGCCCGCCGACGCTGCCGACGGCCGCCCTGCATGAAGTCTGGCGCGAACTCATCGCGCCGCTGCAGCCCGGTGCCGATGTGAAGAGCCTGCTTGTCGCCGCCGACGGTGCGCTGGCGGCCCTGCCGTTTGCGGCCGTGCTGACCACACCCGAGCCCAGCGCCTTCGTTGCCCGCCGCATGGCCGTCACCCAACTGCCCTCGGCCGGCGCACTGTTCGCGCTGCGCCGCGCTGCCGCGCCGGCGCTGGCAACCAAGCCGCTGTTCGGCGTCGGTGACCCGCAGTTCAAGTCCAACGCAAAAACCACGATCCCTGCCGGCCGCGCCGCGTTGAACAGCAGCGCCGCCAGGTACGACGCCGCCTGGGGTTTCAGCTATGGCGACATCCCGCCGCTGCCCGAAACCCGCATCGAGCTGACGGCGCTGGCCAAGGCCCTGGGCGCCAACCCGCACACCGATCTGCTGCTCGGCGCCGCCGCCACGCGCGAGGCGGTGCTGGCCGCGCCCCTGCAGGACCGCCGTGTCGTTGCCTTCGCCACGCATGGGCTGATGCCCGGCGAGCTGCCAGGCGTGTCCAAGCCCGCGCTCGCATTGGCGCCTGGCCCCGACGCCACGGCCTCGCCGCTGCTCGAACTCGACGACGTGTTGACCTTGCGCCTGAACGCCCAGGCCGTGCTGCTGTCGGCCTGCAACACGGCTGCGGGCGAGCAGGGCGGGGCGGCCATGTCGGGCCTGGTGCGCGGCTTCTTCTTCGCCGGCAGCCGCTCGGTGCTGGCCACGCATTGGGCGGTAGAGACCTCATCCGCCGCGGTGCTGACGGCCGCCACCTTCTCGGCCAAGGCGCCGCGGGCCGAGGCACTGCGCCTGGCTCAAGTGGGGATGATCGAGGGAACTCTCGGTGGCGGGCGCTGGACGCATCCGTTCTACTGGGCGGGATACGCCTTGTTCGGCGATCCATCTCGATAGGAGTCTGAAGAAATGCGTTTGCTGGTGTTGTGCCTGTCCCTGCTGAGTTCAGCCGCCTTGGCCCAGCAGGCCTGCGAGGTCATGGCCGTCAGCGGCGAGGCCCAGCGCGTCGATGGCAAGGCGCTGGCGGTGGGCGACAAGCTCGACGTCGGCACGACGCTGCGAACTGGCGCGGCCGGCCGCGTGCGGCTGAAGTTCGTCGACGGTTCCGTCGTTGTGCTGGCCGACAAGAGCCAGCTGCGCATCGAGGCCTTCAGCGTGGCGCCTGCCCAACCGCGGGCCGCCGAGTTGCTGTTGGAAACGGGCCTGATCGGCCAGCGCGTGACGCCGTCGGGCGGCGGCAGCTGGCGCGTGCGCACGCCCACCGCCGTGACCGCCGTGCGCGGCACCGAGTTCAGCGTCGAGGTCGGCGACGACCGCGCGACCGCCGTGCTGGTGAAGACCGGCGAGGTCGACGTCGAGCCTGCCGGCCCGCAGACCCGCGGCATCAAGCCACGCTACCCGGTGCGCCTACAGAAGAAGCTCAACGGCACGCATTGCGATGGCAGCCAGTGCGTGGCGGCCATGGCTTGGGCGGCCGACAAGGTCGCTCGCGTCGAACAGCGGCTGGGGTCGCTGGATTGAGATCCCGTATCGGCTATGTGCTGATCGGCCTGGCGGCGGCCCTGCTGGGCCTGGCGATGCTGGCCTGGCGGGCCGACGTGCCTGTGCTGGAACGCCCCGACCAATGGGCGCTGGATTGGCAGACGCGCTGGCGCGGTGAGTTGGCGCCGGGCACCGAATTGCCGCTGCTGCTGGTGCGCGTGGACGATGCCGCACTGGAGTCCCTGGGCGGGCGCGTGCCCGACCGTGCCGAGATGGCGCGTGCCGTGCAGGCCCTGCAGGCGGGCGGCGCGCGCGCCGTGGCGCTGGACATCCTGCTGCTGCCCGGCGGCGGTACGCCCGAAGGCAGCGCCGCCCTGGCCGCGGCGATGAAAGCCTGCGCTTGCGCCCTCATTCCCTTCTCCCTGCCCGATGACGGCAAGGCCGACGCCGCCGCGGCGCCCGCGCCCGTGCTGGCCCAGGCCCTGCTGCGCTATGACGACGAAGCCGCGCTGGCGCGCAGCGAGAGCTACTACCGGCCGCGCCGCCTCGTCGCCCCGGAGGCCGTCCTGGCCGAGGCCGCCGCAGCCCTGGGCCACATCAGCGTGCGGCCGGAACCCGACGGCAGCATGCGCCGCGACCTGCCGCTGCTGCGCCTGAACGGCGAGGTCTATCCCTCCCTGCCGCTGCGCCTGGCCGCCTTCGCGCGCGGTGTCGACTGGCCTGCAGCCCGAGCCCGCTTCGGCGCGGAATTCACCGCCGGCAAGGGGCTGCAGTTCCGCCTGGACGAGCTGTCGCGCCTCGGGGTGAACTACTACGGCCCCGGCGGCCCGGCCAGCAGTTTTGACAGCGTGGGTTTTGCCGACCTGCTGGCCGGCCGCGTCGAGCCGGCGCGGCTGCAAGGCCGCGTGGTGGTCCTGGGCGTGTCGGCCCTGGCCGCCGGCGACCACGTGCCCACGCCCTTCGACGCCCGCCTGCCGGGCATGGAGAGGATCGCCACCGTCACCGACAACCTGCTGACGGGCCGCAGCCTGGTGCGTCCGGCCTGGGGCGGCGCGGCCGAACTGGCCGCCGTCTTCCTGCTGCCCTTTGCCGCCGTGGCGCTGCTCGCGCGCCGCTCCCTGGGTGTCGCCTTGGCGGCCATCGTGTTGGGCACGCTGGCCCTGCTGGCCGGCGTGCAGTGGGCCTTCGAGAGCCACTACTTCGTCTTCGCAGTTGCGCCGCCGCTGCTGGCCCTGGCCATCGCGACGCTGGGCGGCAGCGCACTGCGTGCCGGCATCGAGCAGGGCCGGCGCCGGGTGGCCGCGCGCCAGCTCGCCGCGAGCGAGCAGCGCTATGCCCTCGCGGCCCAGGGCGCCAACGACGGCCTGTGGGACTGGGACCTGACGACGGGCGAGGTCTATTACTCACCGCGCTGGCTGGCGCTGATGGGCCTGTCTGCCGCCGAGGCCGGCCATGCCATCCAGGCGTGGACGCAGCCCCTGGAGCCTGCCATGCGCCACGCCTTCGAGGCCGAGCTGCAGGCGCATCTGGACGGGCAGAGCCTGCAGTTCCACCAGGTGCTGCATTTCCATCAGGGTGGCCAGGAGCGCTGGCTGCTGGCGCGCGGCCTGGCCGTGCGCGAGGGTGAAGGAAAGAGCGGCAAGCCGGTGCGCATGGCAGGCTCGCTGACCGACATCTCCGAGAGCCAGCGCCTGCAGCAGCAGATCAGCTTCGACGCCCTGCACGACCGCCTCACCGGGCTGGCCAACCGCGTGCTGTTCCGCGAGCAGCTGACGCAGCTGCTGTCCGGCGTGCTGGCGCCCGAGACCGGCCTGCTGCTGCTCGGCCTGGATGGCTTTCGGGCCCTGAACGAGACCCATGGGCCCGTCGTCGGCGATACCGTGCTGACCGAGCTGGCCAGCCGCCTCAAATCGAATTTCGGCGCGCGTCATTTGGTGGCCCGCATGGGCCCCGATCAGTTCGCGCTGCTGCTGGCCGGTGGCGACAGCGCGGCCGACTTGGGCCGCCGCGTGCAGGCCCTGCTGCAGTCGCCCTTCAATGTCGCGACACCCATGCTGCAGCTCACCGCCGGCATCGCCTGGGCCCAGCGCCGCCATGGCCCGGCCACGGCCGACGAGCTGCTGACGGCGGCTGAAGGGGCGCTCGCTCGCGCCAAGGCTGGCGGCCCTGGCCAGACGCATGAGTTCGATCCGGCCGAGCAGCTCGTCGAACAATCGCGCCGCTGGCTGCGCGACGCCATCGACGCAGCCCTGGCCAGCGGCACGCAGTTCGAGCTGCACTACCAGCCCTTTGTGCGGCTGTCGGACCGCGCCCTGCTCGGCTTCGAAGCGCTGATCCGCTGGCGCCATCCCGAGCGCGGGCTGATCATGCCGGGCGACTTCATCCCCGTGGCCGAGGCCAGCGGCCAGATCTGCGCCATCGGCCGCTGGGCCCTGCTGGAGGCCGCGGGCCAGCTGCGACGCTGGCAGCCGCTGGGCTTCACCGGCGAGGTGGCCGTCAACCTGTCCGGCGTGCAGCTGGAGCGCGACCTGGAACTGCTGGCCGACGCCCGCGCCACGCTCGCGGCGCTGGGCGACGTGCCCACGCACCGACTCAAGCTCGAAGTCACCGAGAGCATGGCTATGGCCAACCCGCAGCGCAGCGCCGAGGTTCTGCAGGAGCTGGCGCGCATGGGCTTCAAGCTCAGCATTGACGACTTCGGCACCGGCTACTCATCACTGGCCTATCTGCATCGCTTCCCCTTCGACACGCTGAAGGTCGACCGCAGCTTCGTCATCCGCCTGGCCGCCGGCCGCGAGGCGCAAGAGATCGTCCGCACCATCGTCGGCCTGGCGCTGGCGCTGGGCAAGCAGACGCTGGCCGAGGGCGTCGAGGACGAAAAGCAGGCTGCGCTGCTTGAGCAGCTCGGCGTGCAGGTGGGGCAGGGCTGGTTGTTCGCCAAGGCGCTGCCGCAGGCGCAGGCGACGGAGGCGATCAGGAGCGCGCCGTGGCGGCGGTAGTGGCAGGTGGGCCTATGACTGGAGGTCGCCGCTCTGATCGGAAATTTGATGACTGTTTAGCTCCGGCAGATTTGGGAGAAGACTTCAATGAATCAAGCGCTTGCACCTTTCAAATCGCGTCGATCTAGGGTGCAGCCTGCATGCCTAAGAGGCGCTGACGGTCTGTCGAGAATGCACTAGCCGGTCATGAGCGGTAGCACTTGGCAGTTCTGTGCTTCAGTCGACAGTTCGCGCGCGAGCACGCTTCACTCCTACCTCAGCTTCGATGCCGTTGTCGGGCTCCTCGAATCGGCATTGGTCGAAGGTTTCTGCTGGGAGCAATTCTCTGGGCAAGCCATCCGCGGCTGTCATCGTGCCTCCTTCCTGATCCGCGTTTCCGACACAAGCGAAGGTGTGGATCCGCGAGACCGAAGTTGAAGCACAACTCGGCAGTACCTTGTCGGCGATCACGTACGCCCCGTGGGAGCAAGCATCTGAAAGTGGCGTCGGCCTGCTCGCTCCCGTCGGTTCGCTGTTGGAGGTCAAAGGGGGTTGGGTCGCGCCAAGTGGTGAGGAACGGTTCAACCCAGGTAAGTCAGGCCGCAGCGCAGACATTCATCAAACAGGCTTTTCGTAGCTTCGAACGTTGAGCGACTGCATCGAACAGATCAGTCTGTATGCGGCTGAAATTGGCGCCCCCGTATGTGCCGACGAAGTCGCGCGTGACGGCGGTGATGCCATCGCGCACTCCTCCTCTCAAACTTGTAAGTCAGCGTCGCCCATTACGAACGGAAAGGTCGCGGCCGATGGGCAGAATCGGCGCCTTTCTTGAAGCCGGGAATGATTGAAATGCGTGTGAAACATCTGCTCGCCGGCCTGCTGGCACTCTGCTGCGCGGCCAGCGCCGTCGCCGCCGACCCGCATTGGGTGACTGGCTGGGCGGCCGCACCGGACTCGCCCGGCCCGTCGCTGCAGCCGCAGACGATACGCCAGGTCGTGCGCAGCAGCGTCGCCGGTACGCAGGTGCGCATACGCCTGTCCAATCTGTTCGGCAGCGCGCCGCTGAACCTCGGACCGGTCCATCTGGCGCTGCACGCCGCCGGCTCGGCCATCCAACCGGGCAGCGATCGGGCACTCAGCTTCCAAAAGCTGCCGACGGTGACGATCGCCCCCGGCGACAGCGTCCTGAGCGATCCGGTTGAGCTGCGCGTGGCCGCGCTGCAGCAGCTGGCGCTGAGCCTGTATCTGCCGCAGGAGACCGGACCATCGACGCTGCATGGCGCGGCGCTGCAGACCGCCTGGCTGTGGCCGGGCGAGGACGCCGGCGCGGCGACGCTGTTCCCGGCCGGCGCGACCACCGACGACAGCCGCTACTTCGTCACCGATCTGGAGGTGAGCGCCGCCGCCCCGGCACGCACCTTGGTGGTGGTAGGTGACTCCATCACCGATGGTGTCGGCTCGGCCGACGACCGCAATGCGCGCTGGCCGGATTTCCTGGCCGCGCGTCTGCAGGGCGACCCGCAGCTGGCGACTATCGGCGTGGCCAATGCGGGCATCGCCGGCAACCGCATCCTCAACGACGGGCGCGCTCCCTTCGTCGGCCCGAGCGTGCTGGCGCGCTTCGAGCGCGATGCGCTGAGCAAGCCGGGCGTGCGCTGGATCGTGCTGATGCAGGGCATCAATGACATCACCGCGGCGAAGGCGCCGGCAACACCGCAGGACGACGTTAGCGCGCAGCAGATCATCGCCGGCATGCGCGACCTGATTGCAAAAGCGCATGCGAGCGGCCTGAAGATCTGGGGCGCGACGCTGCTGCCCTGCGGCGAGGCCAAGGGGTTGTTGCGCCCAACGCCGCAGAGCGAGGCCAAGCGCCAGGCGGTCAACCGCTGGATCAGAACCGCCGGCGCCTTCGATGCGCTGCTCGACTTCGACCGCCTGCTGCGCGACCCGGCCCGGCCCGATCAGCTGCTGCCGGCCTTCGACAGCGGCGATCATCTGCATCCCAACGAAGTCGGCTACCAGGCGATGGCCGCTGCCGTCGATCTGCGCTGGTTGAAGTGATCAGCCGGCGAGAGCGCTGCTGATCGCCATGCGGGCGCGCCCGCCCTGTTTGGCCTGGTACCGCGCGCATCGCCAAATTCTTCCCCAAACTCAGGCAACTCGTTGCCATCGGGCGGCACCCTCAGGGTGCGGGGCTACAGAGGTAAGGTCACGGATTCAGGAAACTGCCTTCCTCGGCGACACCGGCAGCAGTACAGCGCCGCTGTCAGCGACCGCCTGGAATCTGCAGATGCTTCAGGTGTCCGTGCGCCGCCGCACCGACACCAGCGCTCCCAATGTCTAAAAGCAAGACCTTGCGACACGCTGTGCTCGCTCCCTCAACGAAAGATCCCATGTCCAAAGGTCAACGCGGCAACAAGGAACAGAAGAAAGCGAAGAAGGCCCATGCGCCAGCGCCTGTGATTCCCGCCACCTCGGCTGAGAAGGCTGCGGAGGCGATTTCTGTCGCTCCGCGCAAGAAATAGGCTTGGCAACTGGCCGGCCGTCCGCACCGGGCAGGAGAACCTGCAGGTGATGATGGCCTTCGGCCGCCAGCTGACGGGCTTTGCGGGCATCGTCCTTGTCGTCAGCAATCCGGTCGACGCGGGTGATGACCGAGGCTGGGTTGGAAACGCACCGTTGGTGCGGCAGCGCACGGAACGCCGCTGGGGCTTCGGGAATGCTTGAGCCGTCGATATAGCGGCTGCTCACCATGAACTCGCAACACCCTCCATTCGGCATGACGGTCGCGCCCCAGGGCGCGGCGATCCTGACCGGCACGCACGGCTCATTTGGCTCGCACGTCGGTTGGCGGGATGTGACCGGTGATCCGGGGCCCGACCCCCACGCGCAGGCCTCCGAGCTGTGGCAGCAAGCCGTCCATGACCTGCGCGGCAAGCTCAGCGTGGTCACGGCGGTCACTGCGCTGTTGCAGAAGCCGCGCAGCGACTTGCGCCGTTTGGAATTGATGGCCGTGCTGGATCGCAACGTTGCCGGCCTGCGGGAGCTGCTGAACGGCGTGGCTGACCTGGCCCGGCTCGACACCCAGCAGGAGCGACCGGTGATTCGCACAGTGGACGTCGCCACGGCGCTCGACGACATGTGCAACAACCTGCGCGTCGTGGCGAATTCGCGCGGGCTGAGCCTGGAGATCAGCGGCCCGGCCAGCCTCGTCGCGGAGAGCGACCCGCTGATGGTGGCGCGCATTGCGCAGAACCTGATGCTCAATGCGATCCAGTACACGCGCGCCGCCGGCGTGGTGCTGACCTACGGCCACTGTGGCGCTGGGGAGGCTGGCCATTGGTACTTCGATGTCGGAGACGCCGGCCGCGAGCTGTGCAGCGGTGAACCCATCGGGCTCATCCGAACAGCGGGCGCGTCCGCAATCGCGGCTTCGGGCGAGGGCATCGGCCTGTCCATCGTCGGCCGCCTGTGCAGGCTGCTGGGCGGAACGATGGAGATCACGAGTGCTGTCGGGGCCGGCCGCGTCACCCGCATCAAGTTGCCCCGGCGCTACGTTGGTGCGCTGCAAGAGCTGATGATCGCTACCGTCGCGCGCGGTGGCGTCCCGGCTGCAGGCCTATGGGCTCCCGCGGCATTGCAAGCCGGCCAGCCGCAGCAGCTTCCCTTGCTGCCCGCGGTTCCTGCAAAGCCGGCGCGCTTCGCTGCATGCAATGTTTCGACATTGCCTCAGTCACGCTCAAATCATCTGGATCTCAGCAACGCCGTCGCGCCGCACTCAGTGCCATACAGCGTCGAACTCAAGCGCGCACCGTAGCCGCGCCAGGCCGCGGGCGCGGCGGTTCCGGTTTGGTGTCAGGTGCAGGTCTTTGGCTGGGCCGGCAGGATCAGCAGCCCACGGATTCGGCCCCGGCGCGCGCCCGTGGCGTCGTTTTGCACCGAGCCAAAGATGACGACCTGTTCACCGCTGCTGCGCTGTTCAAGCACCAGCACGATGTCGGAATCCTGTGCGTAACCGGCGGAGACCCAGGCCTGCCGGAGTTCCGTCAGTTGGCCGTCCGCGCGGTATCGATCCAGGGTGCCGAGCCGACCTACCCAGGCGGGCGCCAGTTCCTCCGGGTTTGCGGCGAACAGCTTGACGAACTCGAGTGCGAACGCCCGGCCTGGGAGCCGCTCGAAGGATCGAGTCATCAGTGCCGGCTGGCCGAGGTTGGACGGAAGGACGAATCTGTCGGACCAGGTGTCAGACTGGTAAAGCGCCTCCTGCACGACCGCGGGCGCCGCGTCGAGATTGAACCCGCTGGCCCTCAGCCTGGCCAGTGTTTGCAACATGGCCTGGCCATCGGGCGTGTTGACCTCGCTGCTCGGATAGTTCTTGGGAATTGCGTCGCCTGCGCAGGACAGGAAGTAGCGCTTCAGATAGCGGTGCGGCGTGTCCTGCAGCGACACCGGCTTGACCATGCTGCTGTGGTCGAACTGCTCCAGCACATCGACGCCGTCAGGTCGACGCTGGCATAGCGCGGTCGCACTGTCTTTGGGCACCACCAGCACCCCGCCGCCCAGAGCGGAGGCAAAGGAAAAGAAGCCCATCTTCTGCCCTTCCGCCAGGCAGTACCAGTGAAACGGCCAGGCGACTTTCTGCCACTGGTCGATCAGGGCCTGCTGGTGGCCGTCGGGCCTCATGCCGGCGAACTGGAGGCTGTCAGAGACGTAGCTCGCCACGTTGGCAATGTCGGCGCCCGTCGCCGGCGTGCCGAAGAAACTGACGAGCTTGATGCGGCGGAGCTTGTCGCGCATGTCCTCCTTGGCATGCATGCGTAGCAGCATCTGGGCCGTGACCAGGCCGCCCATGCTGTGCGCCACGATCGTGATGTGGGCGTGGTCCAGCACGCCGTCGTTCTGCAGGTCCTTGCGCAGCTGCTCGGCGACCTTGTCGACTTCGGGGCTGCTGCCCAGCAGTTGGGTGTCGTAGCGGTAGAGGTAGATGTTGCTGTTGTCGAAGGCAGGTTCGGCCCTCAGCAGGCAGGGCCAGGACTGATCTTCCTTGCCGCTCCAGGCGGTCCTGGCGCTGCTGAGCACACCGTGGACAAACACCACGACCGAGGTCCGGCTCGGGTCCTTGCCGCCCAGGAATGCCGGCCCTTCGATGGGCAGGCAGGGTGCAGGCGCCGCTGCCTGTGCTAACGCCGGGACGGCGCAGCCAAGGCAAGCCACGACAGCAAGCACCAGCCCGCGGACTGTGGAATAGAAAACAAGGCGTTGAATGGTGCGCATTTCGAGTCCTCCGCATGCCAGCAGGTTCAGCCCACAGGACGGCCCTGGGTCACCTGCGCGCGTGCCATGCACTGTGATGCGATGGCGTCGGCTCGACATCCTCAGTACAGAGGACTGTTGCGACAGAAGCAGAAGTTCAGGTGGCGGGAACCGCCGTGGCTAGCGTGGGTGCGACGCGGTCCGCTTGATGCGGTACATGGCCTCGTCCGCCTTGCGCATCAGCACGCCGGGCGACTCGCCGTCGTCGGGGAAGACGCTGTAACCGATGCTGGCCGAGATGGACATGGGGTGGCCGGCGAGCATGCAGGGCTCGGCCAGTGCGCGAGCGATCTTGTCGGCCACTTGTGTGGCGTCCTCGCGCCGGGCCGCGGCGACCAGCACGACGAACTCGTCGCCGCCCATGCGGCAGACCGTGTCGCTGTCGCGAACCGTGGCCTGCAGCACGCGCGCCGCACGCTGCAGCAGCAGGTCACCGACGGCGTGGCCGAACTCGTCGTTGACCTGCTTGAAGCCGTCGATATCGAGGAAATAGATGATCAGGCGTTCACCATGCCGGCGCGCGAGGGCGATGTCGTGGCTCAGCCGGTCCCACAGCACCTCGCGATTCTTCAGCCCGGTCAGCGAGTCGGTCTGGGATGCCTTGACGGCAACTTCCAGCGCTGCATGGGCGGTCTCCACTTCCTGCGTCGCCAACTGGTTTTCCGCCTGCAGGCGCTTGTTCTCCAGGCGGGCGTCGTGAGCGGCCGACAGGCCTCGTTCGCTGCGGGCTTCGAGGATGGCGGCCTGCAGTTCCAGCAGCGTCGCCTCGGCGGCGGCGATCTGCCGCTCCAGCGCAACGAGCCGGCTTTGCGCGCCGTCGCTCCCTGAGCTCAAGGCGAGGCCTTTGCGGCCGGCTCGGGTTTGGATGGGGGTTCGCGGCGCGGCGAGGGGTCGGTCAGGGTCGCGAGGATGTCGGGATACCAGGCCGCATTCAGGCCCAGCGACTCGTCGGCCTCGAGGTCGCGGTTGCCGATGTCGAAGCGCGTCGAATGGATGCCCACCAGCAGCCAGGGCAGGGGCTTGCGGCCCGGCGCCCGCATGACGACCGGCGCGCCGCTGATACCGCGATGAGTGCGCGCATCGGTCAGGAACCAGCCCTGGCCCTGGAAGCGCCAGCCATAGGGCGAAGCGATGGCGCCCTGGCGCACGACCGGGAGATGGTGCAGGTCATCGTGAAAGCCGAGCGGGAAGCCGGTGATCAGGATGGGCTGGCCCAGCGGCACGTCGTCGTCCGCGCCGGGCAGGCTCTCAAGCGTGAAGGCAGTGAGCTGGACCGTCTCGGGCAGGGCGCCCGCGTCGATCTCCAGCACCGCCACGTCGATGCCACCGGCGTCGTCCCGGCCCTGGCGCCAATTGGCGCGGCCGTCACGGTAGAGCAGCACCGACAGCACGATGGCATCGGTCAGGTTGTCGGCGTCGGCATGCAGTTCGAGTTCGACGCGGTCGGGGTGGTGGTCGGCCTCTTCGTCGATGAAGACGTGCCGGCTGGTGACCAGGTAGAGGCGGGCGTCGCGCCGGAAGAAGAAGCCGCTGGCGCCGGTCAGCGCGCGCTTGCCGTCGAAGGTGCCGATGCGCGCAATGGCCAGCAGCAGGGGATCGGGTGCCGACATCGTGGGGCCGGGTGGGCGCCGCGCGTCAGTACGCCGGGCGCGGGGTGATGCGGTCCAGCTGCGAAGTCAGGTGCCTGCACATGTTCTCGCCCGTCGTCGTCAGGCGCAGTGAGCCGCCATGCCACTCGAGCCAGTGCAGGGCGACGTACTCCTCGATGGTTTTTTCGGCGATCTCGGCGGCGCGGCGGCGCTTGAGCAGGTCGACGGTGGCGAGCAATCCATCGCGGAGCGCGTCACGTTTGGTATCGGGTGCAAGGGGGACCGGCTTCATCAGCATCTCCAGGGCGTGGGCATCGGGCGCCGTCGGTGCGAGCGGCGGCCCTGTCACGCAGGTCGTCAATGGGGGCGGGGCCGCGTTTGGCGCGCTCCGGGAAGGGGCGGGCCGCGGTGCCGGGAGGGGCGCCTCGAAGAGTCTTCGAGGAGTGGAAGTGGGGCTCGCCGCTGCAAGCAGATGACAACCAAAGCCGACGGCGGGAGCCGGCGAGCATGGGAACGCAGAAGTGATGCGTGGCGCCCGGTCTGCTAGGGCCGCCGCGGCAGTGAGCAGACGCGCGACGGCCGGGACAGTGTACGCCTGGGCACGATGTCCCTGACCTCCAGTTCGCACGCGCAAACCCGACCCGAACCCGACCCGAACCCGGCCGTTTGGCGGACATACACTGGCTGTCACCTGTGCATGGCGGCCTGGCATGAGGCCGCATTTCCTGACTGGAGATTGGCGATGACTGGGAACAGATCGCGTTCCGCAAGCGGCGTGCCCGGCCTGGATGAAGTCCTGCATGGCGGGCTGATTGCCGGGCAGCTCTATTTGGTCGACGGCGAACCTGGCGCCGGCAAGACGACGCTGGCGCTGCAGTACCTGATGCAGGGCGTTCGCGAGGGCGAGCCCTGCCTGTACGTGACGCTGGGCGAGACGGCGGCCGAATTGCGCGCCGGGGCGGCGTCGCATGGGTGGACGCTCGACGGCATCGAGGTCGTCGAACTGGTGGCTGGTGAAAGCGACCTGTTCGGCGACGCCGAGTTGACCATGTACCACCCGTCGGAGGTGGAGTTGAGCGAGACGACCAAGCGCGTGCTGGAGGCCGTCGAGCGCTGCAAGCCGCGCCGCATGGTGCTGGATTCGCTGTCGGAACTGCGCCTGCTGGCCCAGTCGTCGCTGCGTTACCGGCGCCAGATCCTGGCGCTGAAGCAGTTCTTCGTCGGCCGCGGCTGCACCGTGCTCTTCCTGGACGACCGTTCGAGCGACCGCGTCGACACCCAGTTGCACAGCATCGCGCACGGCGTCATTGCGCTGGAGCGCCATGTGCCCCCCTACGGGCCAGCACAGCGCCAGCTGCGCATCACCAAGTTCCGCGGCAGCGACTTCATCAGCGGCCAGCAGGACATCGTCATCCGGCAGGGCGGCCTGGAGGTGTTCCCGCGCCTGAAGCCCAGCCAGCATGGCTCGCCTTACCCGCGCGAAGTCGTGCCCAGCGGTATCGCGGCGCTGGACGAACTGCTTGGCGGCGGCACCGATCGCGGCACGGCGACGCTGCTGGTCGGCCCGGCGGGCTCGGGCAAGTCCACCATCGCGTCGCAATATGCCGTCATGGCGGCCAAGCGCGGCGGCCATGCCGTCATTTTCACCTTCGAGGAGGGCCGCACGCTGCTGCTGGACCGTCTGGCCAACTTGGGGTTGAGCGTCGAGGAGGGTGTTGGCCCCGGCAAGCTCCATGTGCGCCAGCTCGACGCTGCCGAGGTGCTGCCCAGCCAGTTCGCCAACCTCGTGCGCCGTTCCGTCGAAACCGATGGGGCCCGCGTCGTGGTCATCGACAGCCTGAACGGCTACCTGAACGCCATGCCCGAGGAGCGTGCGCTGGTCGTGCAGCTGCACGAGCTGCTGACCTACCTGAACAACCATGGCGTGGCGACCTTCGTCGTGGCGACGCAGTCCGGCCTGATGGGCCCCAACATGCGCAGCCCGGTCGACATGAGCTATCTGGCCGATGCCGTCGTGCTGTTCAGGATGTACGAGCATGCCGGCGCGGTGCGCAAGGCCATCTCGGTCATCAAGAAGCGCAGCGGCCGGCATGAGGACACCATCCGCCAGCTGTGGTTCGACGGCCAGGGCGTGCACCTGGGGCCGCCGCTGGTGCATCTGCGCGGCGTGCTGGCGGGCGTTCCCGTCGAGTTGCCGTTCCAGCACGAGGGTGAGTCTGGCGATGATCGAACGGGACGACGCTGACCGCTCCTGCAGCGAGCGCGTCATCGTGCTGGCGCCGACGGCACGTGACGGCGACGTCACGCGCAGGCTGCTGGCCGAGGCGGGCATCGATGTCGCCGTCTGCCAGGGCTGGCGCCATGCCGAGGAGCTGATGCACGAGGGCGCCGGTGCATTGATGGTCACCGATGCCGCCTTTGCCGACGCGGGCTTCGCAGTGCTGCTGAACGTGCTGGAGCGCCAGCCCGCATGGTCCAACCTGCCCGTGGTGGCCCTGTGCCGCCACGGCCTGGAGGCGCCGGGGCTGCGCGAGGCAAGGCTGCGCAACCTCACGGTGCTGGACCGGCCGACGTCCACGCGCGTCATGGTCAGCGCGGTGCGAACGGCCCTGCGCGGGCGGCGCTGGCAGTACCAGATCCGCGACCAGATCGACTCGCTGCTGCGCGCGGACCACTCGCTGCGTCAGGCCGATCAGCGCAAGGACGAGTTCCTGGCCACGCTGGCCCACGAGCTGCGCAACCCGCTGGCACCCATCCGGACTGGCCTGCAGCTGCTGGGCGCCAACCCGCCGAGGGAGGAGGCGCAGTACAAGGGTGTCACGGACATGATGGACCGGCAGATGAGCCATTTGCTGCGCCTCATCGACGACCTGCTCGAGGTGTCGCGCATCTCGACCGGCAAGCTCATCCTGCAGCGCGAGTCGCTGGACATGCGCCGCGTCGTTGAGATGGCGCTGGAGTCCTGCCAGCCGCTGATCGAACGGGGAGGGCACCAGCTCAGCGTCACGCTGCCGGACGAGGAGCTTTGGGTGGACGGCGACCTGACGCGGCTGGCGCAGTCGCTGAGCAACCTGCTGAACAACGCGGCCAAGTACACGCCCGATGGCGGCCGCATCTGGGTCACGCTGGCTCGCGCCGGCGCGCAGGCCGTGCTGACCGTGCGCGACAGCGGCGTGGGCGTGCCGCAGGACATGATCGGGCGCGTCTTCGACATGTTTGCCCAGGTGAACCGGTCGCTGGAGCGCGCCCAGGGCGGGCTGGGCATCGGCCTGGCCCTGGTCAGGAGCCTGGTGACGCTGCACGGTGGCCAGGTCAGCGCGGTGAGCGCCGGGCCGGGCCTGGGCAGCACGTTCACCATCGAGCTGCCGCTGGCGGCCGAAGATTCCGCACCGGCGCCACTGCCAGCCAGCGAGCCCGAGCCAGCCCCGCCGGCGCGCATCCTGGTGGTGGACGACAACGACGATGCGGCCACGTCGCTGGCCATGCTGTTGTCGCTGTCGGGCCACGAGGTCGAGGTCGCGAACAGCGGCCCGGCCGCGTTGCAGACGGCCGCCAGCTTCCTGCCGCAGGCCGTCTTCTGCGACGTCGGCATGCCCGGCATGGATGGCCACGAGTTCGCGACCCGATTGCGCCAGGACCCGCGCTTTGCGTCCACGCTGCTGGTGGCGCTGACGGGCTGGGGCTCGGAGGAAGACAAGAAGCGCTCGCGCGCCGCCGGCTTTGACGAGCACCTGACCAAACCGGCCAGCGTGGATGCGGTTTCCGCCCTGTTGGCCCGTTTGCAGGCCGGTTGACGTGTTGTTGGGGAAGCGAGCGCGGACGCTCGGCCGGGGGGCGTCACGTCTGCATTGGAATCTGACGAACCCTGACCGATGGCCGGGCCTGTAAAACCGCGCAGAATCCCCGCCAAGCCGAAGATGCGGCTGCCTGGAGAGAGACAGATGATGAGAGTGCTGGATGGGTGGATGCCGCGAGCCCTGGGCGTCGCCCTGATGAGCCTGGCCCTGGGGGCGGCGCAGGCCCAGCCTCAGCCGGTGCCCAAGGCCAAGCCCGCCGTGGCGGCGCATGCGGCCAGCGTTGCAACACCCGAAAAGGTGCGCGAGCTGGGCGGCATTGAGGAATACCGCCTGCCCAACGGCCTGCAGCTGCTGCTCTTCCCCGACGCGACGCAGACCACCACCACCGTCAACATCACCTACCGCGTCGGCAGCCGCCATGAGGCGCCCGGTGAATACGGCATGGCCCACCTGCTGGAGCACATGCTGTTCAAGGGCACCGAGAGGCAGAAGGACATCCCCGGCGCGATGGCGCTGCGCGGCGTCAAGTTCAACGGCACGACGACGGTGGACCGCACCAACTACTTCGCGAGCTTCAACGCGAATGCCGACACCCTGGCCTTCCTGCTCGACCTGGAAGCTGATCGCATGGTGAACAGCCGCGTCGCCAAGGTCGACCTGGACACCGAGATGAGCGTGGTGCGCAATGAGTTCGAGCGCGGCGAGAACCAGCCGTTTGCCGTGCTGAACCAGCGTGTCAATGCGGCAGCGTTTGCCTGGCATCCCTATGGCCACGCCACCATCGGCCCCAAGAGCGACATCGAGAATGTGCCGATCGAGAAGCTGCAGGCTTTCTACAAGCGCTATTACCGGCCCGACAACGCGACGCTACTGATCGCCGGCCAGTTCGACAAGGCCGCTACGCTGGCGCTGATCGCCAAGCACTTCGGTGCTACGCCCAAGCCCGCCGCGCCCATCCCGCAGCCCTACACGGTCGAGCCCGCCCAGGACGGCGAGCGCACCGTCGTCGTGCGCCGTGTCGGCGGCCAGCCCATCCTGCTGGCGGCCTATCACGTGCCGGCCATCACGCATCCGGACACGCCGGCGTTGGTCGTTTACGGCCTGTTGATGAGCCTGCAGCCCAGCGGCCAGCTCTACAAGCAACTGGTCGAGCCCAAGCTGGCGGTCGCCGCGGGTATTGGCGGCGCGGGCGGAGCGGAGCCAGGCACCGTGGGCGCATACGCGGTGCTGCCGCCGGGAGCCGATGTCGACAAGATCGAAACCCTGCTGCTGGACCTTGCCGAGGGCCGCGCGGCCAAGCCCTTCGAGGAGAGCGAACTCGGGCGCGTGCGCGACATCGCCGTCAACAGCTACCGCCAGCAGATGAAGAACCCCGAGGCGCTGATCCAGCAGATCTCCGGGTTGATCGCTGCAGGCGACTGGCGGCTGCTCTTCCAGCTGATGGAAGACATTCCCAAGGTCACGCTGGCGGACGTCGAGCGCGTGCGCTCCGCCTATTTCAAGCCGGCCAATCGCACGCTGGGCCGTTACCTGCCGGTCAACGCCGTCGAGCGCGTGGACATCCCCGCCGCGCCGTCGCTGGCGCAGCGCCTGGCCGAACTGAAGGGCCCGCCCAAGGTGGAGGAGGGCGAACAGCTCGAGCCTGTGCCAGCGGTGCTGGAGACGCGCATGTCGCGCACGGCCTTGCCCAGCGGCATCGCACTGCACACGCTGAAGAAGCAGACGCGCGGCAACACCGTCGTGCTGCAGATGCAGCTGCGCTGGGGCGAACGCGACGCGACCTTCGCGCGCAACGGCACCGGCATGGTCGGCGCACTGATGGACGAGGGCAGTGCCGGCTACACCAAGCAGCAGTTGCAGGACGCGCTGATCAAGCTGCGCGCCAACCTCAACATCACCAGCTATGACCAGGGCGCGAGCATCTTCATCAGCGCCGAGCGCGACACGCTGCTGCCGGCCCTGCGCGTGGCAGCCGATGCGCTGCGCAAGCCGCTGTTCCCTCAGGATGCCTTCGACCGCGACATCAAGGCCAACATTGCCGGCATCGAGGCTTCGCGCCAGGAGCCCAGCGTGCTGCGCCAGGAAGCCACGCGTGGCCACTACAACAAGGCTCGCGGCGTCAGCCTGGGTCACCCCGACTATGTGATGGGCGTGGACGAGCGCATCGCCAACCTGAAGGCGACGACATTGGACGAGGTGAAGCGCTTCTATGCCGACTACTGGAGCACCAACGACGCCCAGGTCAGCGTCGTGGGCGCCCTGCCGGACGGCCTGGGCGCCGAGATCGACAAGCTCTTCGGCGACTGGAGGAAGCCTGCCGCGCCCAAGTTCGTGCGCCACATTCCCCAGCACCTGGCCGTGCCGCCGGCACGCTTCGATGCCATTGCGCGCGACAAGGCCAATGCCATCGTGCGCCTGCACCAGACGCTGCCGCTGAACGCCGAGGAGCCCGACTATCCGGCGCTGGAACTGGCCGTGCACATCTTCGGCGGCGGCGGGCTGGAGAGCCGGCTGTCCGAGCGCGTGCGCCAGAAGGAAGGGCTGACGTATGGCATCGGCGCCTCCTTGAACGCGGGCTACTGGGGCAATGCCGGGAGCTTCGCCATCCAGGCCAGCTATGCGCCGGACAAGCGCGAGCGCGTCATTGCCGTCGTGCAGGAGGAAGTGGCCCGCATGGCCAGGGATGGCGTCACGGCGGCCGAGCTGGAGCGCGCCAAGAAGGACATCCTGGAAGGCCGCAAGCAGGGCCGCGCCGACCCCGGTGCCCTGGCCGGTGGCTTGACCAGCCTGGCCGAACGCGGCGAGACCTGGGCCGCGGCGCAAAAGCGCGACGATGCGCTGGCGGCCGTCAGCGTCGAGCAGGCCAATGCGGCCTGGCGAAGGCACATCGTGGCCGACAACTTTGTCATCTCGACGGCGGGAGACTTCAAAACGCCCTGACACAAGCTGCCGGCACCCTCCCGGCCGGCGGCGCTAGAGTCCCTCATCTCTCTGAACTGAAGGAGACTCGCATGAAGATCGACCCCTACCTGTTCTTCAACGGCCGCTGCGAAGAGGCCATCGAGTTCTACAAGAAGGCCCTGGGCGCCAAGGTGGAGTTCCTGATGCGCAACTCCGAGAGCCCCGAGCCGCCGCCGCCGGGCACGCTGCCGGCTGGCTCGGAGAACAAGATCATGCATGCCTCGGTCCATATCGGCGGGGCCCTGGTCATGATGTCCGACGGCATGTGCGACGGCGACACGGCCTTCAAGGGCTTCTCGTTGTCGCTGGACTGCCCCGACGCCGATGCCGCGCGGGAGGCGTTTGCGGCTCTCGCCGAAGGTGGCCAGGTCAAGATGCCGCTGGCCAAGACCTTCTGGGCGCCGCTGTTCGGCATGGTCGATGACCGCTTCGGCGTGGGCTGGATGGTGGGCGTGTCGGACAATGCGGCGTAGTGACCACGCCAGTACAGCTCCCCGCACATCTCAAGGCCGACTGCTCGGCCTGCGTAGCGCTGTGCTGCGTGATTCCACCCTTCGATGCGAGCCAGGGCTTTGGCTTCGACAAGCCGGCCGAGACACCCTGCCACCACCTTTGCGCTGACCACCGCTGCGGCATCCACGATGAACTGGTGCCGCGCGGCTTTGAGGGCTGCGTGGCCTTTGACTGCCTGGGCGCGGGCCAGCGGCTGACGGCCTTGGCCACCGAACGCTTCGGCAGCGCCGACTGGCGCGCGCGGCCCGAGGTGGCGCGCTGGCTGTTCCAGGCCTATCCGCGCGTGCGCCAGACCCAGGAGTGGCTGGCCCGGCTGAGCCTGGCCGCGCTGCTGACCCAGCATGTGGCGCTGCAGGCCCTGGCCACCGAGCTGGAGGCCGACGCGCAGCGCTGGCCGGACTGGACGGCGGCCGAGCAAGCCGGCTGGCAAGGCCGCGTACAGGCGGCGCTGGCGCCGTTGGCCGAAAATCGGCGTTCAAGGAGCTGATGCAATGTTTGGATTGATGGGCGGCTTTGGGGCTGCCGAAGGCCGGCTGCTGACTGAAACCGGTGCGACGAGTGACCATGCTTTCTGATTGGGTGGAGCCGCAGTGGCGCCGGCGCCGTGGCGTTCGCACCGTTCAAGTCGTGGCCGTGCTGGCTGCGTTGCTGGCGGTCTTGAGCCTGCTCGGCATGTTCAACCAGTTCGGCGCTTCCGACGGCGACGTGGTCAAGACAGAACGGCAGTTGGTCGCGTCCGTCGACTTGCGCGTCGGCAATCCCGCCGGCGCGGTGGAGCGCGGTGAAGCCAAGGCACGTGCGGACATCAAGGCAGGCCTTCTGCAACTGCAGATATTCGGGCCCCCGAAGACCAAAGCTGAAGCGGCCAAGGCCCAGCGGCTGGAGAAACGCTACGGCGTCGACTGGGTCTACAAGGGCGAGGAGGGCTCGCTGCTCGCACTTGCCTTCGCTGACGGCTACAACGGCGTGATGCGAGCCGAGATTGAACGCCGTCACGGCGGCGAAGCCCTGGAGCAGCTGATGCGCGAGCATGGCATTGAATCTCCGAAGCAGAAGGAAGGCCCATGAAGCTCATCGGCATGCTGGACTCCCCCTATGTGCGCCGCGTCGCGATCTCGATGCGGCTGCTCGGCCTGCCCTTCGAGCACGCGGCCATCTCGGTGTTCCGCGGTTTTGATGCCTTCCGGCAGATCAACCCGGTCGTCAAGGCGCCGACGCTGATCTGCGATGACGACGTTGGCGGCAGCCTGCTGATGGATTCGACGCTGATGCTCGAGTACGTTCAGGCCCTGGCCGGCCGCAGCCTGCAATCGAGCGAGCCGGCCGAGCTGCTGCGCGAACTGCGCCTCACCGGCCTGGCGCTGGCGGCCTGCGAGAAGACGGCCCAGATCGTCTATGAGCGCGGCCTGCGCCCGGCCGAGAAGCGGCATGAGCCCTGGATCGAGCGCGTCACTGGCCAGCTGCTGGCAGCCTATGGCGAGCTGGAGAAGGAACTGAGCCACCAGCCGCTGGATGCCAGCGAAGGCGGCATCCGCCAGGCGGGCATCACGGTCGGCGTCGCCTGGACCTTCACGCAGTTCCTGCTGCCCGAGGTGGTGGCAGCAGACGGCTTCCCACATCTCGTCGCGCATGCAGCGGCGACCGAGGCGCTGCCGGTCTTTCGCGCCATTCCCTGCGACGACGCGGTACAACTCAGCTGATGGCTAAGCGCCCCTCGCAAACCGTCTACGTCTTCCAGGGTGGCGGCGCCCTGGGTGCCTACCAGGCCGGCTTCGTCGAGGCGCTGGAGGACGCCAGCCTGCCGCCTGACTGGTTGGTCGGTACCTCCATCGGCGCCATCAACGCGGCGCTGATCGCCGGCAACGCGCCGGCTGAGCGCCTGAAGGCGCTGCGCACCTTCTGGGACCGCGTGACGCGGCCCGGCTTTGCGCCACATCTGCCGGCCAGCCCCTTCACGGCGATCTGGCAGCAAGGGCTGCAGACCTGGCAGACGCTGACGAGCGGCATCCCGGGCTTCTTCAAGCCGCGCGGCCCGCAGGCCTGGGACATGAACCGGCGTGCGCCGCTGACCGAGCTGGGCTTTTATGACACCGCGCCACTGGAGGAGACGCTGCGCGAGCTGGTGGACTTCGAGCGCATCGCCGCGGCCGAGACGCGCCTGACGTTGTGCGCCGTCAATGTGCGCACCGGCGGCCTGGCGCTGTTCGACAACCGTGACGGCCGCACCCGCATTGCGCCCGAGCATGTGATGGCCAGCGGCGCACTGCCGCCGGGCTTCGCACCGGTGCAGATCGGCAAGGACGCCTACTGGGACGGCGGCATCTACTCCAACACGCCGTTGGATGTCGTGCTCGACGACAGCGAGCGCCGCGACACCCTGTGCTTCATGGTCGATCTGTGGGACGCCAGCGAGGCGGCGCCCAGCACCATGGCCGGTGCACTGACGCGCTACAAGGACATCCAGTACGCCAGCCGCATCTTCGAGCACCTGGACGACCACGAGCGCCTGCAGAACCTGCGCCGCGCGCTGCGCCTGGTGGGCCGCAAACTCGACGCCAAGACGGCGGCAGACCCGGCCATCAAGGAACTGTTGGCGCTGGGCTGCGACTCGCGCATCGACGTTGTCCACCTCGTCATGCAGGCCCTGCCCGGCGAGGACTCCTGGCGCGACATCGACTTCAGCGACGAGCGCCTGCGCGCGCGCTGGGCCGCCGGCCTGAAGGACGGGCGGCGCGTGCTGCAGCGCGCGGCCTGGCGCGAACCCATACGGGACCGTGTCGGCATGCGGGTGCACACGCTGGACGGCGGGGCCTGAGCTGCCGCGTCTGACATGACGGCGGACCTGCCGCGGTGCTGAGGCTTCGGGTAATTGCCTGTCGATCTTTTTGACAATGAGCGGGGCGGCCGCCGCTAGCAGTTCCTCGCCCCTGCCGCTGTAGCCTTGTTTACAGAGCAAGGCGGCGCGCTGGTATGGATCCTGCTGCGTTGGACTGTTCATAACTATGGGAGGTCGGACATGCGAATCAGCAAGACTCTGGTTGCCAAGGCAGCAACCGCGCTGGGGGCTTTGGTGTTGGCATCGACGGGGGCTCATGCAGCACCCGTGGTTGACCAGGCCAATGACGTGATTGGTACGGTCAGCTTCAACGGCGGCGCCCCGACCTTGACCTGGCAGCAAGGCGTGGTGGCGGGGCAGACGGGCCAGTTGACGGCGATCGAGGTGTATTTCAATGCAGCCAATCTGGGCGCGGGTATCCAGTTCTTCGTCAACCAGGGTGCGGGTTGGCAAAGCGATGCGAACGACTTCGACGCGGTGCTGAATGGCCTGGTTGCCGGATGGAATCTGATCGACGTGTCGTCTGCCGGTATTTCGCTGAGCGCTGGTGACCAGTTGGTCTTTGGCTTCAAGGGGCAGAGCCCCGGCAATTTCAGCCCGTCGTTCACGGGGACGAGCGGCGATGTCTATAGCCAAGGCCAGCTGTTCCTGAACGGTGCGGTGTATGCCGTCCCTGACTACGACGTCAACTTCCGCACCTATGTCGAAGCAGGGCGCCTGCCCGAGCCGGGTTCGGCTGCCCTGGTGGTGATCGCCTGTCTGGCCACTGGCCTGGCGCGGCGTCGCGCTCGCGCCTGACGAGCGCTTGTCTGGTCGCGCTGGCCGGCGATCAGCCGTTCGCCAGCGCGTTCAGCTTCTCGACCGTCGCCCAGTTGCGAGTCGTGCAGTCTTCGCCGAGATTTTTCAGCAGCGCAACGGCGGCCTTGCTTTCCAGGATGCCGTGGGCGCACCACAGATAGGCTGCGTGCTCGGTGACGACGAAGCGCTCGGCGCCCTGCGCTGTGATGGCAGCTGCGGCCTGCAGCGCGGCCGCATCGGTTGTCATCGCGACGAGCAGGCGGCTGGGGTCGTCTGCCTCGTCAATGCCATGCCCCGCCGCGATGGCGGCCCATTCGGCCGCCGTCTTCAGGATGACGGCGGCATCGACGCCCAGCTGCTCCCGCACGGCGGTGCGGATCTTGTCGGCGCTGAGCTTCTTCTTGACGTCGAAGACGGCATTGCCGCTGTTCAGCAGCGTCGAGACCTTGGTCGCGCCCAGCTCGGTGAGCAGGGCCTTGAGGTCGGCCATCGCGAGGCGCTTGGCCTTACCGACGTTGATGCCGCGCCAGAGGGCGATGTAGCGCATGTCAGTTCTCCGTTTGATGCACGAGCTTGCCATCGACCCAGGTCTGCAGCACGCGTGTCTTTAACAAGGCAGCGGGCGATGAGGTCAACGGGTCGCGGTCGACGAGGATGAAGTCGGCACGATGGCCGGGCATCAGCACGCGGCCGCCGGCGTCGATGCGCCGCGCATCGCCGGCCGGCAGGTCGTTCAGCTTGCCGATGGCGAGCACGCGGCCATCGGCGCCGACCTGCATCGCGTCGAAGCGGATGACGCGGCCCTGCTCATCGAGCGTGAGGCCGCGGGCGTTGTGGACGAGGAGGCCTTGGGCAGAAACGGCACCGCCGCTGAACGCCAACAAAGGGGCGAGCAGGGCAGCGGTGAAAAGGATCTGGCGTCGCATGCCCGCAGTCTCGGCGACGCGGGCGATCAGGGCATCAGCTCATGCCCTGATCCGAAGCGCTACTTGCCCAGGCAGCTGGCGTTGTAGGCGTCTTCGGCGGCGCGCTTGTTGAGGCGCTCGGTCTCGTTCTCGACGCGGCGGTTGCGCAGCGAATCGCGCAGCGCCATGCATTTCTCGCGCAGGCGATCGGCCTCCTCGCGCGAGCGCTCGGCCTCGGTGCGCATGGCCTGCAGGCCGTCGCGCTCCTTGCGCCTGGCATCGCTCGCCTGGCGGCGCGCGTACTGGTCGTCATCGGCGCAGTCGCGCGAATACTCGCGGCGCAGGTCGTTCGTGGTGCCCGAGTTGACGCCGCGGGACGGCGCGGTGCGGATGGCGTCGCTGAGCTCGGCGCAGCGCTGGCTCAGGAAGCGGTGATGCTCGGGGGCCTGTTCCATCGACGGCAGGCGCGGCTGATAGGACGTCTGCGTGCGGGCCGGTCCGATGGAGCCCATCGGCGGCGGGCTGGCGCCGACGCAAGGCTTGTCGGTCAGCTGGACGGTGCCACCCACGTCGCAGCGATAGGTCGCCGCGAGGGCGGCAGGCGGGAGGCAGGAAAGCGCGAAGATCGCCGTCAGGATTCGAATGCTCATGATTCAGGGGTTGTCACGAGCCTCGAATTCTCACGAGCCACGCCGTGGGGCGGCCACCCTCAAGCGGGTGGAATTCCCATCTCCACCTCGTGGCGGTGAGACTTTTTTCGCGTTCAGCTCATGCCTTGATGACGCAGCAGTGCGTCGATCCTCGGCTCGCGGCCGCGGAAGGCCTTGAAGTTGTCGATGGCATCGCGCGCTCCGCCTTGCTCCAGCACTTCATTCAGGAAGCGCTTGCCGGTGGCGGCGTTGAACACGCCTTCCTCTTCGAACGCACTCCAGGCGTCGGCGCTGAGCAGCTCGGCCCACTTGTAGCTGTAATAGCCCGCCGCATAGCCGCCTGCGAAGACGTGGGAGAAGCTGTGCTGGAAGCGGTTGAAGGCCGGCGGGATCAGCACGGCGACCTCGGCGCGCACCTCGTCCAGCACCTTCTGCACGTCGGCCTCAGCGCCCGGCTCGCCATGCAGGCGCATGTCGAACAGCGCGAACTCGATCTGGCGCAGCGTCATCAGCCCGCTCTGGAAGTTCTTGGCCGCGGTCATCTTGTCGAACAGCTCGCGCGGCAACGGCTCGCCGCTGTCGACGTGGCCGCTCAACTGCTGCAGCACGTCCCATTCCCAGCAGAAGTTCTCCATGAACTGGCTGGGCAGTTCGACGGCGTCCCATTCGACACCGGAGATGCCGGAGACGCCGAGGTCGTTCACCTGCGTCAGCATGTGATGCAGGCCGTGGCCGAATTCGTGGAAGAGGGTGATGACGTCGTCGTGGGTCAGCAGCGCCGGCTTGTCGCCGACGGGGCTGGCGAAGTTGCAGGTCAGCAGCGCCACTGGCGTCTGCTGCTCACCCGTGGGCTTGAGCCAGCGGCTGCGCACCTCGTCCATCCAGGCGCCGGGGCGCTTGCCGTTGCGCGCGTAAAGGTCGAGATAGAACTGGGCGATGAGTTGGCCACCGCGGCGCATCTCGTAGAACTTGACGGTCTCGTGCCAGACCGACGCCGTGGCCTCGCTGATGGACACGTCGAACAGGCGCTCGATGATGGAGAACAGGCCCGGCACGACCTTGGTGGCCGTGAAGTACTGCTTCACCGTCTGGTCGCTGAAGGCGTAGCGGGCTTCCTTGAGCTTCTCGCTCCAGTAGGAGACGTCCCAGGATTCCAGCGGTTGCCCCTTGGAAAACTCGCGCAGCTCGGCCAGGTCCTTTTCGGCGAAGGGCCGGGCGCGCTTGGCGAGGTCGCGCAGGAAGGTCTTCACCTCCTCCGGCGTCGAGGCCATCTTGGGCGCCAGCGACACCTCGGCGAAGCTGGCATAGCCGAGCAACTGGGCCTCTTCCTGGCGCAGGGCCACGATCTCGCGCATGGCGGCGGTGTTGTCCCATTCCGGCTTGCCCGTCTCGCTGGCGCGGGTCACGTAGGCGCGGTAGAGCTTCTCGCGCAACTCGCGACTTTCCGCGTATTGCATGACGGGCAGGTAGACCGGGAAATGCAGCGTGAGCTTGTGGCCGCCGTCGTCGAGCTTGGTGGCATCCAGCACATCCTGCGGCACGCCGGCCAGTTCCTCGGCGCTGGCGATGTAGCTCCAGCCGTCGGTCGCGTCCAGCACATGCTCGCTGAACTGCTGCTGCAGTTCAGCGCTGCGCTCCTGGATGGCGGCGTAGCGCTCGCGGGCCGCGCCCTGCAGTTCGGCGCCGGACAGCACGAAGTTGCGGATGGCGTGCTTGAGCACCTGCTGGCGCGGTGCGCTCAGCGTTGAACCTTGAGCGGCGACCACGGCCTTGTACTTGGCGAACAGCGCCTCGTTGGCGCCCATGGCCGTGCTGAACTCGGTGACGGCCGGCAGCATCGCGTTGTAGGCCTCGCGCAGTGCCGGCGTATCGGCGACGGCGTTCAGATGGCCCACGGCACCCCAGGCGGCGCCCAGGTGCTCGGTGCTGGTATCGAGGATGCGCGACAGCGCGTCGTAGTCGCCCGGCGTCTCGGGCTTGGTGGCCTCGTCCAGTGCAACCTGCGCGGCGGCCAGCAGTTGCTGGATGGCCGGCTGCACATGCTCGGGATGGATGGCCGCGAAGTCGGGCAGGGCGGCAGTGGAGAGCAGAGGATTTGTCATATCAAGCAGACTTGGCGACGCGTTCCGCAGATTCAAGCGTGTTGACCAGCAACATGGCAATGGTCATAGGACCCACGCCGCCGGGCACGGGCGTGATAAAGCCAGCCACTTCCTTGACGCCGTCGAAGTCCACGTCGCCGCAGAGCTTGCCCTCGTCGTTGCGGTTGATGCCCACGTCGATGACGACTGCACCGGGCTTGACCATGTCGGCGGTCAGCATGTTGCGCCGGCCGACCGCGGCGACGACGACGTCGGCCTGGCGGGTATGGTGGCCAATGTCCGGCGTGGCGCTGTGACAGACGGTGACCGTGGCATTGGCCTGCAGCAGCAGCAGGGCCATGGGCTTGCCCACGGTGTTGCTGCGGCCGATGACGACGGCATGCTTGCCGCGCAGATCGAAGCCGGTGCTCTCGATGAGCTTCATGCAGCCGTAGGGCGTGCAGGGCCGAAAACCCGGCAGCTGGGTCATCAGCTCACCGGCGCTCAGTGTCGAATAGCCGTCGACGTCCTTGCTCGTCGCGATGGCTTCGATGACCTTGTGCGGGTCGATGTGCTTGGGCAGGGGCATCTGCACCAGGATGCCGTGGATGCTGGGGTCGTTGTTGAGCGCATCGATGCGGGCTAGCAGTTCGGCTTCGCTGAACGTCGCTTCGTACTTCTCCAGCACCGAATGCAGGCCGGCGTCGGCACAGGCCTTGACTTTGTTGCGCACGTAGACGTGGCTGGCCGGATCGTCGCCGACGATGACGACGGCCAGGCCGGGCTGGACGCCCTTGGCGGTCAGGGCCGCGGCGCGGGTGGCGACCTCGGCGCGGATGGATTTGGAGAGGGCGAGGCCGTCGATCAGTTGGGCGGTCATGGCAGTGTGGGTCCGTTCAGAAACTGCAAAACAAAGCCACAGAGCCACAGAGACACAGAGAGAAACCTTGAATTTCTCTGTGTCCCTGTGCCTCTGTGGCCGTGTTCAAAATTCAGAAAGCAAAAAGCCGCTGAGAGTTCAGCGGCCTTCCGGTAGTCAGTGGAGGTCAGGCCTTCGCCGTGGCACCCAATGCGATCTTCAGCAGATCGGCCACGGTGTTGGCGTTGAGCTTTTCCATGATGTTGGCGCGGTGCGCCTCGACCGTCTTGATGCTGATGCCGAGGTCGTCGGCGATCTGCTTGTTCAGGCGGCCGGCGACGATGCGTTCCAGCACCTGCGCTTCGCGCGTCGTCAGGCGCGCCAGCAGGGCGTCGCGGCTGGCGGCTTCCTGGTGGCTGGAGAAGGCTTCGCGGGCCTGGTCGAGCATGCGCTCCACCAGGGCCAGCAGCTCTTCTTCCTTGAAGGGCTTCTCGATGAAGTCCATCGCGCCCTTCTTCATCGTCTGCACCGCCATGGGCACGTCGCCGTGGCCGGTGATGAAGACGATGGGCAGGGGGCTCTTGCGCTCGATGAGGCGGTCCTGAAGTTCCAGGCCCGTCATGCCATCCATGCGGATGTCGGCGATGAGGCAGGCAACCTCGCGGGGGTCGTAGCGGGCGAGGAAGGATTCGGCGGAATCAAAGCACTTGACCCGGTAATCCTTGCCTTCGAGAAGCCACTGCAGGGAGTCGCGGACCGCTTCGTCGTCATCGACAACGTAGACGTTGCCCTTCTTGGGGATCAAGCTCATGGTGCTGTGGGTTCTGTTCTCTGAGCGCTGCCGGGAGTGCCTGGTGAGGCTTCCTGACGCAGGTGTTCTGAGGTGATGGTGACCGGAATCGTGAATGCAAATCGGCAGCCGACGACCAAGGAGCCATTGTAGAGGTTCTCGGCTTTTATCCGGCCCTGGTGGGACTCGACGATAGACCGGCATAACCCTAAGCCGATGCCCAGGCCATCGGCCTTGGTCGAGAAGAAGGCCTCGTACATGCGCGACAGAACTTCATCGGGCAAACCCGGCCCCATGTCGGTGACCGAGAACTCGATCTGGCCGCCCAGCTCGGCGCTGTGCTTGGGGATGACGCGCAGCTCGATGTGGCGGCGCGACGTCGGGAGCGAGGCGTTGTCGATCGCTTCGGCGGCATTCTTCAGCAGGTTCATCAGCACCTGCTCGACGAGGATCGGGTCCACCATCAGCTGCGGCAGGCGCTGGGCGACATAGGTATGGATGGCCACGTTGCGCCGGCGCAGCTCAATGCCGGCGAGCTCGACCGCGTCCTCGACGATGTCTGCGGCGTTGGCGGGCTGGCGTTGCGGCTCGCTGCGCTTCACGAAGTTGCGGATGCGGTGAATGATCTGGCCGGCGCGCTCGGCCTGCTTGGCCGTCTTGGTCAGTGCCGCCATCAGCGCATCCTTGTCGATGCTGTCATTGCGCACGCGGCTGACCATGCCGTTGCAGTAGTTGGTGATGGCGGTCAGCGGCTGGTTCAGCTCGTGGGCGACGCTGGAGGCCATCTCGCCCATGGTCATCAGCCGGCTCGTGACCTGGGCCTTGTCGGCCTGCAATGCGGCTTGCGCTTCGGCATGGCGGCGCATCGTGATGTCGGTGGCGATCAGCATCTGCGCCAGGCGGCCGTCGGTCCATTGCAAATAGCGCGCGCGCACGTCAAACCACATGGCCAGGGACTCGACATAGACCTCGCGCGGGTCGGAGCCGGTTTCGGTCAGCGCCTCGGCGGGCAGGCCGGAATAGTCATCGACTTCGTCAGTGCCGTCGTCCAGGCCGCCGCGGCGGCTGGTCGTGCCCAGCAGATGGCCGCCGGCCAGCAGTGCGTGCCCGGCCGGGTCTGCGCCGAACCACAGTCGGTAGCTGCGGTTGGCGAACAGCAGCTCGGGCGGCTGCACAGACAGCACGGACACGGCGGCGTCCAGCCCTTCCAGCACGGTGGTGAAGCGTTCGTGCGAGGCCGAGAGCTGGTCGCGCACGCGCTTGGCCTCGGTGATGTTGGTCATCGAGGTCATCCAGCCGGTCTGCTTGCCCTTGGTGTCGACCAGCGGCGACACATAGACGCGGGCATCGAACTGGCTGCCGTCCTTGCGCTGGATCTTGACCTCCACCCCACCCGACGGGCTGCGGCCCTGCAGCTCTTGCTGCAGCAGGCGGGCGTTCTCCTCGCGGCGGTCCACGGGCCAGAACGGGTAGGGTGGTGTGCGGCCGACGAGGTCAGCCTCCGAGAAGCCGGTCATCGCGCAGAAGGCCGGGTTCACGTAGGTGATGCGCGTGTCCATGTCCATGGCGCGCATGCCGGTCAGCATGGAGTTCTCCATGGCGCGGCGGAAGTTGGTTTCCAGCGTCAGCGCGTTCTGGATCTGCGTGCGCCGGCGCATGTGGCGCCAGGTGCCCAGCAGCATCCACACCGTCATGCCCGCCAGCGCCAGCACCAGCCAGAACAGTGCGTTGTTGATGAGGCCGATGGAAGTGCGCCAGCCCTGGCCGCGCAGCACCAGGCCATTGAGTGCCGGCGCCAGCGGCACGTCGTGCAGCAGCGAGGCGCGGCGCAGCACCTGGCCTGGCATGGGGGTGACGGTGCTGCTGACGACCTGGTCGCGCGAATCCAGCACGGCGATGCTGTGGCGGGTGGCGACTTCGCTGGGCACGTAATAGCGCAGCAGCGATTCGACGGTGTACTCGGCGATCAGCACGCCGGCGAAGCCGCCGCGGTCGATCAGCGGGATGTGCAGCTGAAAGACGGTGACGCCGTTGGCATCGGCGAAGGGCGGCGAATAGACCGGCTGGCGGCGGTCCTTGGCTGCTTCGAAAGCGATGGCCGCGGCGTTGGACTGGTTGGCCATGGGCATGGACGGGTCGCCGCCGTCCGCCGACATCAGCCCGTCGGCCTGAAAGCCCGCCGCGCCGACGCTGCTGCGGCGCTCGCGCTTGGCGCTCAGCCAGGTCACGTGCGTCAGCTCGGGCCGCTCGCGCGCAAAAGCCTGGGCCTGGGCCGAGAACTCGTGCGCGTCGATCTGCCGTGTGACGACCTCGCGCGCGATGCGCACGAGCTGCTCCTGGTTCTCGATCAGGCGCAGGCGGATCTGCTGCTGGGCGATCTCTGTGTCGCGCTTGACCGACTCGGTCTCGCGTTCGATTTCTTCGTTGCGCAGGTACCAGAAGGCCGAAATGATGGCCGCCAGGAAGAGCAGCACCGAGATCAGCGGGCCCAGCGTGGCCAGGCGGTCCTGGCGTGACGGCGACTGCTTGAACCACCAGGTGGCGACCAGGCGGCGCGTCGTGGCGAGCCAGCGTTGGCTGCGGTTGGGCGAGGCAGAGACAGGGGGCATGCGCAATTATCCGGGCCGACGCCGGCCTCGTTGATTTCATAATAAGAAATCACCTCGCACCATTTGGGAAAGTGCTCGAGCCTGTGAGACACTCCGCCCCGCTCGCGGGCCTGGGTCCGCACCTCGCACCTGTTAGAACTGCCACTTTCGCCCGCAGAGGCGGATTTATTAGGAGACACGGCCATGTCAGCCCAGCCGCAAGACTTTCTCGGCGCCGCCGCGAACGACCAAGACCCACAGGAAACCCGTGAGTGGCTGGATGCCCTTTCGGCCGTCATCGGCGAAGAAGGTGGCGACCGCGCCCACTTCCTGCTCGAGACCCTGATCGACCACGCCCGCCAGGCCGGCATCGAGGTGCCGTTCTCGGCCAACACGGCCTACGTCAACACCATCCCGCCCGACCAGGAAGAGCGCTTCCCGGGCAATATCGAGATCGAGGAACGCCTGCGCGCCTACATGCGCTGGAACGCGATGGCGATGGTCGTGCGTGCCAACAAGCACAACCCGGAAGACGGCGGTGACCTGGGCGGCCACATCAGCTCCTTCGCATCGCTGGCCACCATGCTGGGCTGCGGCTTCAACCACTTCTGGCATGCCGACGACGGCGTGCACGGCGGCGACCTGCTCTACATCCAGGGCCACAGCGCCCCCGGCATCTATGCCCGCGCCTTCATGGAAGGCCGCATCACCGAAGAACAGCTGATCAACTTCCGCCAGGAAGTCGACGGCAAGGGCCTGTCCAGCTACCCGCATCCGAAGTTGATGCCGAACTTCTGGCAGTTCCCGACCGTCTCGATGGGCCTTGGCCCCTTGATGGCCATCTACCAGGCCCGCTTCCTGAAGTACCTGCACGCCCGCGGCATTGCCGACACGAGCAAGCGCAAGGTCTGGGTGTTCCTGGGCGACGGCGAGATGGACGAGCCGGAATCGCTGGGCGCGATTGGTCTCGCCGCGCGCGAGAAGCTGGACAACCTGATCTTCGTCGTCAACTGCAACCTGCAGCGTCTGGACGGCCCGGTGCGCGGCAACGGCAAGATCATTCAAGAACTTGAGGGCGAGTTCCGCGGCGCGGGCTGGAACGTCATCAAGCTGATCTGGGGTGGCTACTGGGACCCGCTGCTGGCGCGCGACAAGGACGAACTGCTGCGCAAGGTCATGATGGACACCGTCGACGGTGACTACCAGGCCATGAAGGCCAACGATGGTGCCTTCGTGCGCAAGAACTTCTTCGGCAAGCACCCCAAGCTGCTGGAACTCGTCTCCAAGATGAGCGACGAGGACATCTGGCGCCTGCAGCGCGGCGGCCACGACCCGCAGAAGGTCTACGCGGCCTATCACAAGGCCGTCAACACCGTCGGCCAGCCCACCGTGCTGCTCGTGAAGACCGTCAAGGGCTTCGGCATGGGCAAGATCGGTGAAGGCAAGAACACCGCCCACCAGACCAAGAAGCTGCAGGACGACGACATCCGCGCGATGCGCGACCGCTTCAACATCCCGGTGTCGGACGAAGACCTGCCCAAGATCCCGTTCTACCAACCGGCCGAAGGTTCGCAGGAACTGAAGTACCTGCACGAGCGCCGCAACGCGCTGGGCGGCTACCTGCCCAAGCGCCGCGCCAAAACCGACGAAAAACTGAACGTGCCCGACCTGGCCACCTTCCAGGCCGTGCTGGACCCGACGGCCGAAGGCCGCGAGATCTCGACGACCCAGGCCTATGTGCGCTTCCTGACGACGCTGCTGCGCGACAAGGAACTGGGCCCGCGCACGGTGCCCATCCTCGTTGACGAGGCGCGCACCTTCGGCATGGAAGGCCTGTTCCGCCAGATCGGCATCTACAACCCCGCGGGCCAGCAGTACACGCCGGTCGACCGCGACCAGGTCATGTACTACCGCGAGGACAAGGCCGGCCAGGTGCTGCAGGAAGGCATCAACGAGGCCGGCGGCATGGCTTCGTGGATCGCCGCGGCGACGTCGTACTCGACGAACAACCGCGTGATGATCCCGTTCTACGTCTACTACTCGATGTTCGGCTTCCAGCGCATCGGTGACCTGGCCTGGGCCGCCGGCGACATGCAGGCGCGCGGTTTCCTGCTGGGCGGCACGTCAGGCCGCACGACGCTGAACGGCGAAGGACTGCAGCACGAGGACGGCCACAGCCACATCCTCGCCGGCACCATCCCGAACTGCGTGAGCTACGACCCGACCTTCGCCCACGAAGTCGCCGTCATCATGCAGCGCGGCTTGAAGCGCATGGTGGAAGACCAGGAAAACGTCTATTACTACATCACCCTGCTGAACGAGAACTACCCGATGCCGGGCCTGAAGGCCGGCACCGAGGAGCAGATCCTCAAGGGCATGTATCTGCTGGAAGAAGCCGACGCCAGCAAGCCGGTCAGCGTCAACCTGCTGGGTTCGGGCACCATCCTGCGCGAAAGCCAGGTCGCCAAGATGCTGCTGGAAGAGGAGTGGGGCGTGGGCGCCAATGTGTGGAGCTGCCCGAGCTTCAACGAGCTGGCCCGCGACGGCCAGAACGCCGAGCGCTGGAACCTGCTGCACCCCACCGAGCTGGCCTGCGTGCCCTTCGTGACCCAGCAGCTGGGCCACACCAAGGGCCCGGTCATCGCGTCGACCGACTACATGAAGAACTACGCCGAGCAGATCCGCGCCTTCATCCCCAAGGGCCGCTCCTACAAGGTGCTGGGCACGGACGGCTTCGGCCGCAGCGACTTCCGCTCCAAGCTGCGCGCGCACTTCGAGGTCAACCGCCACTACATCGTCGTCGCTGCGCTGAAGGCACTGGCCGATGACGGTGCGATCCCGGTCGAGCGCGTGGCCGAGGCGATTGCCAAGTACGGCATCGACGCCAACAAGATCAACCCGCTGTATGCATAGCCCACCCCCGAGGCGCTGACGCGCCTCCCCCTCGAGGGGGCGCACCCAGTGGCCTGGCAAAGCCAGTTCCACGGGTGCCGCTTGGGAAGGCACTACATCCGCAAACATTGGAGATATGGGTTATGGCATTGGTTGAAGTCAAGGTTCCCGACATCGGCGATTTCGATGAAGTCGGCGTCATCGAGGTGCTCGTCAAGGTCGGCGACACCGTCAAGGTCGAGCAGAGCCTGATCACCGTCGAAAGCGACAAGGCGTCGATGGAGATCCCGTCGTCGCAGGCCGGCGTGGTCAAGGAGATCAAGGTCGCCGTGGGCGACAAGGTCAAGGAAGGCAGCGTGCTGGTGATGGTTGAAGCCGAGGGTGCTGCCGCGCCTGCGGCCGCTGCGCCGGCGCCTGCCGCTGCAGCCCCCTCCCCGGCGGCCGAGCCTGCCGCAGCACCCGCGCCGGCACCGGCGGCCCCTGCGCAAAGCAGCGGCCCGGTCACCATCGAAGTGCCGGACATCGGCGACTTCGACGAGGTGGCCGTCATCGAGCTGCTGGTGAAGGTCGGCGACGCCGTCAAGATCGAGCAAAGCCTCATCACGGTCGAGAGCGACAAGGCATCGATGGAGATCCCGTCGTCGCACGCCGGCGTCGTCGAGGAACTGCTCGTCAAGGTCGGCGACAAGGTCAAGAAGGGCTCGCCGCTGGCACGCGTGGCCGCAACCGGTGGAGCGCCTGCGCCTGCGCCGGCCGCCGCAGCGCCCGTGGCCGCGTCGGCGCCTGCCGCAGCAGCCCCAGCTGCCGCACCGGCTGAGACCAAGACCGTACCGACGGCGGCGTTGCCGCCGCACGAGCCTGTTGCTCCGACTGGCAAGCTGCCCCACGCCTCGCCCAGCATCCGCAAGCTCGCCCGTGAGCTGGGCGTGCCGCTGGCCGAAGTGAAGGGCACGGGCGCCAAGGGCCGCATCGTCGAGAGCGACGTGCAGGGCTTCGTCAAGGCAGTCATGTCCGGGCAGCTCCAGACTGCCGCGCAGAAGGCCGCCGCGCCCGCCGGCGGTGGTGGCAGCGGTTCCGGCCTGAACGTGCTGGCCTGGCCCAAGGTCGACTTCGAGAAGTTCGGCCCCGTCGAGCGCAAGGAGTTGTCGCGGATCAAGAAGATCTCGGGCGCCAACCTGCACCGCAACTGGGTGGTCATCCCCCACGTCACCAACCATGACGACGCGGACATCACCGACCTCGAAGCCTTCCGCGTCCAGCTGAACAAGGAGAACGAGAAGGCCGGCATCAAGGTCACGATGCTCGCCTTCATGATCAAGGCGGCCGTCGCGGCGCTGAAGAAGTTCCCCGAGTTCAACAGCTCGCTGGACGGCGACACGCTGGTGCTGAAGAACTACTTCCACATCGGCTTCGCGGCCGACACGCCCAACGGCCTGGTCGTGCCCGTCATCAAGGACGCCGACAAGAAGGGCATCTTCCAGATCACCCAGGAAATGGGCGATCTGGCCAAGAAGGCCCGCGACGGCAAGCTGGGCCCGGCCGACATGAGCGGCGGCTGCTTCTCGATTTCGTCGCTCGGCGGCATCGGCGGCAAGTACTTCACGCCCATCATCAACGCGCCCGAGGTGTCCATCATGGGCGTCTGCAAGAGCTCGATCGAGCCCGTGTGGGACGGCAAGGCCTTCCAGCCGCGCCTGATCCTGCCGCTGTCGCTGAGCTGGGACCACCGCGTCATCGACGGCGCTGCGGCTGCTCGCTTCAACGTCTACTTTGCTTCGCTGCTCTCCGACTTCCGTCGGATCGCGCTCTAAGTCGGGAGCTGAACACATGGCAATCGTGGAAGTTCAAGTTCCTGACATCGGCGACTTTGACGAAGTCGGCGTCATCGAGGTGCTGGTGAAGGCCGGCGACACCGTCAAGGTCGAGCAAAGCCTCATCACCGTCGAGAGCGACAAGGCGTCGATGGAGATTCCGTCATCCGCCGCTGGCGTGGTGAAGGAGCTGCGCGTCAAGATCGGCGACAAGGTCAAGAAGGGTTCGGTCGTGCTGACGCTGGACTCGGCTGAAGCCGCTGCGCCCGCGCCGGCATCGGCTGCGCCTGCCCCGGCACCCGTGGCCGCCGCACCCGCCCCGGTCGCCGCGACCTACTCGGGCAGCGCCGACCAGGCCTTCGACCTCGTCGTCCTCGGCGGCGGCCCCGGTGGTTACTCGGCCGCTTTCCGCGCCGCCGACCTCGGCTTGAAGGTTGCTCTCGTCGAACGTTACGCAACGCTCGGCGGCGTCTGCCTGAACGTCGGCTGCATCCCGTCCAAGGCGCTGTTGCACGTCGCGGCCGTCATGGACGAGGTCAGCCACATGGCCGACCTTGGCGTGGCCTTCGGCGAGCCGGAAGTCGACATCGACAAGCTCCGCGCCCACAAGAACAAGGTGACAGGCAAGCTGACCGGCGGTCTCGCGGCGATGGCCAAGATGCGCAAGGTAACCGTGCTGCGCGGCGTCGGCTCGCTGATCGACGCGCAACATCTCAAGGTCGAAGCGACCGAAGGCGCCGTGGGCCAGGCCAAGACCGGCGCGGCCCAGACCGTGGCCTTCAAGCGCCTCATCATCGCGGCCGGTTCGCAGGCTGTGCGCCTGCCTTTCCTGCCTGACGACCCGCGCATCGTCGACTCGACCGGCGCGCTGGAGATGCAGGTCGAGGCCGAGAAGATGCTCATCGTCGGCGGCGGCATCATCGGCCTGGAAATGGGCACGGTGTACTCCACGCTGGGCTCACGCCTGGACGTCGTCGAAATGCTGCCCACGCTGATGACCGGCGCCGACCGCGACCTCGTCAAGGTCTGGCAGAAGTTCAACGCGCACCGCTTCGACAACATCATGTTGAACACGAAGACGGTCGGTGCCGAGGCCAAGGCCGATGGCATCTGGGTCACCTTCGAAGGCGAGGGTGCCCCGAAAGAGCCGCAGCGCTACGACCTGGTATTGCAGGCCGTGGGCCGCACGCCCAACGGCAAGAAGATCGGCGCCGAGAACGCGGGCGTCATCGTCGGTGACCGTGGCTTCATCCCGGTCGACGTGCAGATGCGCACCAATGTGCCCAGCGTGTTCGCCATCGGCGACATCGTCGGCCAGCCCATGCTGGCCCACAAGGCGGTGCACGAAGGCCACGTGGCGGCGGAAGTCATCGCTGGCGAACTGCTGGGTGACGAGAAGCTCAAGAAGAGCCAGTTCGACGCCCGCGTGATTCCGAGCGTGGCCTACACCGACCCCGAGGTGGCCTGGGTGGGCATCACCGAGGACGAGGCGAAAGCCAAGGGCATCAAGGTCACCAAGGGCCTGTTCCCGTGGACGGCCTCGGGCCGCGCCATCGCCAATGGCCGCGACGAAGGCTTCACCAAGCTGCTCTTCGACGAGGAAAGCCACCGCATCATCGGTGGCGGCATCGTCGGCACGCATGCCGGCGACATGATCGGCGAGATCGCGCTGGCCATCGAGATGGGCGCGGACGCGGTGGACATCGGCAAGACCATCCACCCGCACCCGACGCTGGGCGAGTCGCTGGGCATGGCCGCGGAAGTGGCGCACGGCTCCTGCACGGACGTGCCGCCGGTGCGCAAGAAGTAAGCAGCGATGCGTCGTCTGTTGCTGGGGGCGGCGTTGCTGCTGGCGCTCTCGGCACAGGCCGAGGAACGTTCGCTGCGGGTCGCGCCGCAGGCCGCCGATGCGCGGCTCAAGGCCGATGAGTCGCCGCATTGGGTGGTCTACGACCCGGCGGTGACCGAGCCCCTGCTTGTCTGGTTGCCAGGTACCAACGGTCATCCCGCCAGCGGGCCGAAGGGCCTTTTCCAGGCGGTGCGATCCGCCGGCTTCCGGTTGGTCGGCCTGTCCTATCTGGACGATGTGGCCGTATCGCAGGTCTGCAAGGGACCGCGGCTGCAGGCCCATCCGACCTGCGCCGCGGCCTTCCGCCAACAACGAGTGTGGGGCGATGCGACCGCGGCGCCCATTGACGACCGGCCCGAGGATGCCATCGTGCCGCGGCTCACCCGGCTGCTGCGCCATCTGGCCGAGCAGGATCCGGCGGGCCAATGGGTCGGCTACCTTGATGGCGATGAGCCACGCTGGAGCCGCATCGTGCTGGCTGGCCAGTCCCAAGGCGGCGGCATGGCCGCCTTCATCGCCAAAACGCGCTCGGTGGCCGGCGTGCTGGACTTCTCGGGCGGCTGGGACCGCGAGGCCAGCGGCGACCTGGCCCGCTGGTATCGCCGTGCCAGCGTCACGCCGCCCGAACGCTGGCATGCGACCTACCACGTGCAGGAGACGGCCGCCGACCTGCTGGCGCAAAGCTATCGCCTGTTGGGGATCCCGCCGGCCCAGGTTCATGCGTTGGACCTGCCGTTGCGCCCGGGCGGCCAGCCGCATGGCGAAGGCATTGCCAACGCGGCCTATGCGCCGCTGTGGCAGCAGATGCTGAGGGCGGTGAGACCCGAGCCCTAGCGCGCGGCCTCCCGCACCAGCTCTTCATGCCGCCGCATCGCGGCGGCCAGTTGATGGCCGCCGTAGCGGGACAGGCCAGCGTAGGCGTCGGCCCGCGCATCGGCCGGGTCGCCCTGGCCCAGCTTGAACTGGGCGCGGGTCTCCATGATGCGGGCACTGAAGGGCACGATGTACTGCGCCAGTTGCTCCAGCCGCGGCCCCATCTCGGCCGGCCGCCAGGGCTTGGGGAAGGGCGCTTCGACATGGGCGCTCAACAGATCCAGTGCACGCAGCAGTTGCTCCGGGCTGTCCTCGATCCTGACGTCCAGCTCGAACTGGACGAACTCGTAGTTCCAGGTCGGCGCGTAGCGGCGGTTGCTCATCCAGCTGCTGGCGATATAGCCCTGCGCACCGGTGAAGGTGGCCAGCGCCCGCGGCTGGCGCTGCAGCATGGCGAACTGCGGGTTGCGGCGCGACAGATGGCCGATCAGCCGCGCTTCGCCGCTGGCCGCATCGCGCTCCAGGATCAACGGCAGCGGCGTGGCCAGCATCCGGCCCTCGTCGGCGCTGACGAGGGTGGCCAGCGGGAAGTCGGCCACCACGCGGTCGATCTCGCCACGGTTGGCGGGCTGGAAGGGAAGCTGTTCGTACATCGACATGGCGTGGTTTCTTGTTGTGCTGGGAAGGCCTGCAGTCTAGGAACGCACTGAGCCTCCTGCGTGTGCGAATTTGCAATTTGGCATTGCAAAATTGATGACCATGACAGCGCCCATCATCAACGACCTGAACTGGGACGACCTGCGCCTGCTGCAACTGATCGCCCAGCATGGCGGCCTGGCCAAGGCGGCCGGCGCGGGTGGCTTGAGCCATGCGACGCTGTTCCGGCGGCTGCGGGCGTTGGAGCAGAAGCTGGACCTGCGGCTGTTCGAGCGCCTGCGCGGCGGCTATGTGGCCACGCGCGCCGGGGCCGAGCTGGTCGAGCTGTCGCGCCGCATGGGGCGTGAGCTGCATGTCGTGACCGAGAGCCTGCGGGGGCGGCAGGCCTGGCCCGGTGGTCTGTTGAGGTTCAGCGCGGCCGATACCTGGATGCAGGCCCTGCTGCCGCCGCTGCTGGCCAGCTACCAGGCCCGGCATCAGGTTCAGCTGCAGGTGCGCAGCGGCAACGCGCTGCTGGACGTGCAGCAGGGCGAGACCGATGTCGCGCTGCGCTCCGGCGGCCCGCCGCCGGAGTCGCTGGTGGGGCGCCGCCTGGCGCGTGTCGAGGCGACGGTCTATGCGTCCCGCAAGCTGGGCGGCGTCAGCGCCGAGACCCTGGACCTGCAACCCTGGGTCGGTGTCGACGAGGACCTGGCCCACCTGGCATCGGCCCGCTGGCTGGAGGGCCAGGGACTGGGCCGCCAGGTGGCGGTGCGCACCAACAGCCTGGCCCAGGTTCGCCAGCTGGTGCGCGCCGGCATGGGCCTGGGTGCCTTGCCCTGCTATCTCGGCGATGCCGACCCGGAGCTGAAGCGCGTGTTCGATCCGCCGCGCGACTGGCGCAGCGAGCTGTGGCTGCTGACCCGCGTGGAGCTGCGCCAGGTGCCCCGCGTCAAGAAGCTGTTCGAGCATCTGTACGAAGGTACGC
The DNA here is from genome assembly GCF_054049255.1 of Roseateles sp. P5_E4. Lineage (NCBI taxonomy): Bacteria > Pseudomonadati > Pseudomonadota > Betaproteobacteria > Burkholderiales > Sphaerotilaceae > Roseateles > Roseateles sp. P5_E4. Next base: position 4,691 of record NZ_JBFUMS010000013.1, on the reverse strand, counting down.
GAGCGCTGCTGCCGCTGATCGAAGGGCGCAGCCCGCAGCCGGACAAGCGCTGACCCATGCCGCGCGTCACGGACTTACCCACCGTGACGAATCGCCCTGGCAATCCACCGGTGCGCCAATCGCGCCATGACGGCGCTGACCTCACGACTGCAACGACTGGTGCTGCTGCGCCCTGTAGCACGAAGATGGCCTTCACGCCCGAGCAGGAGGCGGAGATCCTGAAGCGCTGGAAGGCGGCGAAGGCCTAGATATTCGACGGATACATCGCCGGGCAGTTCGCCGTGCCGAAGCGGTCCACCGGGATCCGAAAGCGCATGCCCACGCGCAGCTGCTTCCAGCGCTCGGCGTCGACGCGGCAGACCCAGGCATGGTCCTCGCGGTCGCGCAGCTCGATCTCGAAATAGGCTTCGCGCTTGCTCAGGCGCTCGCTGCCGGGCTGGCCGGGTGGCGCCATGCGCAGCGGCGGGCGCGGCCAGTCGGGGCGCTCGCCGGGGCCGCCCTCGTTCTTGACGATCCAGCTGCGGCGCCAGGCCAGGACGTTGTAGCGGCAATGCTCGCCCGGCTCGGCGCGCTTGCCGGTGGGATCGGCGATGGTGCGGCGGCTGATGTCGAAAGCGCCCTCGGGAAGCTCGTCGCACCAGTCCGAGCCGGACTCGGAACGCAGCCGCTCGACGATGATCTCCATGCGCCAGCTGCGTTTGGTCAACTCGACGGCGACGCCGGACGGGCCGAACGCCCACCAGCCGACGATAGCCAGTGCCGCCACCACCATGGCGACCAGCACGATGACACGCAGGCGCGGGAACCTAAGCCGCATCGAACTGCGCGCTAATGGCCTCTTCCCACTGGGCCAGCTCTTCCCAGTCGATGTGCAGCCAGGCCATCGCAGCCTGGTGGTGGCCGGCCCAGTCGGCGTCCTCGGGCAGGCCTTCGTGTCGGCGCATCAGATGCTCGGCGATCAGGCCGGCGGCGATCAGCGTGTGGATCTCAGGCTCAATGCCGTCGTGGCCGAGGGCCGCGAAGTCGTGGTGCAGGCGGATGGCCGACATCAGCGGCGCCGGCAGGTTCCAAACGCGCACGACCAGCGCGCCGACGACGGCATGGTCGGTCTTGTGGTTGGCGTTTTCCGTGGCGATATAGGGGCGGTCGATGCGAGCGCCGGCCTCCACCATGGTGGCTGCATAGCCGCGCACGCTCTGCATCAGCACCGGCATGCCAACGTGCAGGAAGAGACCAAAGCTGTGCGCCAGGTCAGGCGACAGGCCTGGCAGCTGCTGGGCAATGATGGCCATCGCGATGGCGCGCTTGGTGCTGCGCTCCCAGAAGCGCGCCAGCTGTGGCGCGTTGACGGGGATGGCGTGCTGGGCCAGGAAGCCCGTCATGACGGCCACGCTCTCGCGCAGGCCGATGCGCGTCATCGCCTGGCCGACGGTGGTGCAGGGCAGGCCGACGGGCTTGAACAGCGGCCCGTTGGCAATGCGCAGCAGCGTGGCGGCCATGGCCACGTCGCTGGAGGCGATGCGCGAGACCAGGTTGAGGTCGGGTTCCGGCTGGTTCATGGCCTGCTGCAACTGCGCCAGCAACTCGGGGCAGGGCGGGATCTGGATCTGCTGCAGGGGGCCACGGCGGCGCGACTGGTCGATGTCGTCGCGGATCTGCTGCGCACGAGTACGCAGGTCGTGGGAAGGTGCCGGGTTCTGCATCATCCAAAAATCTTATGGCGCTTCGGACATGTGCCAGCCGGGTACAGTGAATTCAACTGCAGCCCGCCGTCAATCTTGCCCACTTCCCCGCCTCGCGTCGCTTTCGCCCTTCGTCGGCATCGGTGGTGGTTGGCCGTCCTGGTGGCCGGGCCGGTGCTGGCGCTGGCGGCTTATGACGCGGCGCGTGTGCTGGAAGCTGCCGCCGCCCGCGGTCCCCGCGTCGTCGAGCAGGCCCAGGCCCTGGTGCAGCAGATCGAGCGCAGCGGCGTGAGCGAGGAGCTGCAGCGGCTCAAGGACATCAACGATTTCTTCAACCGCCGCCTGGCCTTCAAGGACGACGCCGTCACCTGGAACCTGCCGGACTACTGGGCCTCGCCGCTGGAAAGCCTGGAAAAGCGCGCCGGCGACTGCGAGGACTACGCCATCGCCAAATATTTCGGCCTGGCGGCCACGGGCGTGCCGACGGCCAAGTTGAGGATGGTCTATGTGCGGGCGCGGCTGCAGGGCCAGTCGCTCGCCCACATGGTGCTGGCCTACTATGCCCAGCCGGGCGCCGAGCCGCTGATCCTGGACAACCTGCGGCCCGAGGTGCTGCCCGCGTCGCAACGCACCGACCTGACGCCGGTGTTCAGCTTCAACACCGAGGGCCTGTGGCAGGGCGTGGGCCAGGTGACGGCGGGTGACCCGCTGGCGCGCCTGTCGCTGTGGCGCGAGCTGGTGGCCAAAGTGAGAGCAGAGGGATTCTTGTGAACGGGAGTGAGACATGTCGTTGATGCGGCAGATCGCCTGGCTGGTGCTTGGCGTGGTGCTGGCCGCGCTGGTGGGCGCGGTCGGCCTGTCCATGGTCTCCGCGCGGCAGTTGATGCACACCCAACTGGAGCTGAAGAACGCCGACAACGCCCAAGCCCTGGCCCTCGCCCTGTCGCAGCAGCAGGGCGACCGTGAGCTCATCAAGTTGCTGGTGTCGGCCCAGTTCGATACCGGCGCCTACGAATTCGTGCGCTGGCGTGGCGCCAATGGTGAGACCTTGTTCGAGCGTGCCGAGGCGCCGCGCCCGGGCCAGGCGCCGGCCTGGTTCCGCGCCATGCTGCCCATTGAAGCCGCGTCCGGTGTGGCCCAGCTGTCCAACGGTTGGAACGCCATCGGTGCGGTCGAACTGAAGAGCCATTCCAGCTACGCCCATGACGCGTTGTGGCTGACCTCGCGGCGCCTGCTGGCCTGGCTGCTCATCGTCGGCATCGTCGCCGCCGTGCTGGCCTGGGCGGGCCTGCGGCGCATCCGCCGCCCGCTGGACGCCGCCGTGGCCCAGGCCGAGGGCGTGCTTGCCGGCAGCTATGGCCAGGTCGTCGAGCCGCGCGTGCCGGAGCTGCAGCGCCTCACCCGCGCCATGAACGCGATGGTGCAGCGCGTGCGCGACCTCTTCGAGGCCCAGGCCGGCCAGCTGCTGGTGCTGCGCGAGCAGGTGCACCACGACCCGCTGACCGGCGTCTCCACCCGCAAGCATTTCCTGGCCGAGCTGGACGCGGCCCTGCGCCGCGACGACGGCCCGGCGGTGGCTGGCCTGGTGCTGGTACGCCTGCGTGACCTGTCCGGCCTGAATGCCCGCCTGGGCCGGGGCGCTGTCGACGATGTATTGCTGACCGTCGTCTCGGCCCTGCAGGCTTATCCCGAGTCGGTGGCCGGTTGCCGCGTCGGCCGCCTGAACGGCGGCGACTTCGCGCTGTGGCTGCCGGCCGAGGGCGTGGCCGCCGAGACGGCCCATGCGCTGGCCGATGCGCTGCGTGCCAGCCTGCCGGCCTTCGGGCCCGGTGTGCAGGTGGCGCTCGGCGCCGTCGAGCTGCCGCGCGAGCGGCCGAGCAACGTCTGGCTGGGCGAGGCCGATGCCGCGCTGGCCCGGGCCGAGCACCAGAGCGAGGCGCGTGGTGGCTTTGTCGTCGAGATCGTGGCCGACCCCGGCATTGGCCGCGAGCAGGGCGAGGGCCTGTGGCGTGCCCAGCTGCAGGAGGCCGTCAGCCAGCAGCGTGGCCGCCTGGTCGAGTTCCCGGTGCGTGACCGCGCCGGCCGCGTGCTGCATCTGGAGTGCCCGCTGCAGCTGCGCCTCGATGAAGATTTCCAGCCTGCCACGGCCTGGCTGCCGCTGGCCGTGCGGGCGCGCATGACGGCGCATGTCGACCTGCTCGCCGTCGGTCTGGCCCTGCAGGCCATCGCTGCTGATGGCAAGGCGCGCTGCATCAATGTGGCGCCGGTGTCGCTGGCCGACGCGGCCTTCCTGCCGCAACTGCGCGAGCTGCTGGCGCAATGGCCGCAGCCGGCGCGCTCGCTGTTGCTGGACCTGGCCGAGGCTGCCGCAACCGAGCATTTCGAGCGTCTGCTGGAGTTCGGCCGCCAGTTGAGGCCGTTGGGCGTCAAGCTGGGGCTGGAGCATGCCGGCGCGGGATTGGCGCAGGTGGAGAAGCTCTATCAAGCCGGGCTGGACTACGTGAAGCTGGATGCTTCGGTGCTGCTGGGGGTTGCCGGCGAGGCGGGGCGGGCGGCGTTTGTGCGGGGCATGGTGATCATGCTGCGCAGCCTGGCTTTGAAGGTGTACGGCGAGGGCGTGGTCGATGAGATGGATGCGCAGGCGTTGTGGGACTGTGAGCTGGATGGGCTGACGGGGCCGTGGGTGACTTCGAGTTTGGGTTGATCGGTGGTTTGTTATTGGTTGCTTTTGCGTAGAGCGTGTCTGCTCGCTGCATTGCCGGGAGTCCCGCCCGGCAGCGGGGTAACTTTCTTCTGCGGGGCCAGAAGAAAGTCACCAAAGAAGAGGCCCTGAACCGCACACCAGCACCACGTGCACGAGCTGCGCCGTGCAACACCGACTCGGTGATTGGGCAGACGCGACCCGCTGCGCTCTCGCTGCTGTCCCTGTCACCAGCACCGCCCATCGCACCACCTGCCCGCTTAACGCGCGGCTGCACGCCGGGCTCACCAGAAAACCAAATACAGCGT
>NZ_JBFUMS010000012.1:0-242881 GCF_054049255.1 Roseateles sp. P5_E4 | reverse complement strand
GTCTTGGGGCTGATGCCGAACTGGCGACACAACGCGCGCACGTTGGCGCCGTCCTGGCGGGCCAGGTGCACGAACTCTTGACGCAGGGACACGGTGCTCTTCTCCATCCAGACCATGGGCTTCTTCCGGGGCTTCGAAACCCCGAAAGCGTTACCCATGTCCTGGCACACCCGTTACCCATGTCTCCGGTCCAAACAGCCCCGCAGAAGAAAGTTACCCGGCCGCCGGGACGGACTCCCGGCAATGCAACGAGCAGACACGCTGTCCGCAAAAGCAAGCCAACTACAGCGTCGTGCTGCGCTTCCTCGCCATCGGCGGATTCTTCGCAAAGTACCTCGCGATGCCCGAGGCCAACGCGTCCACCAGTTCATCCTGATAGTCCGGATCGCGCAGCTTCTTCTCTTCCTCAGGGTTGGAGATGAAGGCCGTCTCCACCAGGATGCTGGGGATGTCTGGCGCCTTCAGCACCGCAAAACCCGCCTGCTCGACCTTGGCCTTGTGCAGCTTGCCGATCTTGCCGATCTGGCCCAGCACCTCGCCGCCGAGCTTGAGGCTGTCCTTGATCTGCGCCGTGGTGCTCATGTCGAGCAGGGCGCGAAGCACGTTGGCGTCCTTAGTGGCGGCGCCGACGTTGACGCCGCCGACCATGTCGGCCGCGTTCTCGCGGTTGGCCATCCAGCGTGCGGCGGCACTCGTCGCGGCACCGTCGCTGAGCACGAACACCGAGGCACCGCGCGCCTGCGGCGTCAAGAAGGCGTCGGCATGGATGGACACGAACAGGTCGGCCTGCACGCGGCGCGCCTTGTGCACGCGGTCCTGCAGCGGCACAAAGAAGTCGGCGTCGCGTGTCATCAGCACGCGGATGTTCGGATTGGTCTGGAGCCGCTTACGCAGCTTGAGGCCGACCGCCAGGACGACATCCTTCTCACGCAGGCCTGAGGGGCCGACGGCGCCGGGGTCTTCGCCGCCGTGGCCGGGGTCCAGCGCAATGATGATGAGGCGGTCGATCTTGGGCTCGACGGCAGGGGCGGGCACTGGTGCGGGTTTGGACGCGGCTTGCGCGGGCGGCGCCRAGGGTGCCGAGGCTGCCGGCGCTGGCGGACGCTCGATCTTCTGGATGAGGTCACCGAGGGCATCGTTGACGGCGCTGGCCGCAGCCTCGGCGCGCTGGGTCGGGGAAGGCGTCGCAGCGGCAGACGGCTTCTTGTCGCGCTCCTGCGCCAAAGCCAGCAGCGGGTCGGCCTCGAACTTGGGGTGAAGGTCGAAGACGAGGCGGTTCTTGTAGGCGGCCACCGGCGCCAGCGTGAAGATCTGCGGCGCCGCGGGCTGGCGCAGGTCCAGCACGATGCGCACGACGGTGGGCGTGTTCTGGCCGACGCGCACGCCGGTGATGTAGGGGTCGTCGGCCTTGACCTTGCCGATCAGCTCGCGCAGCCCCGGGCTCAGCTCCAGGCCTTCGATGTCGATGACGAGACGGTGGGGCGAGTCGACGAGGAAATGCTTGACCGCCAGCGGCTGGTCGGACTCGATGGTGACGCGGGTGTATTCCTGTGCCGGCCAGACGCGCACGGCGACGATGCTGGCCTGGCTGCTCGCCGCCAGCGTGTCGGGCGCCTTCAGCAGCAGAGCGAGCAGCCCCAAGGTTTCGCGGCGCTTCATGCCAGGGCTCCCACGAGGCGCGCGTCGCCAACCGCGCGCACGCTTCGACTGTCGTCGGGCATCAGCTCGATGAAGAGCTGCAGATCAGCCGCGGGCAGCTGGCCGGCCGCCTTCTCGGGCCATTCACAGAGCTTGAGGCCGGGTGCAGCGAAGACGTCGCGAAAGCCAGCGTCTTCCCACTCGCGCGGGTCGCCGAAGCGGTAGAAGTCGAAGTGGCTGGCAGTGTTGCCTCCCGCGGATTCAGGCAGCTCATAGCTCTCCATGACGGCATAGCTGGGGCTCTTGATGCGGCCTTGCACGCCCAGCGCGCGCAGCAGCAGGCGCACGAAGGTCGTCTTGCCGGCGCCGAGCGAGCCGTGCAGCTCGATCAGCGCGTTGGGGGAGGGCAGCAGTACCGCCGCGAGGCGTCCGGCGGTGGCCTGGGCCGCGGCCTCGTCGGGCCACAGCAGATCGGTTTCTAAAATCGGTGCCAAATGCAAGAAGTCCCGTCCACTGTCGATGCCGCCGCGCTGTTGATCCGTTTGCGCGGCTGGGCGCATGAGCTGGGATTCTCACAGATCGCCGTGGCCGACGTGGACCTCAGCAGCGCCGAGCCGGGCCTGCAGGCCTGGCTGGACGCCGGCCACCATGGCCGCATGCACTACATGGCCAGCCACGGCATGAAGCGTGCGCGCCCGGCCGAGCTGGTGCCGGGCACGCTGCGCGTCATCACGGCGCGCATGGACTATCTGCCCCAGGCCACCGAGCCGGGCTGGCAGGCCGTCGAATGGGCTGGCTTGGCCCAGCCGGAGCAAGCGCAAATCTCGATCTATGCCCGCGGCCGGGACTATCACAAGGTGCTGCGCCAGCGGCTGCAGAAGCTCGCCGAGAAGCTGGAGGCCGAAGTCGGCCCGCTGGGCTATCGCGTCTTCACCGACTCGGCGCCGGTGCTGGAGGTCGAACTGGCCGCGCGCTCGGGCCTGGGCTGGCGTGGCAAGCACACCTTGACGCTGCACCGCGAGGCCGGCTCGATGTTCTTCCTGGGCGAGCTCTTCATCGATCTGGCCCTGCCGTTGACCGAAGCCGTCAGCGCGCATTGCGGCGAATGCCGCGCCTGCATCGATGTCTGCCCGACTGCCGCGATCACCGCACCCTACCGCATCGACGCCCGGCGTTGCATCTCTTACCTGACCATCGAACACGATGGGCCGATACCCGTCGAACTGCGCCCTTTGCTGGGCAATCGCGTCTATGGCTGCGATGACTGCCAACTGGCCTGCCCGTGGAACAAGTTCGCGCAGCCCGCCGTGCTGGCCGACTTCGACGTGCGCCCAGGCATGGCGGGCGAGCCAATTGCCACGCTGCTTGGATGGGGCGAAAGCGAATTCCTGCGCCGCACGGAAGGCTCGGCCATCCGCCGCATCGGTTTCGCCCGCTGGCGGCGCAATCTGGCGGTGGCGGCGGGCAACGCCTTGCGGGTCCGCGACGACTCGACTCTGCGCGCCGCGTTGCAGCAAGCAGGGCACGGCGCCGACGAAGTGGTGACCGAGCACATCGCCTGGGCCTTGTCCGCGCCGGAGTCGCCTGCCGCGTTATCGTCCGGCCCGCTGACCGTTGGAGCCCGTGAATGACTTTGTCCATCCGCCGCCGTGCGGCCGTTCTCGCCCTGGCCGCAGCCGCATCCATGCCCGCCCGCGCTGTCCGCTATGAAAACCAGGACTTCCCCGACACGCTGCAGCTCGGCGGCAGCACCTTGGTGCTGAACGGTACCGGCAAGCGCCAGGTGGCCATCTACCCGCTCTATCTCGCGGCCCTTTACCTGCCACAAAAGGCGGCGGCGCCCGACGCCATCTACGCCGAGGCCGGCCCCAAGCGGCTGGAGATGCGCATCGTCATTCCGCTCGTGAAGGACGTGTCGACGCAGGAATTCGTCAAGGCCATCGGCAAGGGGGTGAATCGCAACTCCACCGAGGCCGAGAAGGCGGCGGTGGCCGAGCGTCTGAAGCAGTTCAACACGGCCATCGCCGACGTAGGCCGCGTCAAGAAGGGCGACCTGTTGCACATCGACTATCTGCCCACCCAGGGTGGCACCGTCCTGTCGGTCAATGGCAAGGTCTGGGGCAAGCCCATCGAGGGCCAGGACTTCTACACGGCCTTCCTGAAGGTCTTCCTTGGCGACAGCAACAGCGATGCCCGGTTGCGTGCCGGCCTGCTGGGTCAGCCGTCCTGAACTAGCATCGCCTCATCAAACCAAGGAGACCGACTTCATGCAACGCCGTTCCGTCCTCCAAGCCGCCGCACTCGCCAGCCTCAGCCCCTTCGGGCATCTGGCCTGGGCCCAGGGCTACCCCGCCAAGCCCATCCGCCTGATCGTGCCGTTCGCACCAGGCGGCACGACGGACATCATTGCCCGCATCGTGTCCGAGCGCATGTCCAGCATCCTGGGCCAGACCATGGTGGTCGACAACAAGGCTGGCGGCGGCGGCACGGTCGGGGCGACGGAGATCGTGCGCTCCGCGCCCGACGGCTACACGCTAGGCATGGCCACGGTGTCGACGACGGCGGCCAACCCGGCGATCAACCCCAAGATCGCCTACAACCCGCTGACCGACTTCACGCCCATCATCAACGTCGCGGCGACGCCCAACATCATTGCCGTGCACCCCAGCTTCCCGGCACGCGACTACAAGGGCTTCGTCGCCGAACTCAAGAAGAACCCGGCCAAGCACAGCTACGCGACCTCGGGCACCGGCGGCATCGGCCACTTGCAGATGGAGCTCTACAAGACGCTGGCCGGTGTCTTCGTGCTGCACATCCCCTACCGCGGCGCCGGCCCGGCGTTGAACGACACGGTGGCCGGCCAGGTGCCGATGATCTTCGACAACCTGCCCTCGGCCTTGCCCTTCATCAAGGACGGCCGCCTCATTCCCATCGTCGTCGCCGCACCGCAGCGCCTGGCGGCGTTGCCGAATGTGCCGACCTTCAAGGAAGTCGGCCTGGAGGCCGTCAACCGGCTGGCCTATTACGGCATCCACGGCCCCAAGGGCCTGCCGCGCGACATCGTCGACAAGGTGCACGATGGGGTCAAGAAGGCGCTGGAGATTCCCGACGTCAAGAAGCGCATCGAGGACACCGGCTCGCTGATCGTGGCCAACACGCCCGAGCAGTTCGCGGCGCAGATTGCGGCGGAGTTCGAGGTCTACAAGAAGGTCGTGGCGGCACAGAAGCTCAAGCTTGATTGACTTGAAACCCCTCGCCCAACCTCGCATCGCTGCACGCGAGCGAGTCTGGTCGGCCCCCCGAGGGGGCGGCGATGCTTGCGGCATTGAGCCGCAAGCACATCGCCAAACGGGGCCGGCTTGGGAGCGGCCCGGCGCTCGGCCCGAACTCACTGAGCTACATGGGTGCTAAGTTCGCTGATCCGGCGATAGAGGCCTTCATCGAAGCGCTCTGGCTGGAAGACGGCCTGAGCGCCAACACGCAGGCGGCCTACCGGCGCGACTTGAGTGCGCTGGCGGCCTGGCTGGCGCCCGCCTCGCTGGACGCTTGCACCGAGCTCAAACTGTTCGAGTACGCGGCTGCCAAGCCGGCTGGCAAGGCGACCAGCTCGAACCGGCGGCTGTCGGTCTTCAAGCGCTATTTCCGCTGGGCGCTGCGCGAGGGTCGCGTCCAGGCCGACCCGACGCTCAAGCTGACGACGGCCAAGCAGCCGCTGCGCGTGCCCAAGCTGCTCAGCGAGGCCCAGGTCAGCGCGCTGCTGGATGCGCCGGACGTCGACACACCGCTGGGCCTGCGCGACCGCGCGATGCTGGAGCTGATGTATGCCAGCGGCCTGCGCGTGTCCGAACTCGTCACGCTCAAGAGCGCCCATGTCGCCTTCAAGGATGCGGTGCTGCACGTCACGGGCAAGGGCAGCAAGGCCCGCCTCGTGCCCTTTGGCGAGCACGCAAGGGACTGGATGACGCGCTATCTGCGCGAGGCCCGCGCCGAGATCCTGGCCGGCCAGAGCAGCGACGACCTCTTCGTGACCGCCCGCGGCGCCGGCATGACGCGGCAGATGTTCTGGACCCTGATCAAGCGACACGCGCTGGCGGCCGGCATCACCGTGCCGCTGTCGCCGCACACGCTGCGCCACGCCTTTGCCACGCATCTGCTCAATCATGGTGCGGATCTGCGTGCCGTGCAGCTGCTTCTGGGGCATGCCGATCTGTCGACGACGCAGATCTACACCCATGTGGCGCGGGAGCGCCTCAAAGCCTTGCACGCCGAGCACCATCCGCGGGGCTGAGCGCGGCGGATTCTCGTTTTCCCGCCCTCGGGTTGCACCGAAGCTTCGTTCGTTTCGTTGGTTTCAAACCTGTCGGCGGGCCACAACACCCACCTTCACGGGCCTGTTACGAGGGGCAAACTCCGCCGCCATCACAAATCGATCACGGAGTCCTTCCATGCACGCCACCCGCCTGCTGCCGACCGCGCTTGCCGCCGTCACCCTCTTTGCCACCGCCTCAGCCCTGGCCCAGGAGGCCAGCAGCCTCGAGCGCGTGACGGTCATCGGCTCCCGCAAGAGCCTGCCCGCCGCGTCCAGCACCGACACGCTGGTGCCTGTCGACATCTATTCGATGAGCAAGATCACCGAGGGCGGGGGTCAATTCGATCTGGCGCAGACGCTGCAATACCTCTCGCCGTCCTTCAACTCGACGCGCCAGACCGGCGCTGACGGCGCCGACCTGATCGACTCCGCTGCGCTGCGTGGCCTGGGCTCGGACCAGACCCTGGTGCTCGTCAACGGCAAACGCCGCCACACCGTGGCGCTGGTCAACTTGTTCGGCGCGCGCAACCGCGGCGCGACGGGCACGGACATGAATGCCTTGCCGCTGCTGGCCATCGACAACGTGCAGGTGCTGCGTGACGGCGCGGCGGCCCAGTACGGCTCTGACGCCATTGCCGGCGTCGTCAACATCCAGCTGAAGAAGAAGGCCGGCTGCGAGGCCGTGGCGGGCTATGGCCAGTACTCGGCGGGCGACGGCAAGAACTACCTCGCCTCTGCCTATTGCGGCATCAAGCTCGGCGACGGCTCGCTGGGCATCACCGGCGAATGGCAGGACCGTGGCCGTTCCAACCGCAACGACCCCAACGACGAGAACGTCGGCCCCCGCACCATTGGCGACACCGCGGTCACGAACAAGACGGTCTATCTGAACGGCGAGTTCCCGCTGGCGGCCGAGAACAAGCTCTACGTCACCGCCGGTGCGCAGAACCGCGATGCGTCGTCCGGCGCCTGGGCGCGTGGCGGCGTCGGCTCCAGCGACGTGCCGTCGCGCAACTCCGCCGCGATGTACCCTGACGGCTTCGTGCCCTTCATCAACGGCAAGATCGAGGACCGGTATGTCAGCGTCGGCTGGAAGTCGGCCTTTGTCGGCTGGGACACCGACCTGTCGCAGACCTATGGCTCCAACAAGATGCGCTACAACATCAGCAACACGCTGAACGCGTCCATCGCCAACAAGGATCTGCTGGCTGGCGGCAAGGGCATCAGCCCGTCCAGCTTCGACGCCGGCGGCTTCGGCTTCAGCCAGGCGACGACCAACTTCGATGTCAGCCGCTTCTTCCCAGACCTGCTCGGGGGCAGCAACATCGCCTTCGGCGCCGAGTACCGCAAAGAGAAGTACGACATCGTCGCTGGCGAACTGGGCTCGTACCAGGACGCCGACGGCCTGAACTTCGGCGGCATCGCCGGCAGCCAGGGCTTCCCGGGCTTTCAGCCGGTCGACATGACCAACCGCAGCCGCAACAGCCAGGCGCTGTATGCCGATTGGGAAGCCAGCTTCACGCCCAGCCTGACAGTGGACGCAGCCATCCGTGCCGAGCACTACAGCGACTTCGGCTCCGAGACCACCGCCAAGCTGGCGGCCAGCTACAAGCTCGGCAAGGAAGTGCTGCTGCGCGGCGCGGCCAGCACGGGCTTCCGCGCCCCCAGTCTGCAGCAGCTCTACTTCTCGTCTACCTTCACCGACTTCATCAGCGGCGAGCCCGTGCAGGTGAAGCTGGCTCCGAACGGCAGCGCCATCCCGCTGGCCGCGGGTGTGCCACCGCTGAAGCAGGAGAAGTCCAAGAACTTCACGCTCGGTCTCACCGTCAAGCCGAGCGCCGACACCGCGCTCACTGTAGACCTCTACCAGATCAACATCCGAGACCGCATCGTGCTGTCCGGCCGCTTCACGGCCAGCAACTACCCGCCGCTGGCACCGCTGTTGAACAGCCAGGGTGTCGAGCAGACGGCCTTCTTCGTCAACTCCATCAACACGCGCACCCGCGGCCTGGACCTGACGGCGTCCAACCGCATGAAGCTGGGCGCGGGTCAACTCAGCACCTTCCTGGCGCTGAACATCAGCCGCACGACGGTGACGGCCATCCACGCACCGGCAGCGCTGAAAGGGTACGAGGATGTGCTGCTGTCGACGCGCGAGCGCCTCTTCATCGAGGAGGCCGGCCCGCGCGCCAAGGGCACGCTGGGCTTCGAGTACGCCCAGGGCGCCTGGACGGGTGAGGCCAAGATCATCCACTTCGGCAAGCAGACGCAGGGCGCTTTCACCGAAGGCATGACGCTGAACTACAAGCCCAAGACCTCGATGGACCTGGGCGCCACCTGGCAGGCCACGCCGGCGCTGAAGCTCAGCATCGGTGGCAACAACGTCTTCAACGTGAAGCCGTCGCGCCAGGACCCGTTCGAGACCGACAACGGCTTCTACTACGACAGCGTGCAGTTCGGCCTGAATGGCGCGTCCTACTACGCGCGGGCCTACTACCGCTTCTGAGTCGCTCGCTGACAATCCGGGCGGATGGACCACAGCTTCCTCTCCGCCCTGATCCTGCTGCTGCTGGTGCTCGACCCGCTCGGCAGCCTGCCCGTGTTCATTCCCATCATGCGTGCGGTGCCCAAGGAGCGCCGCACGCGGGTGGCGTTGCGCGAGGTGGGCATCGCCTTCTGCGTGCTGTTTGCCTTCATGTTCCTGGGCGAGGGCTTCCTGCGCGTGATGCACCTGTCGGAGCGCTCGCTCGAGGTGGCTGGCGGCGTGATTCTGGTGATCATCGCCATCCGCATGATCTTCGGCAGCTCGGGCGAATCGGCCTATGGCCTGGAGCCCGGCAAGGAGCCGCTGATCTTTCCGCTGGCCGTGCCGCTGCTGGCTGGGCCATCGGCCATGGCCACGGTGTTGCTGCTGGCGTCCCGCCAGCCTGACCGCATTTACGAGTGGATTGGTGCGCTCAGCGCGGCCCTGCTGGTCTCGGGCCTGGTGCTCGTGCTGGCGGACCGCATCCGCAAGCTGCTGGGCGACTCGGTGGTCTCGGCCATCGAGAAGCTGATGGGCCTGGTGTTGACGGCCATCGCCGTCGAGATGGTGCTGGCCGGCCTGAAGCGCTACTTCGTCGGCGGTTTGTAGTCCTTGGTCGGCCAGCGGCCGGCCTTACTTGTTCTTGAGCTTGGCTTCCTTGCCCTTGGGCAGGACGGCCGTCATCGGTGGCACCGGGCGATCCGAGCCCGCCGCCTTGCCGGGGCCCGTGTCCTTCTTGGGTTTCTTCGTCATCTTGTTGCCGCGTTGTTCGGTGTTGGCCATAGGTCCTCCGTGCAGAGTGATTGCGAGAAACCGAACTATGCCTCAGCGTCGTAGCGTGTTTTAGCTGGGCTGGCCGCCCATTGCGCCGCGGTGATGTCGTAGCGCCTGCAATCCATGTCATACCAGCGGCCGTTGCCGGTGAAGGTCATGCCCAGGCGCTCCATGACGGTGGAGGAGGGCGTGTTCTCGGGCTGGCAGACGGCGCAGATCAACTCCGGCTTGAGCGTCTTGAACGCCCAGCCGACCATGTGGCGGGCTGCTTCGCTGGCATAGCCCACGCCCCAGGCATCCTGGCGCAGCCGCCAGCCGGTCTCCAGCGGCCCCGCCGGGTCGCGGTTCAGGTGCTGGATGCAGCCGGTGCCGATCAGGTCGCCGTTGTCCTGGCGGATGAAACCCCACCAGGAATAGCCGAACTCGGCCCAGCGGGCCTTCACGCGGTCGATCATGGACTGCGTGTCTTCCGGCGTGTCAGGCCGGCCGGTGATGTAGCGCATGACGACGGGGTCGCTGTTCAGGCGGTACAGGGCCTCGAAATGGCTGTCGTTCAGCGGCTCAAGGCGCAGCCGAGGGGTCACGAGAAGGGTCATGGCATCCAGCCTGAGTGGGTCATGGTTGGACGCATTCTGAAGTGGTGCGTTCTCACGATTCGAAAGTCACTTTTCAAATCGTGAAAAGCAACCATGGTGCGCTGCCGCAATATTTCTCATTATGGTGAATGGCATTTCTTGATTTGAAAAATAAAACATAAGCCATTGTTTTTAAATGACAAAGTTTTTCGTCTTATATAAGACTAGCGGCTTCACAAGGCCAGGTCCAAGGCCTAGTCTTGCACCATCGGTTTTCGATGTTCAGCAAGGAGCTTTTCATGACCCGCCTCACCCGTGACCAACAGATCGCCGCCCTGGAAAAAGACTGGGCCGAGAACCCCCGTTGGAAGGGCATCACCCGCGGCTACAGCGCCGCCGACGTCGTGCGCCTGCGCGGCTCCATCGAGATCGAACACACGCTGGCCAAGCGCGGTGCCGAGAAGCTCTGGGGCCTGGTGAACACCGAGCCTTTCGTCAATGCCCTGGGCGCCCTGACCGGCAACCAGGCCATGCAGCAGGTCAAGGCCGGCCTGAAGGCCATCTACCTGTCCGGCTGGCAAGTCGCCGGTGACGCCAACAGCAATGGCGAGATGTACCCCGACCAGTCGCTGTACTCGGTGGACTCGGTGCCCAAGGTCGTCAAGAAGATCAACGCCACCTTCCAGCGCGCCGACCAGATCCAGTGGAGCGAAGGCAAGGACGACATCGACTTCTTCGCCCCCATCGTGGCCGACGCCGAAGCGGGCTTTGGCGGCGTGCTGAACGCCTTCGAGCTGATGAAGGCCATGATCGAGGCCGGTGCCGCGGGCGTGCACTTCGAAGACCAGCTTGCCAGCGCCAAGAAGTGCGGCCACATGGGCGGCAAGGTGCTCGTGCCCACCCGTGAGGCCGTGGCCAAGCTCGTCGCCGCCCGCCTGGCTGCCGACGTCATGGGCACGCCCACGCTGCTGGTCGCCCGTACCGACGCCGAAGCCGGCGACCTCGTCACCGCCGACATCGACGACAACGACAAGCCGTTCTGCACCGGCGAGCGCACCGTCGAAGGCTTCTACCGTACCCGCAACGGCCTGGACCAGGCCATCAGCCGCGGCCTGGCGTACGCGCCCTATGCCGACCTGATCTGGTGCGAGACCGGCAAGCCCGACCTGGCCTTCGCCAAGGCCTTCGCCGACGCCATCCACGCCAAGTTCCCCGGCAAGCTGCTGGCCTACAACTGCTCGCCGAGCTTCAACTGGAAGAAGAACCTGGACGACGCGACCATCGCCAAGTTCCAGCGCGAACTGGGTGCCCTGGGGTACAAGTTCCAGTTCATCACGCTGGCCGGCTTCCATAGCCTGAACTACTCGATGTTCGAACTGGCCCATGGCTACGCCCGTCACCAGATGAGCGCTTTCGTCGAGCTTCAAGAGAAGGAATTCGCCGCCGCCGAGAAGGGCTTCACCGCTGTCAAGCACCAGCGCGAAGTCGGCACCGGCTACTTCGACGCCGTCACGACGACCATCGAGGCCAACGCCTCGACGGCCGCCCTGAAGGGCTCGACGGAAGACGAGCAGTTCTTCGACGCCAAGCACGGTTAAATCAGTCGGCTTCAACTCCTGACTTTTGTGGCCCGCTTCGGCGGGCCTTTTTTATGGCGTTGTGAGTGTTTGCCCGGTCGTCACGGTCGTGTCATATTCATGTCAAACACTCGTGGCCATGAACAACACAACGACAACAAAGTTCAGCCTCGCAAATCGCCTGAGCGCCTGGGTCGGCCAGCGACGCGAGACCCGTTTCCAGCAGGCGCTGCGCCGCCAGTGCTCGCCGGCCACGCTGGCCGCCGAGCAGATCCCGCCCGCGGTTCGCGCGGCCTGGATGCGGCAAGCCCCCGATGACTTTCCCGGCCTTGCCGTCGATGACGCGGCCTGGTTGCGCTGCTCCACAGGCCTGGCCCAGTTCTTCGAGGCCTGCCGGCTGCAGCAGGCTCAGGGCCCGTGTGCCTTGCCCAGCAAGGCGGCGGATTCGGTGTGGCATGTCTGGCTGCAAACGGATGCTGGCGGGCTGGCTGCCTGGCAGCAACGCTACTTCGGCCAGTTCGTCGAACACCGCGAAGCCGAGGCGCTGGGCGCGCCCCTGGATGAATGCCTGGCCCGCACCTGGGCCGGCGCCTGTCGCAGCGAAGGGCGCAGCCTGATCGCCCAGCGGCTGCCCTTCCTGTTCGCGCTCGACGGCCTGATGCGCCTGCCCACCGGCTGGGCCTATGGGCATGAGCACGGTGTGCTGGTGCACCGCCAGATCGACGGCTTTGGTCAGCTCAGCGGCAGCTCGACGACCCATGCCGCTCTCGGTGCTGCCGGGTTGGCGGGCCTGGGGCTGCTCAGTGCCGCAGAGGCCCAGGCGATGCAGCGCCGCCGTGATGACAGCGGTAGCGGCGATGGCGGCTTCAACTGGGGCTACAGCTTCAGCGATGGCGGCAGCAGCGACTGTGGCAGCAGCGATGGCGGTGGAGCCAGCTGTGACGGCGGTGGCGGCAGCAGCTGCGGCGGCTCGGGCTGCGGAGGCGGCGGGGGCAGTTAGCGCCGCGCGACCTGGAAGGTCCCGACCGCGCCGTTCAGCGTCGTCGCCTGTTCGCGCAGGCTCTCGGCCGCGGCGGYCGACTCCTCCACCAGGGCGGCGTTCTGCTGCGTGACCTGGTCGAGCTGGGCGATCGCGATATTGACCTGGGCGATGCCGTCGGACTGCTCGGCCGTGGCGGTCGTGATCTCGCCCATGATGTCCTTGACGCGTTGCACGGCGCCAACGAGTTCGCCCATCGTCTTGCCCGCCTCGGCCACCAGCCGCGAGCCCGCTTCCACGCGCTCGACACTGCTGCCGATCAGGCTCTTGATCTCCTTGGCCGCATCCGCCGAGCGGCCGGCCAGCGAGCGCACTTCGCTGGCGACAACCGCAAAGCCGCGCCCCTGTTCACCGGCTCGCGCCGCCTCGACGGCGGCGTTCAGCGCCAGGATGTTGGTCTGGAAGGCGATGCCATCAATGACGCTGATGATGTCGGCGATCTTGCGCGAGCTGGCATTGATCTCGTCCATGGTGTGCACGACCTGGCCGACCACCTCGCCGCCGCGCTGAGCCACGTTGGCGGCCGAGACCGCCAGTGTGTTTGCCTGGCCGGCTGACGCCGCCGACTGCTGCACCGTGCCGGTCAGCTCCTCCATCGCACTGGCCGTCTGCTCCAGGCTGGATGCCGCCTTTTCCGTGCGAGCGCTCAGGTCCTGGTTGCCACTGGCGATCTCGGCCGACGCGGTGCCGATGGATTCGGCCGAATCGCGGATGCTGCCAATCGTCTGCGCCAGCGTTTCGCGCATGCGGCGCAGCGTCGTCTGCAGCTTGCCGATTTCGTCGGAACTCGCGATCTGCCCCGCGCCCGAGCGCATCAGGTTGCCGTCCGCCACGCGTTCGGCCAATTCGTTGGCTGCCGCCAGCGGCAGCGTGATGCTGCGCGTGATGCTCCAGGCAGCGGCCACGCCCAGGCCCAGCATGGCGAGGCCGAAACCCAGCAGCAGCAGGCGGCCGTTGCTGTTGGCGGCGTCGATGCCGGCGGCGGTCTGGTCGATGGCCTTGCGCTGGTAGTCCAGGAAGTCCTGCATCTTGGCCAGATAGACCTTGGAGCCGGGCACGAAGACATCGGTCAGCAGCTTGTCGGCCGCCTCGGCCTGGCCGTCCTTCTTGAGCTTGACGATCGTGTCGCGCGAGTCGATGTAGATCTTGCGTGCCTTGCCGACTTCATCGAACAGCGTCTGCTCCTCGGGCGAGCGGATCAGCGCTTTCAGCTTGTCCTGCATCTCGCTGGACGACTTGGTGGACTGCGCCTGATCCTCCTTGAACAGCTCGACCAGCGAAGCGTCGGAGCTCTTGGCGATGGCCATGGTGCGGCGCACGCCCGAGTTGATGTTGCGGTTCCAGTCCGCAATCAGCCTCTCCTTGGTCAGCGGCTCGTCCATCATCTGACGCGTCGCCGCGGCCGTCGAGGCCAGCCGCCAGGACGCCAGCGCAATCACGCAGGCGGCCAATGCCAGCACCAGGGCGAAGCCGGCGGCCAGGCGCTTGCCGATGGATAGCTTGTTCATGATGTCTCCTGTCTTTTCGTCTCGACGCCGCGCCTGCGCGCGGGCAACGAAGCATGCTAGTGCGGCGTTACAAGCCGTGTCGGCCGCAAACTGGGACTTCGGTCACGCTGTCGCGATGAAAACGATGATCAACGCGATGCTGCCAGCAGCGCCCGGTATTCCTCGGCGCTCGCAATGCGCGGGTTGGTCTTGTGGCAGTGATCGACCAGGGCGCGTTCGATGATGCGGTCGTCCAGCTCGGGGCCGACCTCCATGGCCGCGAGCCCGCTGGGCAAGCCCAGGCGGGCATTCAATGCGCTGATCGCGCCGGCCACCGCATCGGCGTCGCTGCCGGCCAGCCCCATGGCCTGCGCCAGCCGTTCGATGCGCCGCTCGCGCCGCACGCTGTCGGCCTCGGCATTGAAGCGGATCACGGCCGGCAGGAAGACCGCGTTCAGCGTGCCGTGGTGCAGGCGCGGGTTCAGGCCGCCCAGTGCATGGCTCAGCGAGTGCACCGCGCCCAGGCCCTTCTGGAAAGCCATCGCGCCATGCACGCTGGCGCACATCATGTCCATGCGCGCATCCCGGTCCTGGCCGTCGCGCGTGGCCCGTTCAATGGATTGCCAACCCCGGCGCAGGCCTTCCAGCGCGATGCCGTCGGCCGGCGGGTTGAAGGCCGGTGCGAGGAAGGTCTCGATGCAGTGGGCGATGGCATCCATGCCGGTCGCGGCTGTCAGCGCAGGCGGCAGTTTCAGGGTCAGCGCCGGGTCGCAGATGGCCGCCTTGGGCAGCAGCTCCCAGTTGTGGAAGCCCAGCTTGCGGCCGTCGTCGACGATGAGGATGGCGCCGCGCGCCACCTCGCTGCCAGTGCCCGCCGTCGTCGGCACGGCGATCAGCGGCAGCACCTTGGGGCTGATGCGCCCGGCGCCGCCTTCGATGGTCGCGTAGTGCGTCAGCGGGCCCTCGTGCGTGGCGGCGATGGCCACGCCCTTGGCCAGGTCCATGCTGGAGCCGCCGCCGATGGCGATCAGGCCGTCGCAGTCGAACTCCCGGGCCATCTGCACCGCCAGCCGCACGGCGGCCTCGGTCGGGTTGGCGGGAGTGCGGTCGAACACGGGGGGCTTGGCGTCGAAGGCCGCCAGCGCCTCGTCCAGCACGCCGGCTGCGCGCACGCCGGCGTCGGTGACGACGAGCGGGCGGCGGATGCCGATGCGCTCGCACTCGGCCGGCAGCAGGCGGCTGGCGCCGAACTCGAGCTCGATGCGGGTCAGGTAGAGGATCTGGGCCACGGCGCACTCCCTGCAATGTCTTTGCGCATCCTAGTCCGGCGTGTCTAGACTCGCCGTCATGCGCGCGACTTCACTGCCCCTGCTGCTCCTGGTCCTGCTCGCGGCCTGCGGGGGCGGAGGAGGAGGCTCGGCCCCCACGCCGACGCCGCCGGTCGACAACCAGCCGGGGCTGACCGACACGACGGTCTATTCCTCGGCGGCCGATGCTTCGCTGTCGGGCGCCGTCGAGGCCGCCGCGGTCAGCACCCAGACGCTGACGGCCAACGGCCAGACGCTGAGCTACACCGCCACCGCCGGCCACCTGATCGCGCGCGACGCCACTGGCGCCGCTGAAGCCTCGGTCTTCTACGTCGCCTACACGCTGCCCGGTGCCGATGTGGCGACCCGCCCCGTCACCTTCTTCTACAACGGCGGGCCGGGCTCGGCCTCGGTCTGGCTGCAGCTTGGCAGCTTCGGCCCCAAGCGGCTTGTGGCCAACGCACCCGACACGACGGCGGCGCGGCCTTTCCCGATGATCGACAACGCCGAGCATCTGCTGGGCCAGACCGATCTCGTCTTCATCAACGCGGTCGGCAGCGGCTATTCCCAGGCCATCGCGCCCTTCACCAACCGCAACTTCTGGGGCGTGGACGCCGACGCCGCGCTGTTCCGCGACGCCATCCAGCGCTACCTGGCTGCCAACAACCGCGCCGCCTCGCCCAAATACCTCTACGGCGAAAGCTACGGCGGCCCGCGTACGGCCGTGCTTGCGCGCCAGTTGCAGGAGGCCGGCGTCATGCTTGACGGGCTGGTGCTGCAGTCCCCGGCGATGGACTACAACAGCAATTGCGGCATCACGAACGGGCAGGGCTGCGGCGGCTATCTGCCGAGCTTTGCCGCCGTTGGCGCCTTCCACCGCCTCACCCAACCGGTGCCGGCCGATCTCAATACCTGGGCGGCGCAAGCGCGTGTCTATGCCGACCAGGTTTACGCGCCGGCGCTGCAGGCTTGGCTGGCCAATGCGCCGACACCGTCGATCTGGCAGCCTCTGGCCGACCTGACCGGTCTGCCCGCGGCGCAATGGCAGACCAGCCTGAACGTGTCGGCCGACAACTTCCGCATCTGGCTGATCTCCGGCCAGCAGCTCGGCCGCTACGACGGCCGCATGAAGGCGGCCATTGGCAGCCAGCTCGCTTCCGAGGGCGATGTGTCCAGCACCTGGATCGGCAGCAGCTTCGCCACGGGCATCGCCACGCATCTGCGCGACCAGCTCGGCTACCGCAACAGTTCCACCTATGTCGTGCTGAGCAATGCCATCAACTTCTGGAACTTCAGCCACGCCGGCCGGCCCTTGCCGGACACCTTGCCCGACCTCTCGGTGGCCCTGGCCCAGAACGCCCGCCTGCGCGTGCTTGCCGTCAGCGGTTATCACGACCTGGCCACGCCCTTTCACCTGACCGAGACCGACCTGGCGCGTGTCGATGCCAGCCGCGTGAAAGTCCGCAACTATGCCGGCGGCCACATGAGCTATCTCGACGACGCGACCCGGGTCGCTCAGCTCGCCGACCTCAAGGCCTTCTACGCGAACACGCTGGCCCTGCGTGCCGCTGCCGACCTCGGACCCGAAYGGCGAGCGTTGCAGGCTCGACCCTTCGTGATGGTGGATCGCGCCGGTACGCCGCAGCAGCCGGGCAGCGTGGCGCCAACGAGCGAGAACGCCTTCCAGGCCCCGCTGCGCGACCCCTGGGTGCCGCCGACAATGCGGGCCCGATGACGACGCCACTGACCCCACGCATGGCCGAACTGCTGACGCGCATCCAGCGCGCCAAGCGGCCGCCGTTTCACGCGCTGACGCCGCGTGAGGCCCGCTTGGCCTACCGCATGGGCGCAGAGATCCTGGACCTGCCGCGTGCGGCCCTGGCCCGCGTCGAAGATCTGGAGGTGGCTGGCCGGCCGGCACGTCTGTACGCGCCCAGCGCCGACAAGCTGCCCGTGCTGCTGTATCTGCACGGCGGCGGCTTCACGATCGGCGACCTGGAGACGCATGACAGCCTGTGCCGCCAGCTCAGCAACCGCAGTGGCGCAGCCGTGCTGGCGCTGGACTACCGCCTCGCACCCGAGCACCGTTTTCCGGCCGCTGTCGACGATGCCTGGGCCGCCCTGGCCTGGCTGCATGAGCAGGCGTCGGCGCTGGGCCTGGACGGCAGCCGCCTGGGCGTCGGCGGCGACAGCGCCGGCGGCACGCTGGCGGCCAGCACGGCCTTCTTCGCCCGTGAGCAGGGCCTGCCGCTGGCGCTTCAGCTTCTGATCACGCCCGGTACCGCGGCCCGGCTGAGCCATGACTCGCACCGCCGTTTTGCCGAGGGTTATCTGCTCGATGCGACGACCATCGAATGGTTCTTCAGCCACTACATCGACGCCGACCAGCGCAGCGACTGGCGCTTCGCACCGCTGGAGGCCGAAGACCATGCCGATCTCGCGCCCGCCGCCGTGCTGCTGGCCGAGGCCGACCCTCTGGTGGACGAAGGCCTGGCCTATGCCGACGTGCTGCGCGCGGCCGGCGTGCCGGTGCAGCTGGAACTCGCACGCGGCGTGACCCACGACTTCATCAAGATGGGCCGCAGCCTGCCCGAGGCCGTCGCGGCGCTGGACTTCTGCGCCGCGGCCATCAAGGAACATCTCAAGCCATGAAACGCCAGGACTTCCGCTTCTTCGAACCGCTGCGCGTGCGCTGGGCCGAGATCGACGCCCAGGGCATCGTCTTCAACGGCCACTACCTGACCTATATGGACACGGCCATCAGCGGCTATTGGCGAGCCCTGGCGCTGCCCTATGCCGACACGATGAAGATGCTGGGTGGCGACCTCTTCGTGCGCCGCGCGGCGCTGGACTACCTCGCCTCGGCCCGCTATGACGACCGCCTGGACATCGGCGTGCGCTGCCGCGAGTTCGGCAACAGCTCGATGAAGGTCGACGGCGCCTTCTTCCGTGGCGACCAGTTGCTGGTGCAGGCCGACATGATCTACGTCTTCGCCGACCCGGTCGCGCAGACGCCGCAGCGCCTGCCCGAGGCGCTGCGCGACGTCATCCATGGCTTCGAGGCCGGCCAGAGCGTCGTCGACGTCAGCGTCGGCGCATGGAGCGAGCATGGCGAAGCCGCCGGCGCCATCCGTCGCGAGGTCTTCATCGAGGAGCAGGGCATCCCGGCCGACATGGAATGGGACGCCGCCGACGCGAGCTGCCTGCATGCGCTGGCGCGCAACCGCTTCGGCATTCCGCTGGCCACCGGCCGCATGCTGGAGCATGTGCCCGGCGTGGCCAAGATCGGCCGCATGGCCGTGCTGCGCGCCATGCGCGGCACCCAGATCGGCCGCCAGGTGCTCGACGCGTTGATGGCCGAGGCCAGAAAACAGGGCTACCGCGAGGTGCTGCTGCATGCGCAGCTGTCTGCCGAGAACTTTTATCTGCGGGCTGGATTCCAGCGGCGCGGCCAGCCTTTCGAGGAGGCCGGCATCGGGCACGTGGAGATGGTCAGGGCACTTTGAGCGGGCGGGGGGCTTGTGGGTTGGATGATCAAGAAGATGGTTGGGGAGGGGCGAATGAAGCTCGCCATGATGAGTCGGGTTGCGCTGCTGGGTGTGGCGGCAATGCTGGCATCTTGCGGAGGCGGCGGAGGCGGCGCGGAGTCTCCTGCGCCATCACCGGTCGTGTCGGCGACGCCGCCGCATGCAGCGCCCAGCTTCGCATTGACGGAGGCGAACACGAGGTTCCTGCTGTCGAACGCGCAGGCGCTGCAGCAGGTATTCCGTGGTTGGCTGCGTCAGGTGAACCTGGAAATGTCCCTGGTCGGCCCGGCGAATCCCTCCAGATCCTTTTTGTGTGGCCGTGGCAGCATGGAAGTCCACTACCTGGATCTCGACAAGGACAAGGCCTGGTCGGCGGGCGACAAGATCGTCGCCGAGAGCCCCGAATGCTCGGCATCCGATCTTGGCGGGGGAACCACATCACTGACGGCACTGGTGGCGGACAAGGCCGGCCTGAAGGATGCGCGAGTCGAACAGTCAAGAGGTCAGCAGGCGTATTGGGCCTATGGCTGGTCCTATCGATTGGCCGGCAAGCTGCGCTTCGTCTATCTGGACGGTGGGCGCATCCTCGTGTTGAGCGAGGGTGATCTGGAGGTCACGCTCGCGGGTGGCCAGGTGCTGCTGATGCGCAACCTGGCCATCACCTTCAAGACGCAAGAGGAAACCACCGCAGGGCAGTTCGACCTGATCTTTTCGACCGGCCGCGAGGCGGGGGCTTCCATCCAGGTCGACACCCTGGGTGAACTGCGCACTTCGGGAGCCAATGTGGGGCCGGAGCCGGGTCTGCTCCAGCTCAGTGGGCTGAACGGCACCAAGGTGCAGTTGGCGGGACGCTACGAAAGCGGCGTCGGCGGTCGCTTCAAGGTCAGCGCAGACTTCGCTGGAAGCGGGAAATTCACCGAGCTCACCGATGTCGATGACGAAGAGTTCTACCGCTGGTTCAATCAGTAGACGAGGCCGTGGTTGTCGCGGGACTCGTCAGCCCAGCATCTCGAAGCGCTCGATCTTGCGTTCACTCGCCAGCCAGGGCGCCATTGCCGCCGCCACCTGCGGCTCGCGGTGGGTCCAGCCTTCGGGGTAGATCTCCATCCACGTCCACTGCCCGTCGGCATTCGGCTCTGGCCTTTGCAGCAGCTCGATGGGCGCTTCGACACGAGCCTTGCGAAAGGCGATGAGTGCTGCCTCGACGTTGTCGGCGGCGACGCGGTAGTAGACGTAGAGCTGCACGGTCAGTCTTGGGGCGGGATCTCGTAGGGCAGGGCACGCGGCTGCAGCGTGGCGCCGGTAGCGCTGCCCAGGTGCAGGCTGCCGCCTTCCAATGCCGCGAGCTTGATCTCGGCGGCAATGGCGCTCCGGCCGCCCTTGGACCCGCTGCCCGCAACGACCCCAGCGGGTTGTTCCGGATCAGCGCTGTTGAAGATCTCCTGGCCGACGGTGGCGGGCGTATCCGCCTCGAAGACCTGCAGCCGGCGCTTCAGCGTGCCGCGGTACTGGCTGCGCGCGACGATCTCCTGGCCGGGGTAGCAGCCCTTCTTGAAATTCACGCCGCCTAGCACCTCGAAATTGATCATCTGCGGCACAAAGGCCTCGACGGTGGCGCCACGCACCCAGGCCACACCGGCCTCGGCTTCGGCCCAGGCCCAGTCGTCGGCCGTCATCGCTGCGCCGGTCGGTGCGGGTGCGTTGGCGGGCTGCACGCGCAGCGCGCGACCCGTGCCGGGCAGGGCGATCTGTACGGCTTCGCCATCGCTCGCCAGCGTCCAGACCTCGGCGGCCGGCTCGCCCAGCAATCCGTAGACAGCGAACTCGGCGCTCGCGTCGCTGAGCTTGCATTTGGCGCGCATGACGAACATGGACAGCCGCTTCAGCGTCGCCGCCAGCGTCTCGGCCGGCAGGGCCAGCAGAATCTCTTCATCACCGCCGCGCCAGCCCACCATCGTCGCCAGCAGCCGGCCCTTGGCCGTGCAGAAGCCGGCCAGGCGTGCGTGCTCGCGGTCGAGCAAGGCGAAGTCCTGGGTCAGCTGGCTGTGCAGGAAGCTGGCGGCGTCAGCGCCCTGGGCGCGGATCACGCCCCAGTCAGAGAGACGGAGTTGGGAGGCTTGCGACATGACGGGAATTATCATCGGCCCCCTTTTGACCGGGCTTTTCACAGGGCATGAAGTGGTTGTTGCGAGCGCTGCTCGTCTTGTTGTTGATCGCAGTGCTGGCTGCAGGCGCCGTCTGGCAGTGGCTGCGCAGCCCGCTGGCGCTGTCGGCGCCTTCGGTGGAGCTGTCCATCGAGCCCGGCACCAACCCGGTGGAGGTTGCCCGCGCGTGGGTCGCTGCCGGCGTGCAGACCGATACCCGCTTCCTCTACCAATGGTTCAAGTGGTCGGGCCAGGCCAAGCAGATCCGCGCCGGCAGCTATGAGGTCCACGCCGGCATCACGCCGCGGGAGCTGCTCGACAAGATGGTGCGCGGCGACCAGGTCATGGAGCAACTGCGCCTCATCGAAGGCTGGAACTGGCGCCAGGTGAGGGCGGCACTCGCCGCCGCACCTTCACTCAAGCCCAAGACGGCGCAGATGAGCGATGCCGAGATCATGACGGCGCTGGGTGAGCCCGGCGTGGCGCCCGAGGGTCGCTTCTTCCCCGACACCTATGCCTACAGCCGCGGTGTCAGCGACCTGACGGTGCTCAAGCGCGCCCACGCGGCGATGCGGGGCCGGTTGGCGGCAGCCTGGAGCAAGCGGGCGCGCGACCTGCCGCTGAAGTCGGCCGACGAGGCGCTGATCCTGGCCTCCGTCGTCGAAAAGGAAACCGGCGTGTCTTCAGACCGCTCCAAGGTCGCCGCCGTCTTTATGAACCGGCTGCGCGTGGGCATGCCGCTGCAGACCGACCCCACCGTCATCTACGGCCTGGGCGAAAGCTTCGACGGCAACTTGCGCAAGCGCGACCTGCTGGCCGACACGCCCTACAACAGCTACACCCGCGGCGGCCTGCCACCCACGCCCATCGCCATGCCCGGCGCGGCCTCGCTGCAGGCGGCGCTGAACCCGGCGGCCATCAAGGCGGTCTACTTCGTTGCCCGGGGCGACGGCAGCAGCGAATTCAGCGATGACCTCGCCGCGCACAATCGCGCGGTCAACAAATACCAACGCGGCGGCAAGTGACCGGTCGATTCATTTCTTTCGAAGGCATCGACGGTGCCGGCAAGTCCACCCACATCCAGGCGGTGGCCGACTGGTTCCGCGCGCGCGGCGCCGATGTGCAGTTGAGCCGTGAGCCTGGCGGCACGCCGCTGGCCGAGACGCTGCGTGACATCGTGCTCAAGGAATCCATGGGCTCGCTGACCGAGCTGCTGCTGATGTTTGCCGGCCGGCGCGACCATGTCGAGGCCGTCATCAAGCCGGCACTGGCCGCCGGCAAGACGCTGCTCTGCGACCGCTTCACCGACGCCAGCTTTGCCTATCAGGGCGGCGGCCGCGGCCTGCCGCTGTCGGTGCTGGAGCCGCTGGCCGATTGGGTGCAGGAAGGCACCGAGCCCGAATTGACGCTGTGGTTCGACCTGCCCGCCGAACAGGCCGCCGCCCGTCGTGCCAGCGCCCGTGAGGCCGACCGCATCGAGCAGCAGGACCTGGAGTTCTTCGAGCGCGTGCGGGCCGGCTATGCGGCGCGTGCGGCCAAGGCGCCGGGGCGCATCGTGCGTGTCGACGCCAGTGGCACGGTCGAGCAGGTAGGTGCCCACGTGCTGGCCGTCCTTGCAGAACGCTACCCATGCTGAACGCCGATCTCCCCTGGCTGCAGGCGCCGCTGGCCGATGCGCTGGCACGGGCGCGTTCGCATGCGCTGCTGGTGCAAGGGCCGGCCGGCGTCGGCCAGCTCGAACTGGCCGTCAAGCTGGCCCAGAGCTGGCTGTGCGAAGACCGTGGCCAAGCCCAACCCGCCTGCGGCCACTGCTCAAGCTGCAAGCTGTTCGCCAGCGGCACCCACCCGGATTTCCAGCTGTTGATGCCGGAAGCCCTGGACGCATCAGCCCGTGAGTCTCTCGGCCTGCCTTTCGAGGAACCCGACGCGCCCAAGGCCGGCAAGGCCAAACCCAGCAAGGAAATCAAGGTCGAAGCGGTGCGCAACCTGCTCGCCTTTGCCCAGGCGACATCGGCGCGCGGCAAGGCCAAGGTGGTCGTCATCTTCCCGGCCGAGGCGCTGAACGGCATTGCGGCCAATGCGTTGTTGAAGACGCTGGAGGAGCCCTCCGGCCTGTTGCGCTTTGCGCTGGCCAGCCATGACAGCGCCGCGCTGCTGCCCACCATCCGCAGCCGCTGCCAGCCGGTACCCTTGCCGCTGCCCGAACGCGCGGCCGCGCTGGCCTGGCTGGTGTCCAAGGGTGTCGACGGTGCCGAAGGGCTGCTGGATGCCACAGGCGGCCGGCCGCAGCAGGCGCTGGCCTGGTCCGAAGGCGGCTTAACCGATGCGGCGTGGCAGGCCCTGCCCAAGCGGGTGGCCCGCGGCGAGGTGGCGGCCTTGTCGGACTGGGCGCCACCGCGCGTCATCGATGCGCTGCAGCGCCTGTGCCACGACCTGGTGCGCCGCAGCCACGGGCAGCGCGGCCAGTTCTTCGCGCCGGCGGCCCTGCCTGCGCCCAAGCGCGCCGCACCGTTGCTGAGCTGGGACGCCGAACTGCGCCGCGCCGCCCGCCACGCCGACCATCCGCTGAACGCCGGGTTGTGGATCGAGGCCTTGGTGGCGCAAGCCCAGACGGCCATCTCGGCCGCCGCGCGCTGACTACACTCGCCCTTCATGAGCGACGCCCCCTCCTCCAAGTCTCCGCAATTCCAGCCCAGCAAGGTGAGCGGTAGCCTGCCCTTGCCCACGGTGAGCGGTCAGGGCGCATCGTCCGGCGCGCGGCCCAGCGTCATCCAATTGGTCTTCCGCGAGAAGTCGGCGCTCTACGCCGCCTACATCCCGGCCTTCACGGAAGGCGGCCTGTTCGTGCCGACGACGCGAGACTACAAGCTCGGCGAAGACGTCTACCTGCTGCTGGCCCTGCCCGAGGACAACCAGCGCTATCCGGTGGCCGGCAAGGTGGCCTGGCTGACGCCAGCCAACGCGTCGGGTGGCCGCACCCAGGGCGTGGGCGTGCGCTTCCCTGGTGACGAGAAGACCCGGTTGATCCGCGTCAGGATCGAGGAAATCCTGGGCACTGCGATCTCGTCGAGCAAGCCGACTCAGACCCTTTGATTCCTGTTCCCGTCGATGTTCGTTGACTCGCATTGCCATCTCAGCTTCCCGGAGCTGAAGCAGAACCTTCCCGCCATCCTGGCCGACATGCAGGCCGCGCAGGTCGAGCAGGCCATCTGCATCTGCACGCAGATGGAGGAGTTCGAGGCCGTGCATGCGCTGGCTCTTGAGCATGCCCAGCTGTGGGCCACCGTGGGCGTGCACCCCGACACCGAGGACATGCGCGAACCCGACGTGGCGGAACTGGTGCGCCTGGCCGCGCTGCCGCGTGTCGTCGCCATCGGCGAGACCGGGCTGGACTACTACCGCCTCAACGGCCGCAGCATCGACGACATGGAGTGGCAGCGCGAGCGCTTTCGCACCCACATCCGGGCCGCGAAGGCAGCGGCGAAGCCACTGGTCATCCACACTCGCTCCAGCGCGGCCGACACGCTGCGCGTGCTGGACGAAGAGGGCGGTGAGCAGGCCGGCGGCGTTTTCCACTGCTTCACCGAGACGGCGGAAGTTGCCCTGGCCGCCGTCGAACGCGGCTACTACATCTCCTTCTCGGGCATCGTCAGCTTCAAGAACGCCCAGGACCTGCGTGACCTGCTGAGGCTGCTGCCGCTTGATCGCGTGCTGATCGAAACCGACAGCCCCTATCTCGCGCCGGTGCCCTTCCGCGGCAAGACCAATTCGCCGGCCTATGTGCCCCATGTGGCCAAGGCGGTGGCCGATGCGGTGGGCCTGCCGGTGGAGGAGCTGGCCGCCCGCACGACGGCAAATACGCGGCGGCTGTTCGGCCTGCCCGAAGCGGCATGAAGAAGGCATGGATCGCCGCGCTGGCGCTGCTGGCCACGACGGCCCTGCGTGCCGCGCCCGCTGACGAACTCGCCATTGCCGCCGAAATGAACGACGGCCGCGCCGTGCTGGCTCTGCTGCTCAAGGGCGTGGACGCCAACCAGGCTGACTCGCGCGGCCGCAAGGCCATCTTCATCGCCGTGCGTGAAGAGTCGCTGCGCGCGCTGGACAGTCTGCTGGCTTCGCCGCAGACGCAGGTGGACGAAGCCAATGCCCAGGGCGAGACGCCGTTGATGGTGGCTGCCATCCGCGGCTCGCTGCCGGCCGTGCAGGCCCTGGTCAAGCGTGGCGCCGCCGTCAACCGCGCGGGCTGGACGCCGCTGCACTACGCCTGCAGCGGGCCGGACAACGGCGTGGCGGCCTTCCTCATCGCTCACGGCGCCGAGCTCAATGCGCGCTCCGAGAACGGCACGACGCCGCTGATGATGGCGGCGCGCTACGGCAACAGCGATCTGGTGCCTCTGCTCATCAAGGCGGGCGCCGAGCCGCGCGCGGCCAACGAGCAGGAACTGACGGCGGCCGATTTCGCCCAGCGCGGCGGCCGCGATGTGATGGCCAAGGAGCTGCGCCTGATCATTCAGGAACGCCAGCGCGGGGCCAAAGCTGCAGAACCTGCCAAGAGCGCCAATTAGTTCTCGCCCCGGGGGCCGTGTAGGGAAAAGTCTTACAGCGGCTAGCGCGCTGGGCCGACTGTTGCGCCAAGGCGCGGCTGCCTAAAGTGGAGTCATCGTCAAACACGAGGCCCACCATGCTGTCCAACACCCCGAATCTGGCTGACCCCTTCGCGATGCTGATCTCCCCCGCCGAGGTGATGAACGCCATCGAGCGTTCCGACCGCCTGGCGCGCCTGCAGAGCCGCATCTACCGCCCGCTGGACCGCCCATGGATCCCGGTCAAGGCTTCGGCCGATTTCGACAGCGAGATCGACGCCGAGCTGGAAGTCCCCGATCTGTCTGACGACGCCGAATAAAGAAAAACGCCCGCTGATGCGGGCGTTTTGCTGGAGGCCGGAGGCGTCTGCTTAGACGCGCTTGCGGTACTCGTGGGTGCGGGTGTCGATTTCGATCTTGTCGCCGTTCTCGACGAACGCCGGCACGGAGATCTCGAAGCCGGTGCCCTTCAGGCGGGCGGGCTTCATGACCTTGCCCGAGGTGTCGCCCTTGGCGGCCGGCTCGGTCTCGATCTCGCGCACGACGCTGGTGGGCAGTTCGATGGAGATGGCTTTGCCGTCGTAGAAGGTCACTTCCGCGGCCATGCTGTCTTCGAGGTAGGACAGAGCGTCACCCATGTTCTCGGACTCGACTTCGTACTGGTTGTACTCGGTGTCCATGAAGACATACATCGGGTCGGCGAAGTAGGTGTAGGTGCACTCCTTCTTGTCGAGGATGATCTGCTCCATCTTGTCGTCGGCCTTGAAGACCAGCTCGGCACCCGCGCCGTTCAGCAGGTTCTTCATCTTGATGCGCACGGTGGCAGCACCACGGCCACCACGGCTGTATTCGGTCTTCAGGACGACCATCGGGTCCTTGCCCTGCATGATCACGTTGCCGGCGCGGATTTCTTGAGCGAGTTTCATGGTGAATTGCGGTGTGAGGCGCCGGAGATTCCGGCTGGACGGCGCACCAGACTCCAGGAGAACCCGTCTCGGGTTGGCGCGGCAAAGCCCGTCATTCTAGCTGGAAACCCCTAAGAAGCCCTGCAGCTGCGTCAGCAAGTCGGGCTGCGCCGCCAATTGCGCACGCCACCTCGGCGCTTGCTCGGCGGCCTCGTCCAGGCCGGTGAGCGAGGCGGGCAAGGGGGTCAGGCCGTTCCAGCCACGCCAGACCGCGCGCCAGGATGCAGGCAGTTCGGCACGCGCCATGAAGGCTTCGAGCTTGGCGTGGTGGGCGTCGTCGTGCTGGGGATAGATATGCCAGACGAAAGGCTTGCCGGCCCATTGCGCGCGCACGAACGAGTCCTCGCCGCGCACGAAGTTCAGGTCGCAGGCCCAGAGCAGCCGGTCGTAGTCGTCCTGGGCCAGATAGGGCAGGGCGATGGTGCGCAAGCCTGGGCGTTCGTGAACCTGTGCCTGCAGCGGGCCGGGGCAGGCGAGCAGCAGCGTGGGCTCGCTGCCCAGCGCGTCGAGCAGAGCCGGCAGGGCCGCATTGGCATAGGCGAACAGGCTGACGACGCGCTCGCCAGGCAGCGGCGAGCAGCCCCGTTCAGCCAGCCAGGCCGCGCCATCGAAGCCGGCGATCCGCTTCAGCAAACCCGGTTCGCGCAGCAGGCCGCCGGTGCGTGGCGTGAAGCCGGGATAGAAGAAGTGCTTGGTCAGCCCCGCGCCCGGGCCGCTGAACTGCGGTGAGGCGAGGCCATGGCTGCGCTCGACATAGTCCTCGGCGCTGAGGTATTCGAGGTTGATCCACCGCGCTGGCTGCTGGCGCGCGGCCATGCGGGCCGCAAAGGCCGGCGGCAGTTCGCAGCCAAAGGCCTCGATGACGATGTCGCCGGGCTGCGCGAGCACGTCGCCCTCGGGCCAGGCGCGCACGTCGATGGCGGCGGGGCGGTCCGGTGCCATCCAGGCCAGGGCCGACGGCTCATCAATCCACAGCCTGGCCTCATCGCCGCGCGCCGCGAGGTCGCGTGCCAGCCGCCAGCAGACGCCCAGATCGCCATGGTTGTCGATGACGCGGCAGAAGATGTCCCAAAGCATCGGCGCTCTCATGGCCCGATTCTCCCAGGCCACAATTCCAGCCATGTCGAGTACGACCCCTTCCAACACCGATGCCGGTGATCCGCAGCAGTCTGAGCAGGTGGCCGAGCGGGCCGCCATCGCAACCGCCGAAAAGCAGCGCACCGCCGAGGTGGAGGCCGCCGCG
The DNA here is from genome assembly GCF_054049255.1 of Roseateles sp. P5_E4. Taxonomy (NCBI): domain Bacteria; kingdom Pseudomonadati; phylum Pseudomonadota; class Betaproteobacteria; order Burkholderiales; family Sphaerotilaceae; genus Roseateles; species Roseateles sp. P5_E4. Next base: position 215,189 of record NZ_JBFUMS010000012.1, on the reverse strand, counting down.
CGCGAGGGCCGCGAAAGGCTGCTGACCGAAGTCAATGCGCTGCCGGCCCTGCCGGGCGTCTACCGCTATTTCGATGCCAAGGGCGAGGTGCTCTACGTCGGCAAGGCGAAAGACCTGAAGCGCCGCGTCAGCAGCTATTTCCAGAAGAACCATGGCGGCACCCGCATCGGCCTGATGGTGGCCCGCGTTGCGCGCCTGGAAACCACGGTGGTGCGCACCGAGGCCGAGGCGCTGCTGCTCGAGAACAACCTGATCAAGACGTTGAACCCGCGCTTCAACATCGTGTTCCGGGATGACAAGAGCTACCCCTATCTGAAGATCACCTCGCACGCCTGGCCGCGCATGGCCTACTACCGCGGTGCGGTGGACAAGCGGCACAAATACTTTGGCCCCTTCCCGAGCGCCTGGGCGGTGAAGGAGTCCATCCAGCTGATGCAGAAGGTCTTCAAGCTGCGCACTTGCGAGGACAGCGTCTTCAACAACCGCAGCCGGCCTTGCCTGCTGCACCAGATCAAGCGCTGCTCGGGCCCTTGCGTGCCGGCCGGGCAGACGCCCGAGTACGCGCGTGATGTGGATAGCGCCGAGCGCTTCCTGCGCGGCGAGACCAACGAGGTGATGGCCGCGCTGCAGGAGCAGATGGGCGCCTATGCCGAGCGCTTCGAGTACGAGCTGGCGGCCGAGGTGCGCAACCAGATCCAGGCGCTGTCCAAGGTGCTGCAGCAGCAGGTCATCGAGGAAAGCAGCGCCACGGGCCGCGACCGTGATGTCGACGTGCTGGCCGTCAAGGTGCAGGGCGGCAAGGCTTGCGTGAATCTCGCCATGGTGCGCGGTGGACGGCATCTGGGTGACCGCGCCTTCTTCCCCAAGCATGTCGATGACGCGACTGCCGTTCAGCTCAACGATGAAGAAATGCTGTCGCCTGAGCGGCAAGTGCTCGAGGCCTTCATGGCCCAGCACTACCTGGCCTCGCCGGCTCCCGGGTTGATCGTCGTCAGCGAGATGGTGGATGCGGGGCTGGCCGAAGCCCTCGGCATCCAGACTGGCAGCCGCGTGACTGTGCAGGCCCAGCCGCGCGGGCAGCGGCGCATCTGGCTGGAGATGTGCGTCAAGGGCGCGGAGCTGGCACTGGCACGGCTGCTGGCGGAGGAAGGCTCCCAGCATGCGCGCACGCGGGCCCTGGTCGACGCGCTGGATCTGTCGGTTGCCGAGATTGACAAGTTCCGTGTCGAATGCTTCGACATCAGCCACACGGCAGGCGAGGCGACGATGGCGAGCTGCGTCGTGTTTGAGAACCACCAGATGCAGAGCAGCCAGTACCGGCGCTACAACATCGAGGGCATCACGGGCGGCGATGACTACGCGGCCATGCGCCAGGTGCTGACGCGCCGCTACAGCAAGATGGCCGAAGCCGCCCAGCTGGGCACCGGCCGCCTGCCCGATCTCGTGCTCGTCGACGGTGGCCGCGGCCAGGTGTCGATGGCGCGCGAGGTTTTCGAGGAGCTGGGGCTGGACCTCGGCCTCATTGCCGGCGTCGAAAAAGGCGAGGGCCGCAAGGTCGGGCTGGAGGAACTTGTTTTTGCCGACGGGCGCGCGAAGATCTACCTCGGCCGCGACTCGGCGGCGCTGATGCTGATCGCGCAGATCCGCGATGAGGCGCACCGCTTTGCCATCACGGGCATGCGCGCCAAGCGCGCCGCGACCCGCACCGGCGGCTCACGGCTGGAGGACGTGCCGGGGGTCGGCCCGAAGAAGCGTGCTCAGTTGCTGCAGCGCTTTGGCGGCGTGCGCGGCGTGGCGGGCGCGAGCGTGGACGAGCTGTGCAGCGTGAAGGGCGTGTCGCGCGAACTTGCCGAGGAGATCTACCGCGCGCTGCACTGAAGTGCAGAACGCGCGAGTTGGCCGAAGAAATCTACCGCGCGCTGCACTGAGGTGTAGAACGCTTACGCTGCGTTGCATTGCGCTACCAGCGCCGCAGTTGCGGTGAGAAATTCGTCGCACCTCGAGCAGGGGACGAAGCAGAACAATGCGAGCCATGAGGAGAACGCCGTGCCCACCATCGCCCCCTTGAAACGCGCCGCACGCTGGCTGATCGGTCCGCTGCTGGCCGGCTGCGCGGCAACGCCACGTGCCCCGGCGCCTGTGGTGCCCACTGACGGCGTGCCACGCGCCGTGGTTCTAGAGCCCGCGCCGCAGCCGTCGCCAACCGTTGTGGCGGCCCCCAAGCCCGCCGGCTTGCCACCGCCCAAGCCGGTGCGCACCCACGACGAGTTGCGTCGCCAGGCCGCGGAGCGCCTCGTCATGGCCAACCCGGAAGGCAGCTTCATGACCAAGGCGCCCTCGCATGTACTGAGCGTCGTGGTGCTGGAGATCGAGGTCAAGGCCGACGGCAGCGTGCGCCGCGTCAACGTGGTCCGCAAACCCAGGTTTGCGCCGGAAACCCTGCAACTGGCCATCGATGCCGTCCATCGTGCCGCGCCCTTTGGCGACGTGCGCCGCATGCCCGAGCCTTGGAAGTTCACCGAGACCTTTCTCTTCGAAGAGGACCGGCGCTTCAAGCCGCTCAGCCTGAACTGAGGGCTGGCCGCCACAGTTGCGCCGGCGGCGCCCCGGGGGCTGGCGTCGACATGGGCACAATGCTGGCATGTTCCTGACGCTGCCGACTCTGCTGACCTGGGCCCGCATTGTGGCGATCCCGCTGATCGTCGGCGTGTTCTATCTGGAAATGACGCCGGCGCACCAGAACCTGTTCGCGACGGTTCTGTTCGTCGTGGTCGCGTTGACCGACTGGCTGGACGGCTATCTGGCGCGCAAGCTCAACCAGACTTCCTCCTTCGGCGCTTTCCTCGACCCGGTGGCCGACAAATTCCTGGTCTGCTCGGCGCTGCTGATCCTGCTGGAACTCGGCCGAGTCAACGCCTTCGTCGCCCTCGTCATCGTCGGCCGCGAGATCGCGATCTCGGCCTTGCGCGAATGGATGGCCCAGATCGGCGCCTCGCGCAGCGTCGCCGTGCACATGGTGGGCAAGCTGAAGACGACGGTGCAGATGGTGGCCATCCCCTTCCTGCTCTATGACGGCCAGCTTTTCGGCCTCATTCCGACGCGGCTCTGGGGTACCTGGCTGATCTACGCAGCCGTCGTGCTGACCATCTGGTCCATGGTCTATTACCTGCAGAAGGCCTTGCCGGAAATCCGTGCCAAGGCCCGCTAGGACGCCGTCCTGGTTCACGCCGGACGCCGAGTTGTATCGGGACTTTTCCCGCCCCGCCCACCGCCAGACGCGCGTCTAGAATCCGCTTCCCCGCGCGCGCCTTGGTCGCTTTAGTCGGCCTGTCACAGGCTGCGCAGTGCGCGGGATCGACATCTGCATCGCAGTCCTGCAGCCGGTCACGGTGCAGGGCTCAACAGTCCGCTGAATCGTCATGAGGGGGCACGAGTGAACAAGTCCGAATTGATCGAGCACATCGCCAAGCAGGCCGACATCTCCAAGGCTGCCGCAGGCCGTGCGCTCGAAGCCGTGATCGGCGGCGTCAAGACGACGCTGAAGAAGAACGGCACCGTCTCGCTGGTAGGCTTCGGCACCTTCAGCATCACCAAGCGTGCTGCGCGCGCCGGCCGCAACCCACGCACCGGCGATACCATCAAGATCAAATCGGCCAAGGTGCCCAAGTTCAAACCCGGCAAGGCGCTCAAGGACGCCGTGAACTGAACCTTCGGCCGATCCCGGTTTTCACCGGGCGCTTAGCTCAGTTGGTAGAGCACCTCCCTTACACGGAGATTGTCGGCGGTTCGAGCCCGTCAGCGCCCACCACCCGACCCCAGGGCGGCGTCCGCCGTCTCGCATTTAGAATGCGGCTCCCTCGAAGGCGAACCCCGGTTCGCCTTCGTCGCGTTTGATCCTCAAGGCTCCCCGAGATGTTTGAATTCGTCCGCCAGCACAACCGCCTGTTCCAGTTTCTGTTGATGCTGTTGATCCTGCCGTCCTTCGCCCTCGTCGGCATGCAGGGCTACACCAGCATGATGGGTGGTGCCAACACCGGCGTGGCAAGCGTCGATGGCCGCAAGATCACCCAGGCCGAATGGGACGTCGCCCAACGTGAGCAGGCCGACCGCATCCGCCGCCAGAGCCCGGGCGTCGATGCCAAGCTGCTGGATACGCCGGAAGTGAAACGCCAGGCCCTCGAAAACCTGGTCAACGAGCGCACGCTCAAGGCCGCCGCGGAGCACCAGCACTTCACGCCCAGCGTTGAGTCCGTCAACGCCCGCTTCTGGAATGACCCGCAATTCGCCTTCCTGCGCAACCCCGACGGCACGGTCAACAAGGCCCTGCTCGCAGCCCAGGGCATGACGCCTTCCATCTTCATGGAGCGCCTGCGCCAGGACTACGCCGTCCGTCAGGTCACGGCCCCCATCGAGTCCTCGGCTGCCGTCGGCGCCGCCAGCCCCAAGCTGGCCTTCGACGCCCTGCTGCAGCAACGTGAGGTGCAGTTGCAGCGTTTCGACGTCAAGGACTTCGCCGCCAAGCTCAGCCCGAGCGATGCCGACGTCGAGGCCTTCTACAAGGAACCGGCGAATGCCGCCAAGTTCCAGCTGCCTGAATCGGCCCAGATCCAGTACGTCGTGCTCGACCTGGATGCGCTGAAGAAGGACGTCAAGTTCAGCGAAGACGACCTGCAGAACTACTACAAGGAAAACGCTGCACGCTATGGCGTGCCCGAGGAGCGCCGCGCCAGCCACATCCTCATCAAGGTGGAGCGCAATGCGCCAGCCGAAGAGCGCGCCAAGGCCAAGGCCAAGGCTGAGGAGATCCTGGCGCAAGTGCGCAAGAACCCCGGCGAGTTCGCCGCGCTGGCCAAGAAGAATTCCCAGGACGAAGGCTCGGGCGCCAACGGTGGCGACCTCGACTTCTTCAGCCGCGGCGCCATGGTCAAGGAGTTCGATGCGGCGGTCTACGCGATGAAGCAGGGCGAGATCAGCAACCTTGTCGAGACCGATTTCGGTTATCACATCATCCAGCTGACCGGTACCCGCGGCGGCGACAAGAAGCCCTTCGAGGCCGTGCGCACCGAGGTCGAGAACGAAGTGCGCAAGCAGCTCGCCCAGCGCCGCTACTCCGAGGCTGCCGAGCAGTTCGGCAATCTCGTCTACGAGCAGTCCGACAGCCTGCAGCCCGCAGCCGACAAGCTCAAGCTGCAGGTCCAGACCGCCACCGTGCAGCGCCTGCCGCAGCCTGGCGCAGCGGGCCCGCTCGCCTCGCCCAAGCTGCTGGAAGCCGTCTTCGGCAACGATGCACTGCGCAACAAGCGCAACACTGAAGCCGTCGAGACCGGTCCCAGCCAGCTCGTGTCGGCTCACGTCACCCAGCACAACCCGGCCCGCGTGCCGCCGCTGGCCGACGTGAAGGACAAGGTGCGCGAGCAGCTCGTGCACAAGCTCGCCGCCGATCAGGCCAGGAAGGCCGGCGAAGCCCGCCTGGCCGCGATGAAGGCCAACCCGGCGGACACCGCCGGCCTGGAAGCTGCCGTCTCCGTTTCGCGCGCCAAGCCGCAGAACCTGACGCGCACCCAGCTCGAAGCCGTGCTCGGCGCCGATGCCGCCAAGTTGCCGGCCGCCGTTGGCGTGGCGGCCGACGACGGCGGTTATGTCGTCGTGCGCATCAACCAGCTGCAGCCTCGCGACGCCGCCGTCATCGACGACAAGCGCGCCGCCCAGCAGTACGCCGGCGCCTGGGCGCGTGCCGAAGGCGCCGCCTATCTGGCCGCTTTGAAGTCGCAATACAAGGCCGCCATCAAGGTCGAGGCACCGGCCTCGGCGGCCAGCGCACCCTGATTTATCGGTTATACTTTTTGGCTCTGCGGTGGCTGTAGCTCAGTTGGTAGAGTCCAGGATTGTGATTCCTGTCGTCGTGGGTTCGAGTCCCATCAGCCACCCCAAATAAAGCAAGGACCTGGAAGCGAAAGCCTCCAGGTCCTTTTTGCTTTTGGGCGGCCGCCGTACGCGGCCGGTTCACGCCTCAGCGCATCGTGTAGCCGCGCCCGTCCATGCAGGCTTCGACGGCGCGTTGGAACACACCGGCGTCGGACATGGCGGCCTGCTGAGTCGTCGCCCAGCGGTTGCATTCGCGGCTGTCGGCTTCCAGTTGGACGCCGCTCTGGCCGTTGCGCGGATAGATGATCGGCACGGCACGCGACGGCTGGGTGTAAACCGGTTGCACGGGCTGCACATACACCGGCTGCGGTGGCGGGGGCGGCGGCACATAGACCACCTCGCGCTCAGCCTGATTCGCCATCGCGATCAGCGGCACCGCCACTGCCAGGCCGAGGACCAAGCCACCGAGACCGGGGCCGCGGTGATGATGGTGATGGTGGTAGTAGCGGGGGCCGGCGCTCGCCAGGCCTTGGGCGGCCAGCAGGGCCAGAACAACAGAGGCGCGGACAAGGGTCTTCATGACAGGCTCGCTCAGGTCGAATGCGGTGAACTTAACGCTGCAATGCCTGTACGGTGTACTGCGGCTGCCCGCAATTTGCAACACGTCGTAGCAAATGGCGCGTCAACCGGCATAGCCCAAGGGCAATGCCGTCGTCAGCTTGAGTTCCTCCATGGCGAAGCTGGAGCTGACGTCGCGCAGCTGAGTGCCGGCGATGAGGCGCTTGTAGACCCTGTCATAGGCGGCAATGTCGGGCACCACCACCCGCAGCAGATAGTCCACGTCGCCGCTCATGCGATAGAACTCGACGACCTCGGGGATGGCCTGCACCGTGGCCTTGAAGGTCTCGAACCAATCCTGGCTGTGGGTGCTGGTGCGCACCGAGACGAAGACGGTGACGCCGACATTCACCTTCTGCGCGTCCAGCAGCGCCACCTGGCGTGTGATGACGCCCGATTCCTTCAGACGCTGGATGCGCCGCCAGCACGGCGTCGTCGACAGGCCGACCTGCTGCGCCACCTCGGCCGTCTGAAGCTCGGCGTTCTGTTGAAGGATGTCGAGGATGCGGATGTCTATGGAATCCAGTTTCATGGAATCGATCATATAAAGCATTGCATGCCCGGTCCGGGCGATTGAAAGCCGGCTTGCGCAAACCGTTTGTGCCCGAAGCTGGCAACAATACCGCCAGCGCATCCCACTGCCGCAGCGGCCAGCACCATGGAAATCTATCTCGACGCCAACGCCACCACGCCCGTCCTGCCGCAAGCCCGCGAAGCCGCCATGGCCGCGATGGCCGATGACTTCGGCAACCCCAGCAGCGTCCACAGCACCGGGCTGAAGGCGAGGGCGCTGATGGACGGCGTTCGGGCCCGTGCTCGCCGCGTGCTCGGGGCGAGCTCGGGCAAGCTGCTTTTCCTCAGCGGAGCGACGGAGGGCATCCAGACGGCCGTGCTGTCGGCGCTGAGCGCCTTGAGGGACGTGCCAACCCGGCCCAAGCTGCTGCTCTACGGCGCCACCGAGCACAAGGCGGTGCCCGAGGCCATCAAGCACTGGAATGCGCTGCTCGGCCTGAACCTGCAGGTGCTGGCCATTCCCGTCGGCCGCGACGGCCGCCATGACCTCGCCTGGCTGCGCGAGCACGCACCGCGCGCCGGCCTCGTCTGCACGATGGCGGCCAACAACGAGACCGGCGTCATCAGCGATCTGGATGGCATCGAGCAGGCGCTTTTCGGCAGCGCGGCGCTGTGGATGGTGGACGGCGTGCAGGCCCTGGGCAAGCTGCCGCTGCGCCTGGCCGAGCGCCGCATCGACTACGCGCCGTTCTCGGGCCACAAGCTCTACGCCCCCAAGGGTATCGGCCTGCTCTATGTGCGCGAAGGCGCGCCCTTCACGCCGCTGCTGGCTGGCGGCGGGCAGGAAGGTGCGCTGCGCTCGGGCACCGAGAACATGTCCGGCATTGCCGCCCTGGGCGCCGTGCTGGCGGCGCTGGAGGACGGCAAGACCTTTCGCGATCACGCCACCCTCGTCGCCTTCCGCGACCGCCTGGCTGGCGCGCTGCAGCAGGCCTTCCCCGGTCTCGTGTTCAATGCACCGCCCGAGGTCTGCCTGCCGACGACGCTGAACTTCGCCGTGCCGGGTGTCAGCTCCAAGCTGCTGCTGGACCTCTTCGATGCTGCAGAACTGCGCGTCAGCGGCGGCTCGGCCTGCAGCGCGGCCAAGGCCCAGCCGAGCTATGTGCTGGAGGCCATGGGCCTGCCGGCCTGGCAAGCGGCCGCAGCAGTGCGCCTGTCCTTCGGCCCGGTGGCCGATGCCGCCTTCATCGACGAGGCCTGCGCCCGCATCCGCATCTGTGGCGAGTCCCTGCGCGAGAGCTGCCTGGACCCGAGCGCTCCCGGCCAGGCCCTGCCGGCCGATGGCCTGACGCGCTTCGTTGTCGATGGCGCCTGCTGCTATCTGCTGGCCGATGCCGCCAGCCGCCGTGCCGTTGTCGTCGACCCGTTGCCCGAGCTGACCGAACGCCTGGCTCAGTGGCTGACCTGCCAGGGTTATGAACTCGCCGCCGTGCTCGACACCCACAGCCATGGCGACCACGCCTCGTCCGCGTCCGAGCTGCTCGCTGCCGCCGGCCAGTCGCGCGGTGATGTCGACGGCCTGGGCTGGCCAATCGGCGCCGACGCCATCGCGCTGGGCACCTCCCGGCTGAGCCGCATGCCGATTCCCGGCCACACCCAGGACTCGACGGCCTATCTGCTGTACGACGCGGGCGGATTGCGCCTGGCCTTCGTCGGCGACACCGTCATGCCCGGCGCCCTGGGCCGCAGCGACTTCGAACAGAGCGCGCCGCTGGCCTACGGCAGCTCGCTAGGCCGCCTGGAAAAGGCCGTCGGCCCCCACGCCCTGCTGCTGCCCGGTCACGACTACGACGACCGCTTCGCCAGCACGCTGGCCGTGGAGTGCGTCGCCCAGCCGCTGCTGGGCGACGTGCTGGGTGGCCGCATCGACGGCGCCGGCTTTGCGGCCGCCAAGGCCCAGCTGGAGCAGGGCCTGGCGCTGACCGAATACCAGACCGTGGCCTGCGGCGCGCGCGTCGACAGCGCTTGCCCGCTTGCTTCCAGCGAGATGAGCCTGGACGAACTGAATGACCTGCTGCGCGAGCACCCGCAGCTTCTGCTCGTCGATGTACGCGAGCCCTACGAGCAGCGCCTGGGCCAGGCGCCCGAGCTCGGCGCGGGCGTGCGCCGCGAGGCCGTGCCGCTGTCGGGCCTGCCCAATGCGCTGGCACGCTGGCTGACCCTGCCGGCCGAGACGCCCATCGTCTTCTTCTGCCGCAGCGGCAACCGCAGCGCGCAAGCCGCGCAGGCTCTACGGCGGCTTGGGCATGAGCAGGCCTGGAGCCTGGGCGGTGGCCTGGCGCTGTGGCCGCGGGCGCTGGCCGGTGCCGACGCCGCGCTCGCCATCTGAGCGCCGGACCTGAAACCAGTTTCAGCGTCCTGGGTTCAAAGCCGGGCGGCGACCTCTTCGGCCAGGGCCAGCGAGGCCGTCAGCCCGGGCGACTCGATGCCGAACAGCTGCACCAAGCCCGGCGTCGCGGTGTCGATGCGGAAGTCCGCCGCCGCCTCGCCCGGGCCGCTCAGCTTTGGCCGGATGCCGCTGTAGGCCGGCTGCAGCGCGCCCGCGGGCAGGCCCGGCCAGTAGCCGCGCACCTCGGCCTCGAAGGCCGGTGCCAGGGCAGGGTCGACGGCGTAGTCCAGCCTGGCCGGCGCGCGCTCGGTCAACCACTGCACATCAGGCCCGAAGCGCGCCTGGCCGCCCAGATCCAGCGTCAGATGCACACCCAGGCCGCCGTCTACCGGCAGCGGGTAGATCAAGTGCGAGAACGGCGCCCGTCCGGCGAGTGAGAAGTAGTGGCCGCGGGCAAAGCGCAGTGGTGGCACAGGCGTGCCCAGGGATTCAGCGACCTGCGCAGCAAACAGCCCAGCTGCATTGATGACGCAGCGCGCGCCCAGCTCGAAATCCTCCACCAGCAGCCGCCAGCCATCACCCTCCCGCGCGCCACCGGTCACCGCACTGGCCAGGGCCAGCGTCGCGCCGGCGTTCTCGGCGTCAGCCAGCAGGGCTGTCATCAGGCCATGGCTGTCGACGATGCCGCTGGACGGCGACAGCAGCGCACCCGCGGCGTTCAAGGCCGGCTCCAGCGCCAGCGTTTCGGTCCGACGCAGCAGGCGCAGGTCGTCAACGCCATTGGCCACGCCAGCCTCGGCGATCTGCTCCAGCCGCGGCAGGTCCTCGGCGCGTGTTGCCACCACCAGCTTGCCGCAGCGACTGTGCGCAATGCCGCGCGCCGCGCAGTAGTCGTAGAGCAGCATCTTGCCGCGCACGCACAGCCGCGCCTTCAGGCTGCCGGTTGGGTAGTAGAGGCCGGCGTGGATGACCTCGCTGTTGCGCGAGGAGATGCCCGTGCCGATGGCGCCAGCGGCCTCGATGACGACGACCTCACGCCCGCGCAGCGCCAGCTCGCGCGCGATCGCGAGGCCGACAACGCCGGCACCGATGACGGCAATATCCACCTGATCCATGAACGGAGTTTGCCTTGCCTAAAATGCGCGGCGCTTCGCGGCGAGTGCCGTGACGCCGTCTCTGCCGAGGGGTGCTGCGACGAGGGTCATGATGCCTTCGCCACGCTTGGTGAGGACGACAGGACAAGGGCGCCCTCTGTGAAGAAGAGGCTCCCGCATGCATTCCCCTCCCGCATCCCCTTCCGCATCGATACGCACCATCCTGCCGCTGGCCTTCGTCACCGGCGTCAGCATGGCCGCGATGGATCTCTACCTGCCCGCCGTGCCGGCCCTGCAGGCCGGCATGGGCATCAGCGTGCCCTTGGCCCAGGCCACCGTGGCCGTCTACCTGGCCGGCCTGGCAGGCGCCCAACTGCTGTGGGGCGAGCTGCTGAACCGCCTCGGTCCGCGGCGCTGCGTCGAGGTGGGCCTGCTGCTGCTGGTGCTGACCAGCCTGGGCTGCGCTTTAGCGCCCAACATCGAGACGCTGCTGGTGCTGCGCCTGCTGCAGGGTGTGTCGGCCGCGGCGGCCACGGTGGTGGCACCCACCGTCGTGCGCGCCACGCTGGCCGATGCCGATGTGGTGCGCGGCATCGCCGCAATCTCCATGGTCGAGGCCATCGTGCCCGCGGCCGGGCCGGTGCTGGGCGCGCTGATGCTGCGCGTGACGGACTGGCGCGGCACCTTCTGGGTGCTGGCGGCCCTGGCGCTGCTGTTGCTGCCGTGGGTGGTGAAGATCGCGCCGCGCAGGCTGCCTGGGCTCAACCTCGAGCACGACGCCGGCTATCTCGGCATCCTGCGCAACCGCAGCTATCTGCGGCTGGCCGGTTCGCATGCGCTGTGCATCGGCGCCTTGCTGACCTTCTTGGCCAGCGCGCCCCAGCTGCTGCAGCACACCCTGGGGCTGGGCACGGCAGCATTCGCGCTGCTGCAGGTGCTGGGTGTCGGCTCCTTCATGCTGGGCGCCTCGCAGTCGGGCCGGCTGGCCGCGCGCCTGGGCCATGCGCGCGTCGTGAGGCTGGGCAGCGTGGTGCAGCTGGTGGCCTGCACGCTGGCGCTGCTGGCTGCCTGGAGCGGGGCGCAGCTGCCTTATGCGGCGCTGGCAGCCTACTGGATGTGTTTCTGCGGCGCCCTGGCCATCCGCGGGCCGGCGACCTTCGTCGATGCCCTGGCGCTGCCGCCCGCCCAGATGGGCCGCGCGACGGCCTTGCTGGTGCTGGCGCTGCTTGCCGCCGGCGCCGTCGGTACGCAGTTGGTGGCGCCTTTCCTCGGGCATGCGGACAGCGCAGTGCCGTTGTTCAGCGGCGTGCTGTTGATGCTGCTGGCCAGCGCGGCGCTGGTGTGGCGCTATCCCTTGGTGCCTAAGGCTTGAGGTCCAGGGCGCGGAAGGCGCGCTTGCCCTTGTCCGCGTCCTTGCAGGCCTTCTTGCCGACCATCACGCCGCCGTCGTCGCTGAGCAGCGTGAGCAGCCCGTCCGGCCAGGCGAACAGCGCCTCCGGGCGCAGCGTGCCGAGTTCGGCCTTGACGGGCGCCGGCACATCGGTGGCCTTGCCGCTCCAGCGGAACAGCGCGAAGCTGCCCACGTCGGCCGGCGGGCCAGCGGCGATCAGATAGCCGCTGCCCACGCGCTCGATGGAGCGCACGCCGCGCCCACCCAGGTCCAGGCGGATGGCGCTGCCAAAGCGCGCTGGGCTCTTCCCGCTCACCAGCTCGGCCGGGTTCAGCAGCGGAATGACGAGGGCACGCCCCTGCGGAATCGGGTTGCGCAGGCCGATCAGCAGGCTGCCATCGGGCGCCGCGGCCAGGCCTTCGATGTTGAAGCCGCCTTCCGCCTCGGCCGCGCGGCCAGCAGCGTCGGAGAGTTTCAGCGGCGCCAGGGCCGGCGCCGCCAGCAGGTCGGCCAGCAGGCCCGTGTAGGGCTGGCCCACCGGCTCCACCGTCGTGCCGCGGATCTCGGTGGCGAAGAAGCGCAGCCGGTCTTCGCGTACCTTGCCGGCGCTGTTGCGCGCATGCGAGGCGATCCAGTAGATGCGGCGGCCGACCTGGGCCGCGCCTTCGAGGTCGGCTTCCTTGTCGGCCTTCAAGAACTTGTCGAGGTCGATCCCGCCGACGCTTTTGGCTTCGCCGCGCCTGTAGATGGTCAGCCGGTTGTGCTCATCATCGGCAACGACGAAATGACGCGCATCCAGCGCCACCGCCGCCGAGGCGTCGCACAGGCCCTCATAGCGCGTCTGCGCCGCGGCCGCGCCTACCGCACACAGCAGCAGCGCAGCCAGCGCGCGCATCAGGCCGCCAACGGCGCGGTGCGCAGCAGCAGCCAGGCCAGGGCCGGGCCGCTGACCTTGGCGCTCAGGCGCTCTCGCACGGTGGCGTGGTAGCGGTTCAGCCAGTCGATCTCGTCGGCGCGCATCAGGCTGATGTCGATGCAGCGCGTGTCGATGGGGCACAGCGTCAGCGTCTCGAACTCCAGCATCTCGCCGAAGGCGTTCTTCTCCGGCGTATCGATGGCGACGTTGAGCACCAGGTTCTCGATGCGCACACCCCACAGCCCCGGCCGATACAGGCCTGGCTCGATGGACGTGATCATGCCGGGCTCCATGGCCATGGCCGGCTCGGCAATCGCCTTGCTGATGCTCTGCGGGCCTTCATGCACATTCATGAAGTAGCCCACGCCGTGACCCGTGCCGTGGCCGTAATCCAGGCCGTGCTCCCACAGCGGCGCGCGGGCGATCGCGTCCAGCATGGGGCTGAGCGTGCCGCGCGGGAAGCGGGTGCGCGACAGCGCCAGCGTGCCCTTGAGCACCAGCGTGTAGTCGCGCTTCTGCGCCGCGCTGACGGTGCCGATGGGCCAGACGCGTGTGATGTCCGTCGTGCCACCCACGTACTGGCCGCCGGAGTCGATCAGCAGCAGGCCGTTGCCTTCGATCTGGGCGTGCGACTCGGGCGTGGCGCGGTAGTGCGGCTGGGCGCCATTGGCCATCCAGCCCGCAATCGTCGAGAAGGACAGGCCCACGAAGCCCGGGCGCCTCTTGCGCGCGGCCGTCAGCTGGGTGTCGACGTCCAGCTCGCTCCAGCGTTCGCCGCGGGCCATTGAGGCTTCGAAGTCGGCATAGAACTCGCACATCGCCGCGCCGTCCTCGGCCATGGCCTCGCGGATGAAGGCGGCCTCGGCGGCGGTCTTGCGGCTCTTCAGCAGCGTGCTCGGGTTGATCTGCTCGACGACGGCCACGGTGGCCGTCACGGCCTCGCGCAGGCCCAGGGTCACGCGGCGTGGGTCGATCAGCAGCTTGGCCGAAGCGGGCAGGGCAGCCAGGGCGGATGCGGCTTGTTCGTAGGGCGCCAGCTGGATGCCGTCCGCGGCCAGACGGGCCGCCACGTCGGCTGGCACCTTGCCGTCGCCAATGAAGAGGCGGCCGCCGGTGGGGTCCAGCAGCAGGTGGGCGATGAAGACCGGGTTGCACTGCACGTCGCTGCCGCGCAGATTCAGCAGCCAGGCCACGTCGTCCACGGTAGACACGAGGTGGTGGGTCGCCTGCACCGTCGCCATCGCGGCGCGCACGCGGGCCAGCTTGTCGGCGCGGGACACGGCGGCCTGCGGCGCGGCGTGCTCGTAGACGGGTTCGGTGGGCAGGCCGGGGCGGCTGTCCCAGGCGTCCTGCACGAGGTCGAGGTCGGTGCGCAGCGTGATGCCGGCGCGCTGCATGGCCGTGCGCAGGGCATTGGCCAGGGACAGCCCCAACACCTGGCCGTCCACGGCGATCGACTGGCCGGGTTGCAGGGCCTTGGCGATCCAGTCGATGTACTGCGTCGACGCGCCCGAGTTCATCTTCTCAAGCTGGATGCCGCTGCCGTCGATCTGCGCCTCGGCCTGGGCCCAGTAGCGGCTGTCGGCAAACAGGGCGGCCTGGTCGCGCGTGACGACAAGGCTGCCGACCGAGCCGGTGAAGCCCGACAGCCATTCGCGGCCCTGCCAGCGGTCGGGCAGGTATTCGGACAGGTGCGGATCACTGGACGGCACGAGCACGGCATGCACGCCGTGGGCGTTGAGGGCATCGCGCAGGCGCTCGATGCGCAGGCGGGTTTCGTGGGTGCGGGTGTCCATGGCGTCAGGACCTCGGTGATGGTCCCGCGCCGGGTGGGCTCGGGACCGTGAAAAGGGTGCCTGGGATTGTAGAAGCCGGGTGCACCATGCCGGTGGGCACGGTGCCTGCCGTCAGCGGGCGAAGAACTTCCAATGCCCTGCCGACACGACTTCCGCGGCGCCGTCCACCACCTTGATGGCGCTCTCGTCGTCGAGGGCGTAGGCCGGGCAGCCGATGCCGGCCGCCCATGCCTCGGCGGCGGCCATCGAGTTGCTCGGCCAGCCCGGGTAGTCCAGGTGGGGAAAGATCGCGAAATCGACCATGCCGAGCGCCCTGTCATCGCCCGTGATGGGCGGCCTGGTTTCGACGAAGGCCTCGCCGACGCACGGCGTCATGACCATGCTCCCTGCGCTCAAGCCCACCCACACCATGTCCGGCAGCGATTGCAGCAGGTCGGCCAGCCCCGACTGGCGCATCCAGTGGCACAGGTACAGCGCGTCGCCGCCGTTCACCAGCAGCACGTCCGCCTGCCGCACCCAGCCTTGCCAGCGCGCCCTGTCGATGCTCGGCAGCGCAGTGAGTTCCAGCACCCCGACCGACTTCCAACCCAGCTCGCACATCGGCGTGGACGGCTCCTGGCCGCTGATGAAACGCCACGTGTTGTCAGGGCTGCCGTGCGGATGCCCGTACAGCGCCGTGGGGATGCACAGCGCATGGCACTCGGCGATGGGTTTGCCCAGCAAGTCGAGCAGCGCGGCATGGATGCTCGCGTTGCGGATGCCGGCGGAGGTGAGGAGCAGTTTCATCGGGTCCTTTCCAAACCCGGCCGACCGGGCCGGGCCAGGAACGACGATCGAGGCCGGCCGAAATCGACAACGCCCGGCGTTTTTCCCTACAGCTCCGTGCGCAGCGCCCACAGCTCCGGGAACAGCACCACGTCCAGCATCTTGCGCAGATAGCTGACGCCGCCCGTGCCGCCGGTGCCGCGCTTGAAGCCGATGACGCGCTCTACCGTCGTCACGTGGCGGAAGCGCCAGAGGCGGAAGGCGTCTTCCAGGTCCACCAGCTCCTCGCCCATCTGGTACAGGTCCCAGTTTTTCTCAGGGGCGCGGTAGACCGTCAGCCAGGCTTCCTTGACGCCCTCGTCGGCCACGTGGGGCTGGGTCCAGTCGCGGCTGAGGTTGGCCGCTGGCACCGGGATGCCACGCCGCGCCATCAGCTTGAGCGCCTCGTCGTAGAGGGACGGCGCGTCATAGGCTTCCTTCACCTGGGCCAGCAGGTCGGGCCGGTGCTCGTGCGGCTTGAGCATGGCGGCGTTCTTGTTGCCCAGCAGGAACTCGATGCGCCGGTACTGCGCGCTCTGGAAGCCGCTGCTCTTGGCCAGGTAGGGCCGGATGGCGCTGTACTCGGGCGGCGTCATCGTCGCCAGCACGTCCCAGGCGTGCACCAGCTGCTCCATGATGCGCGACACCCGCGCCAGCATCTTGAAGGCCTCGGGCAGGCGGTCGGCCGCCACGTTCGCGATGGCGGCCTGCAGCTCGTGCAGCATCAGCTTCATCCACAGCTCCGAGGTCTGGTGCTGAACGATGAAGAGCATCTCGTTGTGGTCGGGCGAGAGCGGCTTCTGGGCGCTGAGGATGGCGTCGAGCTGGAGATAGTCCCCATAGCTCATGTCCTTGGAGAAATCGAGCTGGGCGCCGTGATGATCAGTGGTTGCCATGGGAATGCGTAGTGCCTTACCGAGTGACTGCCGTGGAACCGGCTTGCCGGGCCATTGGCAGTGCCCCCTTGAGGGGGCTCGCGAAGCGAGTAGGGGGTGGGTCAAGTCACCTTCGAGCGAGACGTGAACTGCGGCGCGTCCCAGGAGCGTGAGTCAAGGATGTCCCCCAGCACCCGCACCGCGCACGCCACATCGGCGAAACCGTTGTACAGCGGCGCGAAGCCGAAGCGCAGCAGCTCGGGGTCGCCGGCGCGGAAGTCGCCGATGACGCCCTGGGCAATCAGCGCCTGCATGACCGCATAGCCATCGATCCCCTGGGGCAGCGAAAACGACACCTGCGAGCCGCGCATGGCCGAGTCCCGCGGCGTGGCAATGACGGCGCCCGGCACGCGCGCCTCCACGCCACCGATGAAGGCCTCGGTCAGCGCAAGCGACTTGTTGCGCAGCGCCTTGATGCCGCCCAGTTTGTTCGCCGCGTCGTACACGTCCAGCGCCGTGTCCAGCCCCGTCATCGCCAGCACGGCGGGCGTGCCGCACTGGTACTGCTGGATGCCCGGCGCGGGCTGGTATTCGCTGTCGAAATCGAAGGGGTTGGCGTGTCCCAGCCAGCCGGTCAGCGGCTGCCACACCTGGCCCTCGTGGCGCGGGTGCATCCACACGAAGGCCGGCGCGCCCGGGCCGCCGTTCAGGTATTTGTAGCCGCAGCCAATGGCGAAGTCCGCCGCGCTGCCCAGCAGGTCGATGGGCACTGCGCCGGCGCTGTGCGCCAGGTCCCACACGGCCAGCGCGCCGGCCTGCTGCGCCCAGCGCGTCAGCAGACCCATGTCATGCATGCGGCCGGTGCGGTAGTTCACATGCGTCAGCATGAGCACGGCGCAGCGCTCGTCCAGCAGCGGCGGGATGTCCTCGGGCTGCTCGGTCAGGATCAACTCGCCGCCATGCGCCCGCACCACGCTCTGCGCGATGTAGTTGTCGGTGGGGAAGTTGCTGCGCTCGCTGATGACAACCTTGCGCTTGCCCTGCTGCAGTTGCAGCGCGGCATGCAGCACCTTGTAGAGATTGACGGAGGTCGAGTCCGCCACCAGCACCTCGCCCGGGCGCGCGCCCAGCCACGGCGCCAGCCGGTCGCCCAGGCGGCGCGGCAGGTCGATCCAGCCGGCGGTGTTCCAGCTCTTGATCAGGCCCTGGCCCCACTCCTGCTCCACCGCGCGCTGGATGCGCTCGGGTGTGGCGCGGGGCAGGGCGCCCAGCGAGTTGCCATCCAGGTAAGTGACGCCGTCGGGCAGCGTGAACAGCTCGCGCAGGCTGCGCAGGGGGTCGGCGGCGTCGAGCCGCTTGGCGTCTTCGATGTTCATTTGAGTTCTCGCAGAACGGCGCGCACCGGGCTGGCACAGGCGCCTTGTAGTTTGAGTGGCAGGGCGATCAGCTCGTAGTCGCCCTCGGGCACGTCGTCGAGCACCAGGTTCTCCAGCACGCGCAGGTCGTGGCGGCGCAGCTGCTGGTGGCTGTCCAGCACCTTGGAGTCGGCCGGGTCCACGCTCGGCGTGTCGATGCCGATCAGCCGCACGCCGCGCGCGGCCAGCCATTCGACGGCCTCGGGCGCGTAGGCGGTGAAGGCGGGGTTCCACACCGTGTCGGCCTCTTCGCAGCAACGCACCAGCACGCGCGGCGGCAGGTCGTTTTCGGCGTGCTGAAGATGCTCGACCGTGATCAGCGGCGCGGCGCCGATGGCGTGGATGACGCGGCAGCGGCCGAGATAGGTGTCCAGCGGCACGTCGGAAATAGCCGGCGCATCGTTGGTGTAGTGCAGCGGCGCATCGGCATGCGCGCCCACATGGGGGCTCATCGTGATGGCGCTGAGATTGACTGGGCAGCCGGGCGACAGCTGCGCCGTCCAGCGCAGGCTGTAGGGCTCGTCGCCCGGGAAGATGGGCGCGTCGGGGCCGACGGTGGGAGAGATGTCCCAGAGTCTGGGAGAGAGGTTGGAGCTCATGGCGGCGGCACCTTAGCGTTGCAGCGGCCCGTGTGGTGTCGGTTAATTCCAACTGGCTGTCAATCGGGCGCGGCAGCCGCCCTGGGCGCTGCACCTTCTCGCAGCTGCGGCTTTATGCCGTTTTAAGTGGAATGGACGGCCGGCACGGCAGGTGGTTGATCGCAACCGCGCAGCAGGGCCGGGTGATGTCAATATGCGTATGGGTCGGGGCGAATAAGTCATTGGTCGAATTGTTCGCGCGGACAAAGACTGTGCGGTTCCGTGGCGTTCAAGAAATTTACATTGCTACCTATACGCAGACATTTCCTGGCACGGGCCGTTGCGCTCGTTGCCGCGCTGCCGGCCTGCTCGTTGGCAGCGCCGCCCATACCAACGAGTTCGCTGTTCGACGTCAGGCGTTTCGGCGCCAAGGGCGATGGCCGCACGCTCGACTCGCCGGCGGTCAATGCGGCCATTGCTGCCGCGGCGGCCGCGGGCGGGGGTACTGTCTATTTCCCGCCTGGGCGCTACCTGTCGGCGTCGATCCGGCTCAAGAGCAACATCACGCTCTACCTGGAAGCTGGCGCGGTGATCGAAGCGGTTGACGCCAGCGTGGCGCGCTACGACCTGCCCGAGCCGAACGAGGCCGGCGGCAACTATCAGGACTACGGCCACAGCCACTGGCAAAACAGCCTGATCTGGGGTATTGGCCTGAACAACGTGGCGATCGTCGGCGGCGGCTTGATTCATGGCAAAGGCTTGATCAGCGGCCACGACAAGTACACCGGCTACTACACCGACAAACCGGACCAGCCCGGCGAAGCCGACAAGGCGATTGCGCTGCGCGAATGCCGCAACGTGACCTTGCGCGATTTCTCGATCTTGCATGGCGGCCATTTCGGCATATTGGCAACCGGCTGCGGCAATATGCTGATCGACCACTTGACCATCGATACCAACCGCGACGGCATGGATATCGACGGGTGCAACAACGTGCGCGTCACGAATTGCAGCCTGAATACACCCTGGGACGACGCGATCTGCCTCAAGGCCAGCTACGGCCTGGGGCGCATCCAGCACTGCGAAAACATCACGATATCGGATTGCCTCGTATCGGGAAATTTCGACGAAGGCAGCGTGATTGACGGCACCTTCAAGCGCAGTGCGCCGGAATACCGGTCGGGGCGATACGGCCGCATCAAGATGGGCACCGAATCGAACGGCGACTTCAAGAACATCACCATCACGAACTGCATTTTCGATGAGTGCCGGGGCCTGGCGATCGAAAGCGTGGACGGTTCGCACATCGAGGACCTGACGATTTCCAACATCACCATGCGCAATGTGGTGAACGATCCGATCTTCATACGCTTGGGCGCGCGCCTGCGCGGACCGAATCAGCCGCCGGTGGGCACGATCAAGCGCATCAATATCAGCAACATTGTGGTGTCCGGTGCGCACGTCAATCACGCCAGCACCATTGCCGGGCTGGAAGGGCATCTGATCGAGGATATTCGCATCAGCAATGTGCAGATAGAAACGCAAGGCGGCGGCGATGCGGCCTGGAGCAAGGTGGTTCCGCCCGAAAACGCAAACGGATATCCGGAGCCCGGCATGTTCGGCAAGGCCCCGGCGTATGCGTTTTACATGCGCCATGTGAAGGCCATCGAGGTTCATCACGTCAAGGTTGGCTACGTCAAGCCGGAGGGGCGAACCGCGGTCGTGCTGGACGATGTCAGCGATGCCAGCTTCCATGCCGTCAATCTGCGGCGCGGGCAGGGCGGGGCGGCGCTGTTCGCGCTGCGCGGGGTCAGCGAATTCTCGGCCAGGGATGTGCGCGGCATGCCGGACCGCGAGGTCCAGGGGCGTGTGGATGCGCTGACATTTTGAGGGGCTCGCGGCCGGCCAGCGCCTGACCCTGCACCTGAGCGGCCGCCAGGCCGGCCTGCGCGAGCTGTCGCGCCAGTTAAAGACGCAGCTGCCGCTCCAACGCGTCCAGCTCCTCGGCCAGCCCGAGGCGGCGGCGCCAGTCTCGGCCGGCCTTGCCGTACCAGTACTCGGCGTCCTCCAGGTCGCCCTCCTGCACATGCACCAGGGCATGCAGCCAGGCGGCCTCGGGCGAATCGTGGCGCTGCACCTCGTCGTGCGCCTGCACCCATTGGCCGGCGCGCAGCAGCGCCAGCACGTCGAGCAAGGGCTGGTTCATGCAGTCTCCTCGTGCGCAGCCGCAGGGGCGGCGTTCAGTTCACGGTCCCAGGGCTCGCCTGCGAAGCGTGCCGCCAGGAAGTCCACCAGCAGCCGCAGCGCCAGCGGCTGGTGCTGGCGCGACAGGTAGATGGCATGGATGCCCAGCACCTCGGGCTGGTGGTCGGGCAGCAGGGGCAGCAGCCGGCCGGCGCGCAGATCATCGCCCAGGTAGTAGGTGGGCAGCATGCCCACACCAGCCCCGGCCAGCACGGCGCGGCGCAGCACGGCGGTCTCGTTGGTGTGCAGGCTCCATTCCACCGGCACGGTGATCAGCTCGGCACCGCGCATGAAGCGGTACTGCTTGCCGATGCCGAAGGCGTGGGCCACGCAGCGGTGCTGGCGCAGCTCGTCGGCGGTGCGCGGCGTGCCGTGCTGCTGCAGATAGGCCGGCGAGGCGCACAGCACCGAGCGGCACACCGCCAGCGGGCGGGTGATCATGGCCGGGTCCAGCGTGTTGGTGATGCGCACGGCCAGGTCGACCCGCTCGGCCACCAGGTCGGCCGCCTTGTCGGCCACCGACAGCATCACTTCCACCTGGCGGTACTGGCGCTGGAAATCCACCACCGCGGCCGTCAGCTGCGCTTCGGCCAGCGAGCCCGGCGTCGTCACGCGCAGCAGGCCGGCCGGCTCGCGGCTGCGCTCGGCGGCCAGGTGCTGGGTCTCCAGCGCCAGGTCCAGCATCTGGCGGCAGGCGGGCAGCACGGCGCTGCCGGCGTCCGTCAGGCTGACGCGGCGCGTCGTGCGGTGCAGCAGCCGCGCGCCGAACCAGTCCTCGGCCGCCGCCAGATAGCGGCTGACCATGGCGGTGGACATCTCCAGCTGATCGGCCGCCTGGGTCAGGCTGGCGCGGTCGGCCACCTCGACAAAGACGCGCATGGCGGTCAGGCGATCCATGTTCTCTTTCCTGATTGCGGCGAATTACGAAATAAACAGTCAACCGAATCGGTCTTTATCAACCATACCGCAAAACCTAGAGTTCGCTCCACACCCCGCCGACACCTCGGCACGTCCCCCTGATCACCACCGGAGATGCTCATGTTCCCTCTCAGCCAACTCGCCCGCCGCCTGCTGCCCACCCTGGCTCTGGGCATGGTTGCCACGGGCAGCGCCCTGGCCCAGGCCCCGCTGGCCGTCAAGGTCTACAACGCCGACGGCAACAGCTTCCACGTCAACGCCGTCGTCATCAGCGGCAAGACCGAGGCCCTGGTCATCGACAGCGGCTTCACCCGTGCCGACGCTCTGCGCGTGGCTGCCAACGTGCTGGACAGCGGCAAGACGCTCAAGACCATCTTCATCAGCAACGCCGACCCGGACTACTACTTCGGCGCCGAGACACTCAAGACCGTCTTCCCCCAGGCCCGCGTGGTGACCACGCCCGCCGTGCGCGAGAAGATCCAGGCCAAGCTGGCCGGCAAGCTGGCCTTCTGGTCGCCCAAGATGGGCGCCAACGCGCCCCAGCAGCCGATCGTGCCCGAGGCCCTGCAGGGCACAACCCTGACCGTCGACGGTGAGACCATCGAGGTGCGCGGCACCACCGGCGTGCTGGCCCACCGGCCCTATGTGTGGATCCCGTCCATCAAGACCGTGGCCGGCAACATCGCCATCTTCGGCAACCTGCACGTCTGGACGGCCGACACCCAGAAGCCCGCCGAACGTCAGGCCTGGCTGGCCCAGCTCGACGAGATCGAGGCCCTGCAGCCCGCCACCGTCGTGCCCGGCCACATGGCCGCCGGCACCGCGCTCGACACCAGCGCCATCCGCTACACCCGCGACTACCTGCGCCGCTTCGACGCCGAGGCCGCCAAGGCCAAGACCGGCGCCGAGCTCATCGCCGCCATGAAGCAGGCGTATCCCCAGGCCGGTCTGGGCATGGCCCTGGACATCGGCGCCAAGGTCAACAAGGGCGAAATGGCCTGGTGAGCACCATGACGAGCCCTGTCCTCCACTACATCTACGACCCCCTGTGCGGCTGGTGCTGGGGCGCCGCGCCCCTGGTGCGCGCGGCCCGCGGCCTGCTGCCGGTGCGCCTGCATGCCGGCGGCATGATGACCGGCCCGCAACGCCAGCCCGTCACGCCCGAGTTGCGCGCCTACGTGCTGGCGCATGACCAGCGCATCGCCCAAGCCACCGGCCAGCCCTTCGGCGACGCCTACCGCGACAGCCTGCTGTGCGACCCACAGGCGGTGTTCGACTCCGAGCCGCCCACCGCCGCCATCCTCGCCGCCGAAGCCCTTGCCGGCCGCGGTGCGGACATGCTGGCCGAGCTGCAGGCCGCCCATTACGTGCAGGGCCGCCGCATTGCCGAGCCCGCCGTGCTGATCGAGCAGGCCGTTGCCATCGGCCTGCCAAGGGCGGAATTCGCGACCGAGCTGGGCCGCCAGAGCCTGGGCCCGGTGCAGGCCCACATCGAGCAGACGCGCAGCTTCATGGCGCAGACGGGCGCGCGCGGATTCCCGAGCTTTCTGCTGGAGACCCAAGCCGGCCTCAGCCGCGTGGACGCCTCGGCCTATCTGGGGCGGCCGCAGGACTTCGCGTCCGCCTTGCAGGGCATGCTTGGCCAGGCGCCAGCGCAGCCGGGCGACGCAGCCGCGCTCTGCAGCATCGATGGCTGTGCTTCGTGAGCCGGAGGCAGGCGTGAAGAGCAATCTGCAAATCATCAGCGACCACTACGCCGCCTCGGCGCGCGGCGACATACCCGCCATGATGGCCGACATGGCCCCCGACGTGGCCTGGACGGAGATGGCCGGCTTCCCCTGCGCGGGCACCTGGATCGGCCCCGCGGCTGTCGTCAGCAACGTCTTCGCGGTGCTGGGCCGTGACTGGGACGACTATCGCTTCACGCTGGAGCAGCTCATCGACGGCGGCGAGCAACTGGTCGCCCTGGGCCACTACAGCGGCCGCCACCGCGCCACGGGCAAGGCCGTGCATGCGCGGGTGGCCCACGTGTGGCGGCTGAAGACGGGGCGGGTGGTGGCCTTCGAGCAGTTCACCGACACCTTGCTGGTGGCCAGGGCGATGACGGCCTGAGCCACCGCCGCCGGCGTCACACCGGCGTGGCGGTGACCCGCAGCAGCGGCGCCTCGCGGCCGACCGGGTCGACCAGCACCAGCGCCAGCTGCAAGGCCGGCACCGGCGGCACGGCAGGCACGGCACGCTCGATGACGAGGTCCAGCGCGCCGCTGTCCAGCGGCACCGCGGCAGCCTCGGGCGCCCAGTCGCCGTCATCCAGCTTCAGATGCACCTGCACCCTGAAGCCGCCCACCGCGCGTGGGTGAGCCACCGGGCCGCCGCGGATCGCCAGCGTCAGCCGCCACGTGCCGGCTGCGGCACCGGCGCCTACCGTTGCCGTCACGCTGCCGTCCGGCAACGCCGGGATATCCGCCGGCACGAACATGGCCATCGCGGGCGCGGACGCGCTGCTGAACGCGCCCGGCGCGTCCAGGCGCTGCGCCGGCTGGAGCGGCTCGACGGCGCCGGCGGGTAGCGGGATCTCGGCCACGCCAGGCGGCAGGCGGCGCTCGGGCGGCATGCGCAGCTCGGCCCAGTAGTGGTAGCGCACATAGGCGCTCAAGCCCTCGGGCGTTGGCGAGTCGCCCACCTCGGCGACGAACTCCCCGCCGCCGCGTCGCAGCATGCCCCGGCCGATCTCGCGGGCGTAGAGCGCCTCGGGCACGCCGCCGCTGGCGCGCCGCAGCCGGTACTCGGGCGGCTGCGCGTCCGCGGCCGGTGGTTCGTCGAACAGGCCCGGCTCAGCGGCGCGCAGCGCCACCAGGTCCAGGCCCGGCGCGCGCACCGTGACGGTGGCCACGCCGCTGGCCGGGTCGACGCGGGTCTCCACCTGCGGTGCGGGCGGGCGCCGGTCGCTGGGCACGGCCACCGGCAGCAGCGGGCAGCTCTCGAATGCGGCCTCGTTGCCCTGGCTGCTGAGTGGCACGAAGCGCAGGAACTGCACGGTCTCCAGCGCCCGCGGCAGGCGCGTGTCGAACAGCACGCTGCCATCGCCGCCGGGCGTCAGCGGCGTGTCGGTGAGCAGGCGGAAACGGTCGCGCAGCCCCAGGCCTGCCAGGCCCCGCTGCGCGCCATCGACGGCCACCTCGGCGCGGGTACGGGGCCGCTCGCCGTCCATCAGCGCGATCTCCAGGCCGCGCGCATCCGCCAGGTAGGCGCGGTAGCGGGCGCCGGCCACGCCGGTGAAGCGCAGCCGGAACTCGACATCGGTCGCCGGCGCCGGGCGGCTGCTCCAGACGATGGCGACGCCCGTCTGCGGCACCGGCGGTGTGCGCGGGTCGTGGATGGCGATGGTCGCTGCCACGGTGGGGCCGGGCGTGCCCGCGTCATCTTCAAAATGGGCCGTCGCGGTGACGGCGCGGCTTTCCATCGGCAGCAGCGCAGGCAGCTCGAAGTCGAAGTGCAGCACGCCGCCGTCCTGCGGCGCCGCGGCGTCCTGCAGTGCGCCATCAAGGTCGATCACGACGCGCGACAAGGGCCGCGAGCCGGCCGTCATCTCGTGCAGCGCGGGCACCACCACCGACCAGCGCACGCTGCCGGCCACGGCCGCCGCGTCGCCAGCCGCCCGCCCGACCAGTTGCAGGTGTGAGCGCAGCACCGGCTGCGGCATGGGCGGCCGCGGCGGCGTCGGCACGACGACCTCGGTCGCTGCGCCGAAGCGGCCGAACACGTCGGCCAGGGCCACGCGGTAGCTCCAGGGCGCGTTGCCGGCGTCGATGTTGGCATCCGACACGATGCCGAAGACGCCGTCGTGCAGCTTGTCGGCGTTGCCCAGCATGCGCGGGGCGGCGCGCTCGGCGGGGTCGGCATCGGGCGTGGCGGGGGTCAGGTCCACCATGTCATGGCGCGTGCGCCAGCCGTCGGCCTCCAGCCGGCCCAGCGCCACCAGCGTGGCCAGCGCCGGCGTGGCGATGCGCAGCTGCTGGCGGAACCGAATGCTCGGCCCCTCGTCCTCGCGTTGCCAGCCGGCATCGCCCAGCAGCACCTCGGGTGCGGCTGGCAGGTCGGGCGGCGGCGCGGCCAAGGCGGTGGCCACGAAGGCACGCAGCGTCAGCCCATGGCGCTGCACGGCCAGTTCGGCCGGGCCGCGCAGCCCGGGTTGCAGTTGCATCAGCCGCTCGATCAGTTCCAGTTCCGTCGCGTCGGCGTCAGGCAGCTCGAAGCGCATGGCCGGGCCGACGGCAAACAGGCCCGCCGCCAGCCAGCCGCGCGCGCCGGGTGGCTGGAACGGGTTGTCAGGCACGAGCAGGTTGTCCAGCAGCGTGGCGGTGCCCAGGTACCGCCCTGCGCCAGGGTCCAGCGCCTTCATCAGCAGGCTGCTCTGCACCCATTCAGTGGCGCGCTGCCACGGCCGGCGCTTGCCGTTGAGGGCCACCGCAGCCTCCCAGAGGTGTGTGCGCTGTACCAGCGACGGCGGCTTCTCCGCGTCGCCCACCAGGCGTTGGGTGTCGTCGTCCAGGTCGGCCTGCAAGGCGGCCACGCGCGCGCGTTCGGCAGAAGGCGGCAGCGCATCGAAGGGGCCGTCGGGGCGGTCGGGGCGGGTCCAGCGCTCAGGCGCCGCACGCTCGGCGCGCTGCAGCGCAACCGCGGCGCCTTCGCCGCCTGCATACCAGGGCTGGTCGCCCTCGATGGGCAGCGACAGGCTGGCGAAGGGCTGCTGGCCGAGCAGCGCCTCGATCGCCCGCCCGGCCGAGATCCCCCAGCCTTGCAGCGTGACCCGACCGCGGCCGCGCAGGCGCAGGCCGGTGATCTGCGGCGCGGCCACCAGCCAGCGCGGCGAAGACCGAGCCGCCACGACACGGTCGCCGCTGCGGCCCAGCAGGGCCAGCTCGCCGCTGCCCTGGAAGCGCGCCTCGATGCCGGCCACGCGGGCGTCGCTGGGCGCCTCGAGCTGGCGGCGGCCGATGAGCTGGCCGCCCCCGACGTCGAGGTTCAGCGCGGGCAGCAGCCGGCCGTCGCGGGCGAACCAGTCCATGGCCGGCGCATCGGTCGCGGACGCCTCCACCGGCCACACCAGAAAGGGCGCCAGTGGAAAGCCGAGGGCCGCCGACGGGAACAGGCGCAGATGCGTGCCCTTGGGCAGGTCGGGGTCGGGGGCGACGATGCCGGCCGCCGCTGCGTGGGCCGAGAAATAGCGCGGGTCAACGAGCCAGCTGTTCATGCGGCCTCCTGGGCAAAACTGGGCTGTAGCGGAACTTCAAGCAGCCCCTGCAACGGCTTGGGTGGCAGGCCGATGGGCTGGTCGGTGCAATGCAGGCGCAGCCTGGGCATGACCCACGCGAAGCCGATGCCGCGCCGCGTGCGCCGCGGCACGAAGGGCACGGACGCGGCGAACAGCAGCCGCGAGCCGCTGCGGTCGCGCAGCCGCACGTTGAAGTTGGCGCTGTTGGCGCCGCTCACGAGTTGCAGGTCGGTCACATCGAAACGGCCGTCTCGGTGCACCGGCTCGGGCGATTCGATCAGCGCGCCGGCGCACAGCCAAGGTGTTCCCGCGGCCACCGGCGGCAGCCACAGCAGGCTGATGCGCGGCTCGGCGGCGGCGGGCCAGCCGTCCATCCCGAGGCCGTCGAGGAAGGCATCGAAAGCGGCGTCGTCCCCCTTGCTGACATGCGCGGCCAGCACCGTGCCGGGCTGCAGCGCCACGTCGCCCTGCGGGTGACCCGCCAGGCCGCTGATCGGGAAGTGCAGGCCCGCCAGCATCTCGGTGCCGGTGGCCCAGCGCGAGGTGCGAAAGCTCACGCCGGGCAGCCGCCCGTCCGCCACGCCTTCCCGCTTTGACTTGGCCAGCGCGAACACCTCGTACCAGGTGTCGCGCGTGAGCGTCACGTCCACGCGCAGCTCGGCCACGTTGGGCGCCAGGCCGCAGGTCGAGGCGAGATAGGCATTGGCGATGACGGCGGCGCTGCCGGCCAGTTGTGTGGTGCTGGTGACCCAGGCGAGCTTGGGCACGAGCAACTGGTCGGGCTCCACCTCCTCGGGCTGGTCGAGCCGGCGCAGGCCGCACAGCAGCTCGTACTTGTAGGCCGCGGCCAGCAGCGCCACGTGGCCCGGTGCGAAGCGCATGCGCACGGGGTCGTGGGCAAACCGGTGCAGTTCGCTCTGCGCGGGCTCATAGCCCAACAGGTAGCGCTGGAGCATGGCCGGGTCGAAGAAATCGCGCTTGCGGTGGATCAAGTCGAGATAGGCATGCGTGCTGGGTGCCGGCTTGCCGCCCGCCCCGAGCAGCGGCGCGGTGCGAAACCAGTAGCTGCGCACGCTGTCGGTCGTGCCATCGGCGGCTTGCGGCACCAGCACCTGCTTTTGGCCCTTGTCATCCACCTCGTACAGCGTGCCGGACCAGCGCATGCGCACATCGATACGGTACAGCCGCCCGGGGTCGAGCACGGCGCGGCGCGTTTTCGATGGCTTTGCGTCGGCCTTGGGCGGCCCGTCGTCGGCAGCCTTCTTCTGCTTGGCCGCTTCGGCTGCCGTGGCGGCATTGCGCGCCGCAGCGGCAGCGGCCGCCGACAGCGTGATGCCGCCCAGCGCCAGCAAGCCCAGCCGCGTCCCTGCGACGCAGCTCGCCTCGATGAGCTTGACGGCGCCGTCGGCGGGCGGCAGCCAGCGCACGGCCAGCCAGCCGTCGCCCAGATCCGCTTGCAGATCGGGTGCCCAGCGGCGCGCCAGGTCGTCGACGACGACGAAGGGCCGCACCCCGGCGGCATTGGCCTGCCAGTCGGTGGCGCGCACCACCAGCCACAGGCGCGGCTGCGTCAGCGCCTCGTCGGGCACGATGCGCAGGTCGTGCCGCGGCTGCACGCGCTGGAAGGCGAAGTCGATGCGCGGCGTGAACTGCACGGCGCCGGGGTCGAGCCAGGCGTTGAACTGCCGCCCGTCCAGCGACTGCGGCGCGAACGGCCACACGCGCGGGCCGGTGTAGCCCATGTGCAGGGGCAGCAGGTTCGCCGCGGTCTTGTCGAGCACGACGGGGGCTAGCGCGGGCTGCGTCAGCAAAAGCTCCACGCGCGCCCGCACCTGGCTTTGCAGCGGGTCGGCGCTGTGCGGGTCGGGCGGCAACCGGAAGCCACTGCCTTCGCGCGCGGCCGAGCCGCCCAGCGCCCAGCCGAAATGTGCATCCGCCCGCAGATGACAGATGTCGGCGAGCGCCTGCAGCGGCTTTCCCGCCACGCCTGCGCCCGCGTCGCCCACCGCATGCATCCACGGGTCGCGAAAGGGCGTCAGCAATAGCAGCTCGGCCGGCTGCGGCTGGCCGCCGGCATCGCCATGCTTGCCTCCGTGCCAGGCACTGCTGAAGGGCCCGGCGACCACCACGTCGGCCTCGGTGGCGTCGATCAGCGCCACGTCCAGCAGCTCCCAGTCGTAGCTGAGCAGATCGCTGCCGAGGGGCTTGGCACGCAAGCCCTCGGGGTAGCCGCCGGCATCGGGGAATTGCGCCGAGGCGAACGACAGCTTGGGCGCGGTACTGAAGGCCAGCAACGGGATGCTGTCGGGCCACACCGCACTCTCGGGCGTCGCATCCTCGGGCTTGGTGGCCAGCGGCGCCAGGCGGTGGTATTGGTCGTCCACCAGCGAATGCCCGTGGCCATCCAGCGGGTGCTCGGGCTCGGGCACCTTGTCCTTGGGCGACGGGCTGCCGTACTCCAGCGTCACGCACTTGCGGATCTCGTCGAAGAACAGGTCGATGCTGCCGCACAGCTCGGCCTTCACGTGCGGGTCGGAACCGTCCACCAGCACGACGTTGATGGTCGCGTCGATGCCTACCGAGAAGATGCCGATGTGCAGCCCGCCGCCGATGGTGCCCGCGCCGACGAAGCTCATCGGGTGCGTGGCCACCAGGATGTCGGCCCGCGCGAACACGTCCGCCCAGACCACGGGCTTGAAGCCATAGACGATGTCGAAGCCCACGCCGAAGGCAAGGACGAAGCTGCCCGGGGCGGCGCAGAAGGTGCCGCCGCGCGGCCAGTTGTTGATGCCGTTGCCGCGGATCATCAGATAGGCGTCGGAGCTCTGGCCCACGATGTCGGGCAGGAAGATGGAGCGCACCGGGCCGCGCTCGCGGCTTTCGGCGGGGTAACCGTCGGCGCCCAGATGGATGAACCAGTCCGCTGATTCCGTCGGGAAATGCGCGCCCACGGGCACCGTGGTGGTGACGATGTGCGGGATCTTGTACTCGCCCTCGACGGCGATGGTGACACCGTCGGCCGGGTCCACCAGGATGACGCCCTTGGCCTGCAGCAGCGACAGGTCGTTGCCGCCGCGTGCGATCTTCATGCGCGGGCCCATGTAGCGGCCTTCGACCGAGCCGCGCACGATGATGTCCGGTGTGGTCACGAACAGGCCGGCACGGGCGCTGAAGGTGAAGCCCATGTCCGGCGCCGTGCCGATCACGGCCTCCAGGCCGAAGCTGAAGGCGCCGGTTTCCTCCACGAACATGCCCGCTTCGCGGTAGTCCCAGTCCAGCGCCGCCTGCACCGGGTCATCGCCCGGCGGCACCGGCTTGGGCTTGGCGTTGATCGCGAACATGCCGCCCACGCCGTAGATCGCCAGGCCCGAGTTGGCCAGCGGCAGCGGGCCGGGCAGGTCCACGCCCAGCGCCAGCTTGAGCATCTCGCCTTCGGTCTCGATCTCGGCGCTCGCGCCCAGCTTGCCCAGAGGCATGATGCTGGCTTCCATCGCCGCACGAAAACCATTGGGCGTCAGCATCACCGCGCCGCTGCCGGTGATCATGGGCTGCAGCGCGATGGACGCTTCCAGCCCGCGCAGCTCGCCGCTCAGCTTGCCGTTCTCGTCGAGCGTGCCGCGGATGGTGCAGCCGCTCACCTTCACCGGCCCCAGGTCGAGCTTGAAGCGCAGGTCCACCTCGATCCACATCGAGCCGCGGCCCGAGCGCGTGCCCAGCACGTCGAAGAGCGAGCCCGGCCCCTGCACCAGCCAGCCGCCGGGGTCTTCCACCTCCATCGAGCTGCGGGCGTAGTCGAGATGGAATTTCTCCAGCCCGGGCTTGTCGGGGAAGATGCTCAGCACCACCTCACGCACCCGCACGCGCAGCGGCTGGTTGGGCTGCATCTGCACTGACAGCACGCCCACGTCAATGCCGGTGACGGTGGCCGCCACCGAATAATCGAGCTTCAACCGCACCGCGTCGCCGCCCGGCAGCTTGGCACCGCTGCTGATCAGCTCCGCGCCGTGCAGCACCAGCTCGCCGTGCTCCAGGAAGCTCGACAGCCCCGTGGCCGCCACCAGCAGCGTCTGCAGCACCACGCCGCTGTCGTCGCCGCCGGGCGGTGGTGGCTGCTGGGCAATCAGCGCGGTGGCCAGCGTGGCCGCGGTGACGGCGATCTTGGCGCCCAGGCCACCCGGCGTGCTGTCGATCTTCAGCAGCCCGTCCGGCCCCTGGCTTTCCAGCGCCAGGCTCATTTCAGACGCGGGCGCCGCGGCGGCCGATCCCGGCTTGCGCGCATAGCGCAGCCGCGCCAGCACCGGCGTGCCTGCCGCAAACGTCAGCGCGTGGCCGAAGTTCTCGGTGCGGCCGTTCAGTGGCAGCTCCATCACCGCCTCGACCAACGTGGGCACGAAGCCGTCCAGCCCCGTGGCCGTGGGGTCGCGGCATTCGATGCGCACGGCAATGGCCGGCCGGTCGCCGTCGGCCGGCACCTGGGCATTCACGATGAGGTCGATGCCCGGCGTGGGCGGCAGGCCGAGCTGCAGCCACGCGTCCACCGCATGGCCGCCGAGGAAGGGCACGCCCTGGGGCAGGAAGAAGCGCGCGCGGTTGACGGCAATGCCCTGCCAGGCGGGTGCGTCTGCAGGCGTGGCGAGCGCGACGCCATCGACCACCACGCCGTCCGCCGGCCCGGCCTCGCTGGAAAAGTCCAGCACGATGCCGTGCGTGAACTCGAACCCGAAGCTGGTGCCACCCAACAGCACCGTGGGCGGCTGCACCTGCAGCACGACGACGTCGTCAGGCGCCTCGCGGTTGGGCGACAAACTCAGCTTGACGCTGCCACCGGCCTGCCCCTGCAGCACCAGGAACAGGCCCTGGCCGACGAGTTGCACCGGCGGGTTGCCCGGGGCGGCCGTCAGCGACTGGCCGTCTGCCGCCAGCGTGGCCGCCACCAGGCCGTGCGATGCCACCGAGCGCGCCAGGTTGAATAGCGGCCGCTGCGCGCCTTCCTCGAGCGACACCGCCAGTCGGAAGCCCGTGCGCGCGCCAGGCGCGCCGTCGAAGGACAGGAAATAGTCGCGTTCGGGAACTGCATCAGGCGGTGGAACCAGATGCAGGTTGAACACACCCAACGCCTGCTCGTCCGCGGCCAGCAACATCCGGCCTTTTTCGGTCTGATCGGACAGCACCGTGGTGGAGACGATCTGCAGCGTGGAAAGCAGTACGTCCACCGGCACGCTGGTGATGAGCTCGGCCAGCAGCTTTTCGTCGGACAGATGTTGTCTGGTGCTCTTCATACGTCCCTGCCTCGCCTTGCTGCGGCCCATGCATGCGCCGGCCTAGGCGGCGGACTGTTGGACGTGGGGCGGGCGGGCGCCATCCCGCAGAACACAGGGCGGGAGCGGGCTGCTGGGCGGCCCTCCATGGCCGCGCGCGCCGGTGCACTCCGGCGCCTTCATCAATCGGGAGGAAGAGGTGCGTGCTGGGGTGTGCGCGAAGCCGCGCCGTTAGCAGAAGAGGAAGAGGGCGAGGGCGGGCGAGCGCCGGGTCAGCCTCTCAGCGGCGGAACTTGCCGCTCTGGTCAATGATGGCCAGGTCCACATAGTCCAGGCCGCTGTGGTCGGTCGGGCTGTAGCCCAGCTCGATGCCGCCCAGGTCATAGCGGCTCATGCCCTCCAGCGCCTTGCGCAGGCCGTCGCGCGTGGGCTGCTTGCCGGCGCGCTTCAGGCCTTCCACCAGCACCTTGGCCGACACATAGCCCTCGACGACGGTGGGCGTCACGTCCACGCCGGCCTTCTGGGCTGCCTCGGAGATCTCCTTGATGATGGGCTTGGCGATGGAACGTTCATAAGGGAACACCTGGCTGACGATGACGCCGTAGCCGATGTCGCCCAGGTCCTTGATGAAGCCCATCGAGGCGTTGTTGGACAGGGTCACCAGCTGCGCATTCGAGCCCGCGGCGCGCACCGCCTTCATGCCCTGCACAACGGCCGTGCCCGAGCCGATGAACATCACCGCCTGGGGCTGCTTCTCCAGCAGCTTGGGCACGATGGGGCCGAAGTCGGGCTTGGCGCGGTCGTACTTCTCGTGGGCCACGGGCTTCTTGTTCGTCTTGGTCAGCCCGGCCATGGCGCCCTGCACGGCGTCGTCGCCAAATGAGTCGTCCACCTGCACGATGGCGATGCGCTCCATGCCGATCAGGCTCAGGTGCTCGATGGCCCGCTCGGCCTCGCGCTGGTAGGTGGCGCGCACGTTGAACAGCCACGGGTGCACGGGCTTGTGCAGCACCATGGCGCCTGTGGACGGCCCCACCAGCGGTACCTTGTGCTCGGTCAGCAGCGGCATGATGGCCTGCGTATGGGGCGTGCCGCGGTTCAGGAACAGCGAGATGACGCCCTGGTCGATCAACTGCTTGGCATTGGTGACGGCGATCTTGGGGTCGAACTTGTCGTCAAGCGACACCAGGTTGATCTTCTGGCCATTGACGCCGCCGCCGGCGTTGACGATGTCGAAGTAGAGCTTGGCGCCCTTCGTCGCCTCACCCACGCTGGCCGCCACCTGGCCGGTGTGGCCGGCGGTCTGGCCGATGGTGATCTGGGCATGGGCGGTGTTGGCTGAGAAGCCGGCCGCGAGGGCTGTTGCCGCGGCGGTAGTCAGGAAGCAGCGGCGGGCGAGCTGCCGGAGGGAGGTCTTCATGTTGGCTGTCTCCAAGGGGCCCCTGGGTGCGGCGGCTCTTGGTGCGCTAGGTGGCCTGCTCGCGGGTGTGCAATTCAAGCATGCGGCGTGCGTCGGCAGGGCGTCGCCGGCGTGTGGACTTCACGTATGCGTGGCGCCGGTGCTTGCTTGAGATCCAGCGGGCAGGTCACCTCCACGGGCGACCAAGCCAGCACTACAAATTTAAGCCCCCCGATCCTGCGGGACTTTAGATTAAGGACCTTACCGCGATCCGATGTTATCTCCACAGGTTGAAATCTTCGCTGGATTCCAACTAGACTAAAACTCCGGCTTGAGCGTCGTTGATGGACGTTACATAACTCTTAATGCCTGCCTTAGAAGGCGGTCCTGTGGCGATGTCGAATGCGTTTTTGAGTTCGAGCATGCGCTGCTGACGGATCTGCATGCCTTGATGCCAGACTTCTACGTTGAATGCAGTAATTAGCGGTGCAGGGCCTTCCTGTTTTTCATCGTTCAAGTCAAATGCCGACTTAACGGCCAGAGCCGCCAATTCCTGAAGGTAGCTCAGCAGCACTGCTTCGTCGCTGCACGATACGACAATATCGTCTACATAGACGCTAACAACCACGCCACCAATCTTGGATAGCTGATCCAGCCGTTTGCCAAGGGCACTGTCAAAAAGCGCCAATGACGCCAATAGCGGCGATTGGATAAATCCGTACGGCAGCATGTACCGGTTGGCTTGAGTGGGATGGCGTACGGTACTGTCGTTTGCATATTCGCGAGCGACCGAATAGCCAACGCGCGATTTGAGACAGCGCGTGATTCGAGACCTATTCACGCGACTAAAGAAGTCGCGGATATCGAGATGCAGGAACGCCGTGCTATTTAAATGCGCCTTAAGCGCAGCTACATGACCACCTTGACGTAGATGGTAGTAGTAGCCCGGCGGGGTCCAACATTTCCGTACCGCCAGTTTAATTTTCATACCAACGATTCGGGCCTCATCTGATGGATGAAATACCCATTTCCCTGGCTTTAGCTGATACTTGTGAATCCACTTCTGCTGCATGCGCAGGATAGTTATTTGCCATGTTCACGAGTGCAGCTGCAAGGCGCATTGCGGCGCTTGCAAAATTAATGCACGCGAGAACCAGGCGATGTTTACGAAAATTGTTCATAACATCTCCTTATCTCTATCCCTGGCTGACCCAGCGCTACGCGCATGGCGAAACACTAAACAGCATGGCGAAACTGAGGAGTACTCAGGGACACCTAAGTAAATCACATAGTGACAGTGAGACAAGGACGCTAGGCAGCAAGTGCCTAATGCCAGGGCGCGCGGATGCTAGCAGCGTCTAGCGTGTTTGTGGGGATTGCCGTCGAGAGGTCAAGCTCATGTCGATCATGCGCAGGCAATGGCGCCTCATCGCCTGTGGTCTCAAGGGATCGGGTCGGGTTCAGCGGGGGCGGGGGGCGGGGTCAAGTCTTAAGTTTTAAGTCTTGTCCGACATCGTGCGCGAGGATCCGAGGATCGGGGTCAGCCGAGGATCGGCGAGGATCGGGGTCAGGTCTCAACTTTTAAGTCTTACCGGGCATCGTGCGCGCCCGTTTGCCCGCGAGCAATTCATCGTGCAGGTAGAGGATGTGCAGGGCGCGACCACCGCCTGTTGCCGTTGACAGGCCAGCGATGCAGGCGCAAAACGGGGCGTTGCCGGATTCGGCACGCGGGGAGCGCAGCATGAACGACGTTTCGCAGGCGGTTCGCAGCTCTTGGCTTCTTGCCGCACTTGTAGGCCTCCTGCTCTGTACGCCGGCGCTGGCCGACCCCGTGCCGGTGGTGCATTTTGAGCATGAGGACGTCGACAAGTTCGGTGATCTGTCTCAGAAGAATGTGGCTCCCTGTCCCAACATGGCCTGCGGGCCGGTGGCAGCCGTCAACTCCTTTGTCTTCCTGCAGCGCGAGTACTCCCTGATCTACGGCTCCAAGCTGATCCCGGCAGTCGATGGCACCAAGCCCACTCAAGCCGAACTTATTGCGGTTGCCGCCGACCTGGCGAAGAACTACATGGACACCTGCTGTGAGAAGGGCACTCACATCACGAACTTCATCAACGGCAAGCAGAAGTACTTCGACACGGTGGCGCCCAACACCACTGTCATCCACGGGCAAGTGAAGGACTGGGATCCGGTTGAGGGCGGTGCCAAGCCCGACAACATCGACGAAACCAACCCGACGCCGCAATTCCTGCTGAACGAGTTGAGCCACAACCAGGATATCGAGCTGCTGCTCGACTTCGGCACCGACGGTGGCCACTACGTCACGCTGACCTCTTTGTTCTGGAGCGACGACGACGGCGACGGAAGCATCGACGCCGGTGAGGCCGCGAACATTGGCTATATCGATCCGGAGGATGGCAAGTCCACCAGCGCACGCCTCGGCGAGTTGGCGGGCGCCCTGACCGTTCAGTACCTCAGCCCGGTCACGGGCAACGTGCGCAGCGGCACGATCTTTGCCGCCATCGCGGAGTCGCCCGAGCACCGCACCAACCCTGAACCCGCAAGCGCGGCCCTTGTGCTGGCGGCGTTAGCGGCCGTGTGGTGCGTCAGGCGCCGGTCGGCCTCTGCAGACCGAGGGGGATGACTACCAACTCGCCTGGAATGAATCCCCGCTGAACCGGCTATCACCCGTGATCGCTCCCATGTCCACGAACTCAAAGTCCGACGCCCGCAGCGACTTCAAGTTCGAGATCGTCGCGTCTTGCCACTGCGCACTGGGCTCGCCCTGCACGTACAGGTCGGAGCCGATGTCGGCGACGTAGAGGCCATAGCGCTGCATCGCCACCGCGACGGCCTTGGCCTGGGCGCTCCAGGAGGCTGGCGGTAAGAAGCTGGCCTTCAGGCGCAGCACGGCGCCAAAGGGCACGCCGCCGGCCGTCTCGCCGCCGGCGTGATGGCGCGCCGGCCAGACGTGGCTGCGGGCCAGCACGCTGTCGCGCAGCGTGACGCGCAAGGCATGGCGGATCTCGCCCGCGCTGGCTTCGTTTGCCCGCGCCAGCAGCGGCAGCATGGGCAGGCCGGCGGCGTCGCCCGAGGTCCAGGTGTCGGGTCGCATGGCGTTGCTCTTCAGGTCCCACGCAGCCGTCGAGTAGCTGTACCACTGCGCGTTGACCTTGTAGCTGGCGTAGCTTTCCCACAGTCGGCAACTGCCTTGCTCGACCACCAGCACATGGCGGTCACCGCATTGCTGGGCGTCATTGCAGGCGCCGCCCTCGGCCTTGAGCAGGTCGTCGCGCGGGAAGGGGAAGCGGCGGTTGGGCGCGGTCAGCGTCGTGCAGTCGCGCACGAGGCTGTAGCCGCCGCCCACGGGTGCGCCGCAGTCGCTCTCGTCGGGCGCGCCGTCGCCGCTGCCGGCGCGTGGGTCGGTGGGATTGAAGGCCACCGTCGGCCAGCTGCTGGTGGCCGTGGCGGCGGTGCTGCCGTCCACCACGTTGTACGGAATGCCGTAGTAGTCGGCCGGCTGCTGCTGGTTTTCGCTGGTGCCCCAGTCGGGATGAAATGACCTCGTCGCGCCGATGCTGGTGATCCACGCCGCGCTGCTGGCGTGCACGGGGAAGCGCTGCGCGTCGTCGATGCGCGTGTTGAACACGGCCGTGGCGGGGAAGACATCGCAGCCGCCGATCTGCGGCGCGGCGCCGGGTGCGGGGGAAGGCGTGGGAGCCGGAGCAGGGGCCGGCGGAGGTGGCGGCGGCGCAGGAGAGGGCGTGGGAGCGGGCGATGGGGCTGGCGGCGGCAGGGGGCTGCCACCACCGCCGCCACAGGCCGTCAGGCCGACGGCCGTGGCCAGCAGGACGAGCCCGCCGATGCTCTTTTTGATCGGGTCGCTTTGCATTTGTTCTTCTTCAACAGGGCGCCGGCCGAAGTGCCGGCGGCCATGTTGAAACAAGTGCGTCGCAGCGAGCACGCCCAGGTGTACGGGGATGTAAGCGCGGCCGTGCTGGCCGCGCTTTGCCGCGGCTACCTCACGGTGACGGAGAAGTTCCTCGACCCGAAGTTCATGCCGCCCGACGACGACGTGATCTCGAAGCCGTACTGCACGTCACCCACGACCAGGTCGGCCATCCATCCGAGGTTCCTCAGGTAGTTGAGGATGCCCAGCACGTCGATGGTCGTGTTGTTCGTCTTGGAGGTGCGCAGGAAGGAATAGACCATGTTGGCGCCGTTGTTGCCGCGGTAGACGTTCCAGGTGGCGCCGCCCACGTTCACGTTGGTGTAGACGGGGATGGCGCAGCCTTGCGCGTTCCAGTTGTAGGAGATGGGTTTGACGTTGCCGCAGCCGGCCGCGGTGCCGGTGTAGTTCAGCCACAGCATGATCTCGTGGGCGTTGTTGCCCACCCAGACGTCGAAGGTCGATGACCAGGCGCCGCCGGCCGGCGTGGTGGCGGCGATGGTGGACGACAGCTGCGACAGCGAGCTGATGGTGCGGTTGACCGCGTAGCCGATGTGCGGATAGGACTTGATCCCGCCGGTGTTGGGCTGGTCGGACCAGACACCCCAGTCGGCATTCGAGTTGACCCAAATGGTCTGCGGGCCGACGGCGGCGCCGCCGCACGGGCCCCAGACGTCGTTGTTGAAGTTGTAGCTGCCGTAGTTCCAGCTGGCGAACAGGTTGGGGGCCGAGCAGGATGACGTGGCGGGCGAGGAGGCCCCCCAGGTGGCGGCCTGCGCGCCCGGGGAGGCGAGGGACATGACGACAAAGGCGGCAGCGCCCAACGCGCGGTGGATTGATTTCATATGTCTCCGTTATGGTTGAAAGGGTCATCGCCCATGACCGCTACCTTGTGAATGGCAGCGTTGTCATGGGCAAATAAATTCGAGCCGCGAACAATTAGTTCGACCATCGGGCTTACCCGCTGATGTGAAACAAGTCGTCGGGCCGGCTCCGCTTCGCCGTCGTATGCGAGCGTGCGCTTGGAGCGATCAGGCGGTCAGCGCTTGTCGGTCCCTTGCCCTGTCAGCCCGTGCGCCTTCAGCCAGCGCACCAGCGTGGGAAAGTAGTCGGCGTGAAAGCCCGTCGTCGTGGCCGCCTTGTGGCCGCTGTCGAGGTCGGTCGCCCACAGGCCGTGGGCGGCGTGGTCGAGGAGGGTGATCTGGTGGTCGCGGTTGCCGGCTTGCGCGAGGGCCTGGCGCAGCAGCGCCACGCTGCGCTCGACCGGCACGAAGGCGTCGCGGTCGCCGAAGACGGCGAGCATGGGCACCTTGACCTGGGCGTAGGACGGCATGGGGTCGAAGTACCAGAAAGTCTGGGCGCGCCGGCTCGGTAGGTCGGGCAGCTTCTCGTGGAACTCCACGAGGTGGGCCCAGCGCGCGTCGAGCTTGGTGCGCGCCGCGTCCTGCAGCCACTCGCGGCCTTCGCCGGTCTTCACCCAGTGCATCAGGCGGCGCTCGTAATCGGCCGCTTCGGCCACTTCGGCAGCGCTCAGGCCTTCGTTGCGGGCACTGGTCTCGACGCGGTAGATCTCCTGTTCGGCCGCGGTGACCGACGGCCCGGACTGGGCGATGACGAAGGCGACGTCGCTGCTGCGCGCTGCCGCGATCGGGGCGACCCAGCCGCCCTGGGAATGGCCCCAGACGCCGATGCGCTGCGGGTCGACGCCCGGCGTCTGCTTGAGCAGCCGGACGGCCGCGACTGCGTCGTCGGCCAGGTCGGTGAGGCCGGTTTCGCGCACGTCGCCCTTGGACTCGCCGACGCCGCGCTTGTCGTAGATGAGGGCGGCCAGGCCCTGGCTGACGAAGAACTCGGCCTGCTGGCGGTAGGCCTCGCGCGGTGCGTCGGTGGACATCGGCGACAGCACGACGGCGGCATGCGGGCCGGGTGTGGGCGGCAGCATCAAGGTGCCACCCAGGCTCAGCGCCCCGTTGGTCCAGCGCATCGGGCGCTCGACGATGTCCACCCGCTCGCCAATCTGCGGCGCGGCGCCGTTCTCGCTCCACAGCAGCCGCTCGGCCTGGCCTTGCGCGGGCAGGCGCTTGAGCGTCAGGCGCACCGGCCACGGAGATTGAAGCGATGGCCCCGCGGTGGCCTCGCCCGCGCCGCGCTCGAACAGGAAAGCCCAGCGGCCGGTGCCGAACTCGATGACGGTCGGCTGCGGGAAATCGGTGAACGAACCGACCGACACGAGCCGGCCGTCACGCAGCCGGTACAGGCCGGGTGTGATGGTGGGCTGTGGCGGCGACGCGACCTGCACCATCGACAGGCGGCAGTTGTCGGTCGCCACTGAAAGCAGTGCGTCGCCCTCACGCCGGGCCGTGCAGGAGCCACTGCCCATTGCGGCCGGCAGCGTGAAGCCGATGCGGCCATCGCCCATCGTTGCGCCGGGCAGCGGCTGCCAATCGCCACCGGCGTTCACGCCGCCGCCAGGCATGGCGTAGGCCAGGCGCGGCTGGTTGTCGACGAGTTCGGTGCGCAGGCGCCAGAAGGAGGGGCGGCCGGCCACCTCGATCAGGCCGGCCCATTCGCCGCGGGTGGGTTCAGCATGCGCGCCGGTCAGCGGGGCGAGCAGGAGGGAGAGCAAGGCGGCGCCGAATCGGGCGCAAAAGCGGGAGCGGGTCATGAAAAAAGTTGTCGGATCAGTCGAACGAAGCCGGCATCTTGCTGAGCCGAGGCCGGCGGCGCCGCCGCGTTGCGACGGATTGCGGGATGGCAACGATGAAAAGTTGCACAGCGGCCGGTCAGCCCGCCGGCCGTGCGGCCAGGAAGCTTTCCCGCAGCACCGCCTCGGCATCCTTGCGCCACGCCGCAAACACCGCAGACGCCTCGATGGCTTCGGCCAACGGCCGGAACACCGCGCCCTGCACGCCCGCGCGCTGGAAGGCGGCCGGCACGATGCTGATGCCCATGCCCTGCGCCACCAGCGACACGACCGACAGCCAGTGCCGTCCCTCGTGCTGCAGCCGCGGGTAGAAGCCGTGCTGGCGGCAGATCTCGACGATGCGGGCGTGGTAGTCGGGTGAGCCCTTGCGGGAGAAGAGGATGAAGGGCTGGTCGCTCAGCGTCGCCAACGGAATCTTCTTCAGCTTGGCGCCCGGGTGGTTGGCGGGCAGGCAGGCGAGGAAGGGTTCGCTGTAGAGGGGCTGCGAGGCGAGGGCGGGGGGCAGGCGGTCGGTGTGGACGAGGCCGAGATCCAGCTCCTGCCCCAGCAGCGCCTCGATCTGGTCCTGCGAGTTCAGCTCGATGACGATCACCTCGACCTTGGGGTGGCTGGCCTGGAAGGCCTGCAGCCACGCGGACAGGCCGTTGAACAGCGTGGAGCCGACAAAGCCCAGTCTGAGCCGTCCCACCTCGCCGGCCTGCACCTCGCGGGCGAGGGCGCAGGCGTCTTCGGCGCGGTCCAGCAGGGCTTGCGCGCTGGTGCGGAAGGCGTCGCCCGCGGGCGTGAGGCGCACGCCCTTGCTGTCGCGGTCGAACAGGCGGGCGCCGACGCTGGCCTCCAGCTGCTGGATGGCGACCGACAGCGGCGGCTGCGAGATGGCCAGGCGCTGGGCGGCGCGGCCGTAGTGCAGCTCCTCGGCCAGGGCGATGAAGTAGCGCAGGTGGCGGAACTCCAAGGAGCGGGTAACGGTGTCCGTTGTCTTGGCAATAGGCATTGCGAATCGTCGAAGTCGTTTCTTGAATTGGACACGAATCGGGTCGCGGCGCAATACTTCTGCCATTCGCGCCCGGCGCTTTTGCCGGGCGTTGCTCATTAGGACGCGCACCATGGCCACCAAGGCAAGCTTTCACTGGGACGACCCGCTGCTGCTGAACGAGCAGCTCACCGACGATGAACGCATGGTGCGCGACGCCGCCGCGGCCTATTGCACCGATCGCCTCAAGCCGCGCGTGCTCGAGGCCTTCCGTAACGAGAAGACCGATGCGAGCATCTTTCGCGAGATGGGCGAGCTGGGACTGCTGGGCCCGACCATCCCTGCCGAGTACGGTGGCGCCGGCCTGAATTACGTCAGCTACGGCCTGATCGCCCGCGAGGTGGAGCGTGTCGACTCGGGCTACCGCTCGATGA
Source organism: Roseateles sp. P5_E4 (assembly GCF_054049255.1). Lineage (NCBI taxonomy): Bacteria > Pseudomonadati > Pseudomonadota > Betaproteobacteria > Burkholderiales > Sphaerotilaceae > Roseateles > Roseateles sp. P5_E4. The sequence goes on along the minus strand of NZ_JBFUMS010000012.1, from coordinate 173,782 downwards.
TGAGCGTGCAGTCGTCGCTCGTCATGGTGCCCATCAACGAGTTCGGCAACGAGGCCACCAAGCAGAAGTACCTGCCCAAGCTGGCCAGCGGCGAGTGGATCGGCTGCTTCGGCCTGACCGAGCCCAACCACGGCTCCGACCCCGGCTCCATGGTCACGCGCGCCCGCAAGGTCGACGGCGGCTACGAGCTGACCGGCAGCAAGATGTGGATCACCAACAGCCCCATCGCCGACGTCTTCGTCGTGTGGGCCAAGGACGACGGTGGCCAGATTCGCGGCTTCGTGCTGGAGAAGGGCGCCAAGGGCCTGAGCGCCCCGGCCATCCACGGCAAGGTGGGCCTGCGCGCTTCCATCACCGGCGAGATCGTCATGGACGGGGTGTTCTGCCCCGAGGAGAACGCCTTCCCCGAGGTGCGCGGCCTGAAGGGCCCCTTCACTTGCCTGAACAGCGCGCGCTACGGCATCGCCTGGGGTGCGCTCGGCGCCGCCGAGGACTGCTGGCACACGGCCCGCCAATACACGATGGACCGCAAGCAGTTCGGCAAGCCGCTGGCGGCCAACCAGTTGGTGCAGAAGAAGCTGGCCGACATGCAGACCGAGATCACGCTGGGCCTGCAAGGCTGCCTGCGCCTGGGTCGCATGAAGGACGAGGGCACGGCGGCGGTGGAGATCACCTCCATCATGAAGCGCAACAGCTGCGGCAAGAGCCTGGACATCGCCCGCATGGCGCGCGACATGCTCGGTGGCAACGGCATCTCCGACGAGTTCGGCATCGCCCGCCACCTGGTGAACCTGGAGGTGGTGAACACCTATGAGGGCACGCATGACATCCATGCGTTGATCCTGGGGCGGGCGATCACGGGGATTGCTGCGTTCTGAGAATTGGAAGGCTGACGGGCGACCCCTGCAGGCTGGACGACCGGCGCCAGCGCTGGCCTCACCTATCATTCTGGGCACCGCAGTTGACGGGCCGTCAGCCGTGTGGGCTCACCGCCATATTCACCAGTCGAAAGACAACGCTGCCAGTACGCCGGCCGCGTAGCTCCTTCCTTTCGGGCAGAACTGCGCACCTCGCCATCGCAGCCCTTCGGACGAGCCCGCCGCGGTTTCCAGGATGAACGAACACAAGACAGGTTGGAGAGGAGCGCCGTGTTGACAGAGTGGCTGGACGCCGAGGGTCGTTTTTTTCATCCCGAGCCGAGCGTGCGGGTCGTGCCTCTGCCGCATGGCAGCCACTGCGTGGTGGTGGACAACGCCCTGGCCAATCCGGAGGGCGTGCGCCAATGGGCGGCCTCGCAAGCTTTCCGGCCGCCGACGCACTTTCCTTATCCGGGCTTGGTGCTCGACGCGCCAAAGGTGCTGGGCGAGCGGATGGCCGATTTCTTCGCGAAGCATGCGCGCGCGCCGCTCGGTGGTCGTCGCACGCTGCATCAAGAGGCGCGGCTGTCATTGCTGAACACGCCTCCCGAGGCGCTTGATCACCGGCTTTGGCTATGCCACCGCGACGTTGTGCTCGTCGACCGAAGTTTGTTGTGCGCAGCCAGTGTGCTGTATTTGTTTCATGACCCCGCGCTGGGGGGGACCAGCTTCTATCGCCCACTGCGGGACCCGCAAGAGATCGACCGCGTGCTGGAGGACAGTTTCAAGCTGGACGGCCCGACTTTCAGTGCGCGCTACGGGTTAGAGCCGGGCTACATGAAAGGCGACAACGCGCATTTCGCGCGTGTGGCCAAAGTCCTCGCGGTCTGGAACCGCGCCATCTTCTACGACGGCTCCCTTTTTCATTCGCCTGACGTGGATCAGCCCACGCTGCTGAGCTCCGACGCGCTTCAAGGCCGCCTCACGCTGAACGGTTTTTTCACGTGCAAGCGCCAGGCGGCGTGAGCGGCAGCGCCAGCTCACGCTCGGCGGACCGGCCAGCACTTCTGGATCCGGCCCGCGTCTACCGGGGAGCGGGTGACGAAGAGGGGCGAGCCGTGGTTGCTGCCGACCCCGGGTGCCGAGCAACACGAGCAAGACCGCAAACGCGCTGGGTGACTTGAGGCAGGGCGTGGCCCGCGAGGCATGCTCGTGGCTTCCAGCAAACGGAGAAGCCGATGACCACCCGCCGCCATGCCCTGCTTGCCGCCGCCACGCTGCCTGCCGCTGCTTCGGCCGCGTCGGAACCAGGCTGGCCGTCAGCCGACGAAATCGCCAGGCGGGTCGAAGAGGCTCGCGCCGCCGAGACCGCCTTTGCCGCGGCCTTCGCAGCACGTGACGTGGCGGGGTTCCGGCGCATGCTGGCGCCCGACACTATCTGGATGGGCAAGGCGCCGCTGCACGGTCCCGACGCAGTCATGACGGCCTGGAACGGCCTGCTGACTTCGCCCAAGCCGCCCTTCAGCTGGTCACCCGACCTGGTGCTGGTGCTGCCCAGCGGCGACCTGGCGCGCACCACCGGGCCAGTGCTGGATCCCGATGGCAAGGTGACGGCGCGCTTCCAGTCGGTATGGCGCCGCAAACCCGTCGGCGGCTGGGAGATCGTGTTCGACTTCGGCACAGAGGTGTGCCGCTGAACTACTTCTTCGTGAGCTGAATCTCAAACAGCTTCGGCCACAGCTTGCCGGTCACGAACAGCCGCTTGGTCTTGGCGTCGTAGGCAATGCCGTTGAGTACGGCGTCCGGGCTGCTGCGCAGGTTGTCAGGCAGCAGGCCACCCAGGTCGATCCAGCCGGTCACGCGGCCGGTCTTGGGGTCGATGCGGGCGATGCGGTCGGTCTGCCAGATGTTGGCCAACACCTCGCCGTCCACCCACTCGAGCTCGTTGAGCTGGTCGACGGGCTTGCCGTCGGCCGTCACGCGCACGCGGCGCAGTTCCTTGAAGGTCAGCGGGTCGAGGAAGCGCAGCTCGGGGCTGCCGTCGCTCATGACCAGCTCGCGGTCGTTGTGCGTCAGGCCCCAGCCCTCGCCGGGGTAGTTGAACTTGCGCCACAGCTTGAAGGTCTTGAGGTCGAGCACATAGGCGGTCTGCTCCGTCCAGGTGATGCCGATGAGGCGGTCACCCCATTGCGAGATGCCTTCGCCGAAGACTTCGGCCGGCAGGTCCACCTGCTGCACCACCTTGCCGGTCTCGATCTCGACCTTGCGGATGCTGGAGCGCCCACGCAGACCGGTGCCTTCGAACAGGAAGCCGTCGTGGAAGAACAGGCCTTGCGTGAAGGCCTGGCCGTCGTGCGGGTAGCTCTTGACGACCTTGAAGCCCTGGACAGGCGTGGCGGCGATAACGGGCGCGGTCAGTGCCGCGGCGATCAGTGCGAGGGCCGCGCGCCGCTGCAGAAAAGAGGAGAAGGTAGAACGCATGCCGTCAGCCTAGCCGAAGCAGCGGGGGCACAGCTGTCTGCAACAGTTCGACCAGTTCGGGGTCCATGAAGCGGTAGTCGTCCGGGATGTCCAGCACATGCAGTTCCTTGCCCGCCAGCGATGCGGCGTGGTCCTGCATGAGGCGCGACCGGTGCTTGCTTTCCATGACGAGGATGACGTCGGCCCACTCGAGGTCGGCAGCGCTGACCTGCTTGCGCGCGCTGGCGCTGGTGCCGGCCGAGCGCACGTGCAGGGCCGGGTGGCGGCGGAACACCTGCTCGGCCGTTGGGCTGCGCCACTGGTTGCGGCTGCAGATGAACAGGACCTTGAGCCTGTCTGGGCTCATGCCCCGCCGAGCGACTTGAACAGCGCCGCCTGCCTGACCCATTGCTGCAGCCGCAGGCGGATGCGTCCCTGCTCGGCGTCGAGCACGGCGCTGCGCGTCTGCAGCCAGTCGGCACGGGCCACGGCGCCTACCTCGTAGCGCAGCGCGGCCAGGCGCTCGTTCTCGGTCGCCTCGCGCAGCCGGCCTTCGTTGGCGGCAAGCTGCTGGGCCACGCGCTCGGCCTCGATGCGCTGGGTCTCGATGTCGGCCAGCGCGCGTTGCAGTGTGTCGCGCAGGGCGAGCGCGGCGGCATCGAGCTCTGTGCGGGCGCCGTCGCGCTGCAGGGCCAGGCGCTGCCAGTCGATCATCGGCACGATGAGATTGGTGCCGAGAGACGCCAGCGGCTGCGACAACCAGTCGCGTGCATGGCTGCCGCCCGTACTGAGCCCCGCCGAGAAGGACAGGCGCGGGTAGCGGTCGGCCTCGCTGACGCGCAGCCGGGCCAGGGACGCATCCACACCGAAGCGGGCCTTCTGCACATCCGGGCGGCGCGCGAGCACCTCGGCGGGCTCGGCCAGGCGCCAGCGTGGCGGCTCACCCGCCGGCAGCGCAGCCTCGGGCGAGGGGCCGGGCAGGGGCTCGTCGAGCAGCAACGCGAGGATCTGGCGCTGCAGTTGCGCGTCGGCGGCGAGGTCGGCCAGGCGCGACTCGGCGGCCTGCAGGTTGACGGCAATCTTGTCGACCTCGATCGGCAGCAGCTTGCCTTCACGAACGCGGGATCGCGTCAGCTCCAGCGTCTCGCGGGTCAGCGCGAGCTGGGTCTCGGCCAGCGGCTTTTGTGCGCGGATGGCGGCCAGCGTCCAGTAGGCCTCGGCCACCTGGCTGCGGATGGACAGGCGGGCGGCGTCGATGTCGGTGCGGGTGGCCTCGGCATTGGCGCGCTGGGCGGCCGTGCTCTGGGCCAGGCGGTCCCACAGGTCGAGTTCGTAGCCGACGCCGATGGACGCGCCGTAGCTGCGGCTCCAGCCGGTCGAGGTCGTTACGGGAATCGTCACGCCGCCGACCTCGACGTTGCGCGTGCTGCTCTGCGTCTCGATCGGGCGGCTGGCATTGGCCGACAGGCTGGCGCTCGGAGACCAGCGCAGCGCGCTCTGCTCGGCCAGCAGTTGCGCTTGCTTCCAGCTCAGCGCGGCGCGGGCGATGTCACGGTTGGCTTCCAGTGCGCGGGCCTGCAGCGCGGCGAGCTGGGGGTCCAGCAGGCCGGCCCAGTCGGGCGCCGCGTCGCCGCTGCCCAGGCTCCAGGCCGTGGGCACCGGTACGTCAGGTGCCTTGGCCGCGGGGCCGACGGCGCAGCCGGCCAGCAGCAGCGCAGCCAGGGCGATCGAGGTCAGTCTTGTTTTCATCTTTTCTACTCCCGTGCCAGCGCGTCGACCGGGCTGAGAGCCGCCGCACGGCGCGCGGGCAGCGTGCCAAACACCAGGCCTACGCCGCTGGACACCGCAAAGGCCACGCCGAGTGCCGCCCAGCTGATGACCACATGCAGATGCTGCTGGGCCGCGTTGACGGCCTGGGCCGCCAGCCAGCTCAGGCAGACACCCACAAGGCCGCCCAGGATGCACAGCACGACGGCCTCGATGAGGAACTGCAGCCGCACATCGCCCTGGCGCGCGCCAACGGCCATGCGGATGCCGATCTCGCGGGTGCGCTCGGACACTGACACCAGCATGATGTTCATGACGCCCACGCCGCCCACCAGCAGCGAGATGGCCGCGACGCCAGCGAACAGCGCCGCCATCGCGCTGGTCACGCTCTGGAACTTGCGGAACTCCTCTTCGCCGTTCCAGGTGCCGAAGTCCTCGCGGCCGTGCAGGGCCTTGAGGCGGTGGATGATCTGCTCGCGCACCTGCTGGGGCGGCACGGTCAGGTCCAGCAGCACGTCGAAGTTGTCGACGTCGGCGCGCGCGTCCAGCTTGCGCGAGAAGGTGGTGTGCGGGATGTAGAGCTGGCCCAGCCAGCTGCCAAAGCTGAAGGCGCCGCCCTCAGGGGCGACGACGCCGACGACGGTGAAGGGCAGGGCGGCGGTGGGCGGTGGTGGCGCACCCGGTTGCTGGGCGGCCTGGGCGTCAGGCGCCATGCCGGGGTTGACGAAGACGAGCTGGCCCAGTGGCGACTCGCCTTTCTTGAACAGCGCGTCGCGCGATTTTTCGTCGAGGACGACGACCTGGCTGCGCGTCTCGAAGTCCATCGCGCTGAGGTAGCGGCCCTGCACGAGCTTGAGCTTGCGTGCCTTCAGCGTGGCCGTGTCGCCACCGATGGCCTCCAGCATCGCGTCGCGCGACTGGTGTCGCGCGGTCAGCTGCATCTGGCGGTTCAGCGTGATGCTCTTGACGCCATTGAGCGCGCGTAGCGAGTCGATCTCGTGTGGCCGGAAGGGCTGGGGCACGGCCCCGGGTGGCAGGGCGGGGTTGCCGCGCCAGACGGGGATGCGGCCGGAGATCAGGCTGCTGAGGTCGGTCTCGATGGAGTCCCGTGCGGCGGTGGTCAGCGCGACGATGCTGACGACGGAGGCGATGCCGATGCTGATGCCCAGCATGGACAGGGCCGTGCGCAGCCGGTTGCCCTTGAGCGCCAGCAGGGCTGTGGCGACGGCCTCGCGCCATTGCACCTGCAGGCGGCGCAGGCGGCCGCCTTCCTTCACCGGTGGCGCATCGCTGGGCAGTTCGGTGGGCGCGATGTGGCCGGCCGGCGTGCCGTTGTCGGCAACGACCTTGCCGTCCTTCAGCTCGATGACGCGCCGCGCATGAGCCGCCACGGCTGCGTCGTGGGTGACGAGGATGATGGTGTGGCCGCGCTGGTTCAGCTCTTCGAGCAGGCGCAGCATCTCGGCGCCGGAGGCCGAGTCCAGCGCGCCGGTGGGTTCGTCGGCCAGGATGATCTGGCCACCGTTCATCAGCGCCCGGGCGATGGACACGCGCTGCTGCTGGCCGCCGGAGAGCTCATTGGGCCGGTGGTGCAGGCGGTCACCCAGGCCCAGCCGCTCCAGCAGCGCCCGAGCCCGCCCGCCGCGCGCGCCGGTGCCGACGCCCGCATAGACGGCGGGCAGGGCGGCGTTGGCGCGCGCGTCCAGGTGGGGCAGCAGGTGGTAGCGCTGGAAGATGAAGCCGAAGCGTTCGCGGCGCAGGGCGGCGAGCTCGTCGGGGCCGAGGGTGCTGGCGTCCTGGCCGTCGATGACGAAGCTGCCGCGCGTGGGGTTGTCCAGGCAACCGAGCACGTTCATCAGCGTGCTCTTGCCGGAGCCGGACTGACCCATGATGGCGACGAATTCGCCGGCCTCGATGTTGAGGCTGACGCCGTCGAGGGCGGGAACGTCGATCTCGCCCAGCTGGTAGTGCCGGGCGACGTCCTTCAGCTCGATGAGAGCCATGTCAGGTGGACGCTGCGCTGGCGGGAGCGGAGGCCGCATCCGCCGCACTCGGCGGCGCCAGCAGCACCTTCTCGCCGGCCTTCAGGCCATCCAGCACCTGCACCTTGGCGCCATCCTGCAAGCCCACCTTGACCTGCCGCGGCGTCTGCTTGTTGGCTGCGTCCAGCACCTGCACCGTGAAGCGCCCGTCCTTGCCGCGTTCACCCAGCGCGACGATGGGCATGGCCAGCACCTGCCTGGCCGAGCCCGTCTCGATGTCGACCTGCACCGTCATGTCGCTGAACAGCGCCCGCTCGCGGTTGTCCACCTCGAACAGCACGTTGTAGAACACCGCATTGCCCGCGCGCTCCGGCACGGGCTGGATGACGCGCACCTTGCCCTCGTAGCGCTTGCCTTCGCCCGACAGCGTGGTGAAGCGCGCCGTCTGGCCGACCTTGATGGCCTGGATGTCGGCCTCGGGCACCTTGGTGCGCACGGTGATGGTGTCCAGATCGGCCAGCGTCAGGATGACGGGCGTGATCTGCACCGAGATCAGCGTCTGGCCCACCTGCACGGGCAGGTTGACGACGGTGCCATTCATGGGCGCGGTGATGCGCGTGTAGGAGAGGCTGACCTTCTTCTTGTCCAGCTCGGCCTGCAGGCGCGTGAGGTTGGCGGCCTGGCCACGCAGATCGGCTTCGATCTTGGCGATGTCGATCTCGGCCTTCTCGGCTTCGTTGCCCGAGGTGGCCTGGCCAGCCAGCAGGCGCTGCTGGCGCTTGAGTTCGCGGCGGGCGGCTTCGGCGTCGACGCGGCGGCTGTCGATAGACGCGCTGGCCTGGGCCACGGCGGCTTCGGCTTGCGCCACGTCGCTGCGCGCCAGCTCGGGGTCGAGGCTGACGAGCAGGTCGCCCTTCTTGACTTGCTGGCCCAGCTCGATGTGGATGGTCTGGACCTGGCCGCTGACCTGGGCGCCGACGTCGACGCGGGTCTTGGCCTGAAGCACGCCGGCGGCCTGCACGGTCTGGGTCACGTCAGCCAGGGCGACGACGCCGCTGGGCGGAGGGGGAGGCGGGGGCGGTGTGCGAGTGAACCACCAGGCGGCGCCAGCGGCAGCGAGCACGGCGATGACGATCAGGCGCACGCGCCAGCGTTTCAGAAAAGAAGCTTTCATGTCCCTCCCAGGACGATGGGGTCTTATTCGCCCCTTCCGGCCGGCATTGGCGTGATGGGTCGGCTAGCGTAGCAGTTGAACGGAGCCTGGCGGCCCCACTTCACACATCGTCGTGAGTGAAGCGCCGCTTGGCAAAAGTCATGTGGGGTCAGGGCTTGAGTACTTCAAGCCGTGCACTCAGCGGCTGTGCGAGGTCAGCCGGGCCAGCGGCGAGGCCATGCTCACTCCGGGGGCCGCCGTGCTGGCGCCGCGTGCAGTCTTGCCGTCGTCGTCCTCGCCGCCGACGGTCAGCGCGGCGATGCTGTCGGGGCTGCGGCGCATCGCCACGCCCACGGCGAGGATGTCGATGACCAGCAGGTGCAGGATGCGGCTGACCATCGGCAGGTGGGTGGCGATGTCCTCGATGTGGTCGACGATCAGCGTCGCATCTGCCTTCTTGGCCAGCGGGCTCTGGCTGGCCGTGATGGCCACGACCTTGGCGCCGCGTTCCTGCGCCTTCTCGACGACGGACAGCAGCTCGGGCAGGCGGCCGCCGCTGCTGATGACGACGGCCACGTCGCCCTCGCGCAGCACATCGGCGGCCAGCAGCTGCAGGCGCGGGTCGGTGTAGGCGCCGCAGGGCATGCCAAAGCGCAGGAATTTGAACTGCGCGTCCTGGGCGACGACGCCGTAATGGCCGAGGGCGAAGAACTCGATGCGGTGAGCCGACAGCAGCATGTCGATGGCGCGGTCGATGGTGTCGCGGTTCAGATGGCTGCGCACCTGCAGGATGGCGCTGGCGGTGTTGCCCAGCACCTTGGCGCCCAGCTCCAGCATGGAGTCGTTGGTGTTGACCTGGGTGTGCGTCACCGGCACCGTGCCCGTCAGGCCGGAAGCCAGGCGCAGCTTGAAGTCGGACAGGCCCTCGCAACCCAGCGAGCGGCAGAAGCGGATGACAGTCGGCTGGCTGACACCGGCGGCGCGGGCAATCTCGGCGATGGGGTCGTTCAGCACCGAGCGCGGCTGGGCGAGCACCAGGTCAGCCACGCGCAGCTCGGCGGGTGACAGCTCGCTGCGGGCGCGGCGGATCTGGCCGAGGATGGCCGAGCCGGGCGAGGCCTGCAGGTTGCGCAGCTGGTTTTCAAGAATGGCCGAGGCGCCCTTGAAGGTGGCGTGCTCGGCCGTGATGACGAAGGTCGGGATGGCCGACACGTACTCGCGGAAGCGCCCCTTGTCCTCGAAGCGCTCGCGAAACGGGCTGCGGTCGAAGTACTCGCCCAGGCGCGGCACGATGCCGCCGCCGATATAGATGCCACCCAGCGAACCCAGCGTGACGGCCAGGTTGGCCGCGCAGGTGCCAAGCAGGCCGCAGAAGACTTCCAGTGTTTCCAGGCACAGCGCGTCGCCATCCTCCAGCGCGCGTTGGGTGATGGCAGGCGCCTGCAGCGGCTCGGTGGCCACGCCGTTGCGGTCGGCCAGGGCCTTGTAGATCAGCTCCAGGCCGGGGCCGGAGATCAGGCGCTCATAGGAGACGTGGTCGAGCGTCTTCCAGGCGAACTTCAGGATGTCCATCTCGCGCTCATCACGCGGGCCGAAGTTGACGTGGCCGCCCTCAGTGCCGAGCGCAATCCAGCCTTCCCCGGCCGGGATCAGCCCCGACACGCCCAGGCCCGTACCCGCGCCCAGCAGGCCGATGACGCTGGGCCGGCGCGCCTGGCCGCCGCCGACCTGGTGCACATCCACTTCGGCCAGCCGGGGCAGGGCCATGGCCAGGGCGGTGAAGTCGTTGACGACGACGAGGGTGTCCAGGCTCAGGCGCTGGCGCATCTCGTCGATGGAGAACTGCCAGTGGTAGTTGGTCATGCGCACCCGATCGCCTTCGACCGGGTTGGCGATGGCGATGGCCGCATGCGCGATTTGCTGTGCGCCGCCGTCCTGCCAGCTCAGGCCTTGCAGATAGGCGCGCACGGCGGCGTGGAAGTCGGCGTGGTCGGCGCAGCGCAGCGAGGCCATCTGCGTGAACTCACCCGGGCCGATTTCCAGCGCGAAACGGGCATAGGTGCCGCCAATATCGGCAAGCAGGCGGGGGCTGTCGAAACGGGGCATGGGCGCTGAAGGAACCTGAGGAAAGACGGGCGATTATCAGCAGGCGCGCAGGCGACCTGCCTTGGACCCTTTCGGGGGCGATTCCTGGTGTGGAAGCTCAAACAGGTTGTAGCTTCACTACAGATCCTCGGCAATCGAGTTTCCCCAGGGCGATGGCTGGCTTGCCGGGAGTTGAAAGCGTTTTCTCATTCGAGATGAGATTCCAAGGGCGAGTATGTATTGTCGATCGGATGTAGTTTTGCTACCGTCCGCCGCGACCGTACTACACCCTTTTCAGCCCTGTGTTTGCCACTGCCCGACTCCTGAATATCCGCTGCCTTGCGCCCCTCCTTGTTTCGGGAGTTCCTGTATGAGTGCCGCCTACCCCTGGTTGGTGGCCGACGTCGGCGGCACCAATGCGCGTTTCGGCACCGTTGCCGGCCCCGGCGCCGCGGTGGAAGACGTGCGGGTGCTGTCGGTGGCGGGCCATGCGGGGCCGGCGGCCGCAGTGCGCGCATATCTGCAGGGGCAGCCAGCCGGCAAGGCCCAGCCGCAGAGTGCGGCCTTTGCGCTCGCGACGGCGCTGGACGGCGATCACATCGAGCTGACCAACGGTGCCTGGAGCTTCTCGCGCGCCGGCGCGCAGGCCGAACTGGGCCTGAAGACGCTGCTCTGCCTGAATGATTTCGAGGCCCAGGCGCTGTCGCTGCCGCGGCTGCGTGCCGACCAGCTGCGCGCCTGGGGTGTGCCCCCGCCGGCGACCGGTGACGTGGCCGTGGGCACGGTCATGGCCGTCATCGGCCCGGGCACGGGCCTGGGCGTGGGTGGCGTCGTGCGCGCCCCTGGGCGCTGGCTGGCGCTGCCGGGTGAGGGTGGGCACGCAACGCTGGCGCCGGCGGACGATTTTGAGAGCGCCGTGCTGAGCCAGGCGCGCCGCGAGTTCCCCCATGTGTCGGCCGAGCGCTTCCTGTCGGGCATCGGCCTGCCGGTGCTGTGCCGCGCCGTCGCGGCCGCGCTCGGGGAGGGCGAAGACGTCAGCTCGCTGCCGACCGAGCAGATCGTCGCCCGGGGCCTGGCCGGTGAATCGACTGCTTGCGTGCGCACGCTGGATCTCTTCTGCGCCATGCTGGGTGGTTTCGCCGGCAGCGTCGCGCTGACGCTGGGTTCGCGCGGCGGCGTCTTCATCGGCGGCGGCATCGTGCCGCGCCTGGGCGAGCGCTTCTTCCAATCGGAGTTCCGCGCCCGTTTCGAGGCCAAGGGGCGCTTCCAGCCCTTCCTGGCGGGCATCCCCACGGCCCTCATCACCGACACGCTGGCCGCATTGTCCGGCGCCGCCCTGGCGCTGGAGCAGGCCGACGCCTGACACGGCGCGCGCGGTCTGCGCGCGCCGTCTTCTCACACGCGATCTTTGGCACCACGCCGCCGCCGCGCGGCCGGTGTGGCTTCGCCTTGCGTGCTCTCGCCTTGCATGACCGCCCCTTGCGCCTTGCGTCGCCCGGACGCGATTGGTCACGCCGGCAGACCTGTTGTTAACCCCTAAGTTGATGCTGTAGTTGCGCTACAAGTTTTGACTTCTTGCGTAGTTGTTCGCCCTGATGTTTCGCCGGCAGTGTCAATTCCATGCTGGTTTACCCGCGGTTTTTGACTGAAATCGGGTCGTTTCTTCGCAACGTCTAGGGTTTACGCAGATGCTGGAAAAAATCTAGTTTTGATACAAACCTGCTCGAGACGTTGGGTTCTCGCCCACGAGACGCGCGCCGGTGGCCCCGGAGGCGGACTTCGGGCCAAGCCGTTTTCCAATGAACTAGAGGAGACATTCATGACCATGAGCCAAGACAAGTGCGGGTCGGGCACCGCGGCGTCGTTCCGCATCAGTCCGATTGCCATCGGCTGCACGTTGCTGATCGCCGCCGCAGGCGCACAAGCGCAGACCCAGCAACTCGAAACGGTGACCGTCACCGGCATCCGCAGAGGCATCGAGGCATCGATCTCGGTCAAGAAGAACGCCGACAACATCGTTGAGTCGGTCTCGGCCGAAGACATCGGCAAGCTGCCCGACATCAGCATCGCCGAGTCCATCGGCCGCCTGCCGGGCCTTTCCGCCCAGCGCGTGGCGGGTCGCGCCCAGGTCATCAGCGTGCGCGGCCTGTCGCCCGATTTCGCCACCTCGCTGCTCAATGGCCGTGAGCTGGTGAGCACCGGCGACAACCGCTCGGTCGAGTTCGATCAGTACCCCTCCGAGCTGCTGGCCGGCGTGAGCGTCTACAAGACGCCGGACGGCGGCCTGGTCGGCCAGGGCCTGTCCGGCACCATCGACATGCAGACCGTGCGCCCGTTGAACTTCGGCAGCCGCGTGATGGCCGTCAACGTGCGCGGTCAGAGGAATTCGCTGGGCGGTGCCGCCGGCTCCAAGGGCACGGGCAACCGCGTCAGCGCCAGCTACATCGACCAGTTCGCCGACCGCACCGTCGGTCTGGTGCTGGGCTACGCCCACCAGGAAACCCCGATCCAGGAAGAGCAGGTCGGCCTGTACGAGCCCTGGCAGTCGCTGGGCGCCGGCTGGCGTCCGGGCGTGGCGGCAGGTACGTTCTATTCCGATGGCATCAAGGCCCTGCGCCGCACTGGGGTGACCAAGCGCGACGCCTTCATGGCGACCGCCGAGTTCCGCCCGAACAAGGGCTTCACCAGCGTGGTGGACTACTACCACACCAGGGCCACGCAGGAGGACACCGCGAACCAGTTCGAAGTCAATCTCGGCGGCTACAACGGCGGTTACAACCCGGGCCTGAACATCGCTTCCCCGGTGGTGAACGGCAACAACACCTTCGTCGGCGGCAGCGCCAGCGGCCTGTACCCGCTGGTGCGTGGCATGTACAACGACCGCAGGGACACCATCGATGCCTTCGGCTGGAACAACAAGCTCAAGCTGGCCGGCGGCGGCACGCTGACGGCGGATGTGAGCTACTCCAAGGCTGACCGCAAGGAAACCAATCTCGAGAACAACACGCAGTTGCTGCCCACCGGCGCAACCGCACCGCTGGACACCCTGAAGCTGAATTTCGCCACGTCCAGTTTCCCGACGCTGACCCCCACGCTGAACTACTCCGACCCGACCAAGCTGTTCCTGCGCGGCACGATCTACGGCTCGGGCTACGGCAAGCGTCCCAGCGTCGAGGACGAACTCAAGTCGTTCAAGCTGGCTGGCAACTTCCCGCTGCCGGATTCGATCAAGGGCTTCTTCCAGGACGTGGACCTGGGTGTCAACTACGCCGACCGCTCCAAGAAGAAGCGCCAGCCCGAGGGCAACATCAACGTCGGCTCGCAGGGTGACACCGCCATTGCCAGCGACCTGCAGTACGCCCCCGTGGACCTGAGCTTTGCGGGCCTGGGCAGCATCCCGGCCTGGAACGTGCCGGGCGCCGTGTCGCGCTACATGACGTTCAACCCCAGCGAGACCAGCGCGGCCTATCTGATCCCCAAGGCCTGGAACGTGTACGAGAAGGCCACCACCGGCTTCATCAAGGGCAACATCGACACCGAGTGGGGCGGCATCCCCATGCGCGGCAACGTGGGCCTGCAAGTCATCCGCGTGGATCAGTCGTCCACGTCGAACTATTGGGACAGCAACGCGCCCGCCGGCAGCAATGTCAAGACCAACAGCGACGGCAAGGTGCGCACCGACGTGCTGCCAAGCATGAACCTGGCTTTCTCGCTGGCCGATGACCAGACCCTGCGCGTGGCCCTGGCCCGCCAGATGGCCCGCCCGCGCGTGGACCAGCTCCGCTCGGGCATCGAGTTCGGCGTCGACAACTCGACCGGCAAGCCCGGCGCCAGCGGCGGCAACCCCAAGGCCGATCCGTGGATCGCCAATGCCTTCGACGTGTCCTATGAGAAGTACTTCGGCACCAAGGCCTATATCGCCGCGGCGGGCTTCTACAAGGACTTGAAGAGCTACATCTACACCCAGAAACAGGACGGCTACGACTTCACGGACTTCGTCAAAAGCTACACGCCGCCGAACACGTGCACGACGCCTGCCGGCCCCAATCAGCCTTGTCCCGCCGCGCTGCCCACGGGTACGTTCACGGCGCCGTTCAACGGCAAGGGCGGGAAGCTGTCTGGTGTCGAGCTCTCGGCCTCGCTGCCGCTGAGCCTCGTCTCCGACACCTTCAAGGGCTTTGGCATCCAGGCCAGCGCCAGCTTCACCCACAGCAGCATCAAGATCCAGGATCCGGAGAGTGCGAGCAGCGTGGGTGGCGGCGACATCGCGCTGCCCGGCCTGTCCAAGCGGGTCTACAACCTGACGGCCTACTACGAGGCCAATGGGTTCGAGGCCCGCGTGAGCCAGCGCCGCCGCTCGGACTTCATTGGTGAAATCGGCAACTTCAACGGCTCCCGTACCCTGCGCTACGTTGTTGGCGAGAAGATCACCGACCTCCAACTGGGATACTCCTTCAACGAGGGCGCCTTCAAGGGTCTGGGGCTGCTGTTCCAGGTCAACAACCTGACCAACGAGGCTTACCAAACCTACGCCGGCACCAAGGATCGCCCGTTGGAGTACATCCGCTGGGGGCGCACCTTCCTGCTGGGGGCGAACTACAAGTTCTGATGCTTCGGTGTTGAATGAGGCCCGGCCGTGCGCCGGGCTTTTTCGTTTGGGGGCCCTCATCGGCCCGGTCGGGAGACGGGCGATGATTCAGGGGACACATGACGCACAAGCTGGAGAGAAGCTCGACCTCTGTCGCACGCATGGACGCATCTTCCGTTTCAGCGGCGCCACCGCTTGCCACTTGCCCGCGATCACGCAGCACGTCCCTCATCTAGACCGCCATGCCCAACCGCCGCACCGTACTGACCGCCGCCACCTCACTCGCCCTGCCCGCCATGAGTGCCTCTGCCGCCGCCTCCGTCGAGATGCCCCATCTGCCCTGGACCCGCCAGGCCGTCATCTACCAGGTCAACGTTCGCCAGTTCTCGCCCGAGGGCACGTTCAAGGCCGTGCAGTCGGACCTGCAGCGGCTGAAAAGGCTGGGCGTGGACATCCTGTGGCTGATGCCCATCCAGCCCATCGGCAAGCTCAACCGCAAGGGGACGCTGGGCAGCTACTACTCGATCAGCGACTACACGGCCGTGAATCCCGAGTTCGGTACGCTGGCCGATGCCAAGGCGCTGCTCGCTGCGGCGCACAAGCTGGGGTTCAAGGTCATCCTCGACTGGGTGGCCAACCACACGGCCTGGGATCACCCCTGGGCCACGGCGCACAGGGATTGGTACAAGCTCAATGGCAAGGGTGAGATCTACCCCGTCACCTTCAACGAAGGCCAGCCGGGCGAGGAGCACTGGGACGATGTCGTCGCGCTGAACTACAAGAGCCCGGGCTTGCGCGCCGCAATGATCGACGCGATGAAGTTCTGGGTGCGAGAAACCGGCATCGATGGCTTCCGCTGCGATGTGGCCAGCCTGGTGCCGACCGACTTCTGGGTGCGTGTGCGCAAGGAGCTGGACGCGGTCAAGCCGATGTTCATGCTGGCCGAGTCCGACGCCATCGACCTGCACACCAGCGGCGCCTTCGACATGACCTATTCCTGGGACCTGGCCGACCAGGTGTTCAAGAGGATCGGCAAGGGCGAGGCGGGCGCCCCACTGTTGAAGGAGTGGCTGGCCAAGCAACCGGCGGGCTTTCCCGCCCATGCCTACCGCATGCGCTTCACGAGCAATCACGACTTCAACTCCTGGCACGGCACCGACGCCGATCTCTACGGCGACGCCTACCCCGCACTGGCGGTACTGACGTTCACGCTGCCCGGCATGCCGCTGGTCTACAACGGCCAGGAGTCGCGGTTGACCAAGAAGCTGGAGTTCTTCGAGAAGGACGCCATCGACTGGAAGACCTATGAGCTGAGCGACTTCTACGCCAGCCTCGCTGCGCTCAAGCACCAGCATCCGGCGCTGGCCGCCGGCCAGTACGGCGCGCCGGTGAAGCTGCTGGACAGCCCGCCCGACATCGTCGCCTTCGAGCGCCGCCTGGACCAGGATCTGGTGCGCGTGGCTGTCAACCTGTCGAAGATGGAACAGCTCTGGCAGGGCCATAAGCTGCGCCCATGGGGGTGGCAGTTGTCATGAGAATCCTCATTACTGGCCTGAACGGCACGTTGGCGCCACGCTTGGCCGAGGCTGCGCGCGCAGCCGGGCATCAGGTCATCGGCTGGGACCGTACCGCGGTGAACCTCGACGATGAGAAGCTGTCAGCCGCCTGGCTTTCCGCGCAGTCGGTGGACGCGATCGCCCACCTGGGCATGGCTTCGGCGCGCTTCGCGGGCTGGCTGGCGTCGCGCTGTCCGAACTTCCTGTTTACCAGCACGGTCATGGTCTTCGACCACGAGCCCGACGGCCCGCATGACGTGGCCGACGCGCGCAACGCCAAGGACGAATACGGCCGCTACAAGGCCGAGTGCGAAGACGCGGTGTTGCTGGCCAACGAGAGGCCCGTCATCGCCCGCATCGGCTGGCAGATCGACGCGACCCGGCCTGGCAACAACATGCTGACGACGCTGGACGAATGGCAAAAGCGCGATGGCCATGTGGCCGCAAGCCGAGCATGGACGCCGGCCTGCTCGTTCATGACCGACACGGCCGCTGCGCTGCTGGCGTTGATCGAACGGCCGCTGCCCGGTGTGCACCACCTGGACAGCAATTCCGAGGAGGGCTGGCGCTTTGATGAGGTGGCGCGCGCACTCGCGATCGAGTTCGGGCGCGACTGGCAAGTCCAGGCGAACGAGGGCTACCGGCACGACCAGCGCCTCATCGGTGGCGTCAGCCGCTTGCCACCGCTGTCGGCACGCCTGCCTGGGCTCACCCGTGATTGAGCGCTGGCCCATCAACGGCAAGGGCCGCAGCCGCACGGTGGCTCATGGGGGTTTTGGCGGCCTGGTCTGGACGGTGGCCAACGCGACCGACTTCTCGGCCGGCTTTGAAGAACAGGTGCGTCAAAGCCTGCAGATGCTCGAAGCGCATCTGCAGGAAGCCGGCTCGGCGCGCACCCACCTGCTGTCGCTGCAGGTCATCCTCACCGACATCGCCAACCGGGATGCTTTCGACCTGCAATGGCAGGCATGGATCGGGCCGCATCCCGAACATTGGCCGCAGCGGGCCTGCTTCCAATCTGGCCTGGCGCCGGGGTTGTTGATCGAACTGGTGGTCGTCGCGGCGCCTGTTTCGGCGAGGCAGAAGCTGGGCTCCTGAGCCCAGGCCCGCCCGCGTCGACAATGACGCCATGAAACCACCCGCCCGCCTGCAGGCACTGATTGATGAAGGCCTGATCGACAGCGTCGTTAGGCAACTGAAGAGCGGCAAGGAAGCCGATGTCTACGTCGTGCGCTGCGGCGATGACACCTGTGCCGCCAAGGTCTACAAGGAGGCCAACAAGCGGGGCTTCCGCCAGGCCGTCGACTACACCGAGAACCGCAAGGTCCGCAACAGCCGGCAGGCGCGCGCGATGGCCAAGCGCACGACCTTCGGCCGCCAGCAGCAGGAGGCGGCGTGGCAGAGCGCCGAGGTCGACGCGCTCTACCGCCTGGCTGCGGCCGGCGTGCGGGTGCCGCGGCCCGACAACTTCCATGATGGCGTGCTGCTGATGGAACTGGTGGCCGATGAGTTCGGCGACGCTGCACCGCGGCTCAATGACCTGAGCTTCAGCGCGGCCGAGGCGCGCCAGCACCACGACACGCTGATCGGCGAGGTCGTTCGCATGCTCTGCGCGGGTGTCATCCATGGCGACCTGTCCGAGTTCAACGTGCTGCTGGCCGCCGATGGCCCGGTCATCATCGACCTGCCGCAGGCCGTGGACGCCGCCGGCAACAACCATGCGCCGCGCATGCTCATACGCGACGTGAACAACCTGCGCAACTTCTTCGGCCAGCACGCGCCGGCCTTGCTGGCCACGCAGTACGGCCCCGAGATCTGGTCGCTCTACGCTGCCGGTTTGCTGGTGCCCGGCATGCCGCTGACGGGCCGCTACGAGCACAAGCGCGGCGAGGTGGACCTGTCGGGCGTGTTGCGCGAGATCGAGGATGCGCGCCTGGAAGAGGCAGCGCGCGTTCTTCGCATGAGCTAGGTTTCGCCCGGCTGCAGCTACAGCTCGCGCCGCTGGCCTGCAGCACGGCGCCGTAGAACTCGCGATGCAGACGCTGGAAGATGCCGTCGGTGATCCCCGCCTCCAGGCGGGTCTTCAGCTCGGCGGCCAGGCCGGGGCGACTCGGGCTGACGAAGAGATAGGCCGCCGCGGGGTAGTGCAGCATCAGGTTGGGCGCGATGGCCAGTCCTGCCGAGGTGACGGGGTTGACCCTAGAGCTGGTGGCGCTCGGCTTCGAGTTGTTGTTCGCGCAGCTGGTGCAGCAAAGCCGCGTCGTCCAGGGCTGCATCTTGCTGCGCCAATGCGCCGCAGCTGCGCAGGGTGTGGCCGTGCTCGCGCAGCGCCTGCTGCAGCCACTGGGCACGCCTGAGGGTGCGCGGCGTGCAGGAGCGGCCGCGCAGGTCGTCTTCGAGATCGCTGCGGTGGGCGCGCCAGGCGTCGGCCAGGTAGAGCCGACCCGGCGCGTGGACCAGTTCGTGGCGCCAGCGAACGGCCAGCCCACGGTAGTGACCGATGACGCGCCCGGTGGCGCCGCGGCAGGCCAGGCGCTCGGCCAGGCCCTCATAGGCCTGCGCTGCCAGCCGCTTGAAACCCAGGAAATGGGACAGGGCGTCGCCATCGCTGCCCGCATCGAGCAAGGCGCCGAACAGGTGGCGGCTTTCGATGCGTTCGGCGAGGTGGTATTGGGGGCGGTTGTGGCCATCGTCGGCGCTGTTGAACTGTGTCAGCGGGTCGAAGCGGTAGCAGTAGCCGAAGTCGTAGAGCCAGACGCGTTCGCCGTCGTCCAGCAGATTGCCGGCGCTGTAGTCCCACTCGAAGAAGCCGTGCTCGATCAGCGCGCAGCCGGCTTCGAGCAGCGTGCGCGCCTGGCGCTCGTCGAGCACGCCCGGGGGGCGGCCGGCAATCCAGGGCGATACGACGAGGCCATCGCGTAGCGAGCCGAAGACCGGTGCGACGACGCCCGGCAAGCCCAGCCCGGTCAGCTCGGCGTGGCGCTGCAGCTCGTTCAGGAAGGATGTCTGGCCGTCGGGATTGCGCACCCGGCATTCGGCGCGGGCGCGCTTGATGGCCCAGCGCTGGCCGGCGTGGTTGAGGCACAGCACCTCGGCGGTCAAGCCGCCGTTGTGCACGGCTTCAACGCCGGGGCTGTCGGCGTTCAGTGCCTTCAGTTGCGCGACCGGCAAGGGCAGCGCGGCCGCATCACCAAAGGCGAACTCGGCACCACTGGAGATGAAAGCCAGGTTGGTTCGCTGGCGCGCTTCGTCCAGCGTCAGATCAGGCCCGGCCATGCGTCGCCATGTTGGTCGAAGGCCGCGCGGACGGCGACCACCAGTTCGGCTGGCAGCGGTCCACGCGAGATCGCTTCGATGTTGCGGCGCAGGTTGGCCGGTTTGGCGGTGCCGACGATGGCGCTGGCAACGCCCGTGTGGAAGGCCGCGAAGCGCAGGGCCAGGTCAGCCCAGTCTTCCTTCGCGGGCAGGCTCATGGCCTTGAAGCGGTCCCAGTACTGGCCTTCTGCGAAGTCATCCGGCCGCTGCGCATGGCGCCAGACGGCGCCGGCCAGCGGGCGTTTGGCGATGACGCCGATGCCGGCATGGTCGGCCCGAGCGGCACGCAGGTTCAGATGGGCCTGGTCGCAAATGCTGACCGAGGTCTGCAGGCTGCCAAAGGCGTCACTGGCGATCGCGAAGTCGATCTCGGCGTTGTCACCCGAGTAGGCGGCCACGCGCAGCTTGCCGCTCGCACGGCAGTCGTTCAGCGCGCGCGTCACCTCGCCTTGCTCCAGCACATGCAGCGGGCATGAATGCAGGTGGACGATGTCGAGCCAGTCGGTCTGCATCAGCCGCAGCGCGCGCTCGACGCCTTGCACGATGCAGTCGTACGTCCAGTCCGGCACGCCTTCGACGCCGTAGCCCACCTTGGTGGACAGCACGAAGTCCGCACGGCGCGTGTTGAGGTGGCGGCCGATCCGCTCCTCGCTGAGGCCGTAGCCGCGGGCGGTGTCGACGAGGTTGATGCCAAGGTCCAGCACATGGTTCAGCAAGGCGCCGGCTTCAGCCTCGGTCGTGCGCTCGTCGTTGATGTGCATCGCACCGAAGCCCAGCGCGGAGACCTTGAGGCCTGTGTGGCCGAGAGGGTTCAGGATCATGGGGTGATGAGGACGCGGCCGAACAGCGGCGGCACGGTGAGTTGAATCCAGCCGTTCTTCACGGTCACGGTGGAGCCGCCCAGTGCGTCGCGCAGTTGGTCGGCCGGGAAGGGCAGGCCAACGCTGACGGTGCGTGGCTTGTCGCTGTTGTTGGTCGCCGTGATGGCCCAGGTCTTGCCGTCCTGGCGCGCCAGCACGACGACGTGGTCGTCGACATGCAGCGGCTCGCTCAAGCGACCGTGGCGCAGCACGGGCAGGTCGTGGCGCAGCTGGGTCAAGCGCTTGAAGTCGGCCAGCAGCGCGTTGTCGGGCTGGCCGCCTTCGTCGGCCCAGGGGTAGGGCGCGCGGTTGTAGGGGTCGTCGCCACCGCCCAGGCCCACTTCGTCGCCGTAGTAGATGGTCGGCGAGCCGGGGTAGGTCATCTGGAAGAAGACGGCCAGGCGCAGGCGCTGCTTGGCCAGCGCCAGATCGCGGTCCTCGCCGAAGTGGTGCAGGGCGCGCGGCTGGTCGTGGGTCGACAACAGGTTCATCAGCGCATAGAAGGACTGCGCCGGATAGGCCTCGCGCATCAGCTCCAGGTTTGCGGCCATCAGCTTGCCGCTCTTGCCGGCGGCGTAGTCCAGCACGGCGTTGCGGAAGATGTAGTTCATCGTCGAGTCGAACATGTCGCCGAGGAAGTACTTCGACGAATCGAACCAGGTCTCGGCGACGGTCAGCGCGTCGGGCTTCTTGGCCTTGACAGCCTGGCGCCATTCGCGCCAGAAGTCGTCGGGCACCCAGGGCGCCACGTCCATGCGCCAGCCGGCCGCGCCGCGGTCCAGCCAGAGGTTGGTCACCGAGTCCTTGTCGCGGTAGGCGTAGGCGCGAAAGGACGGGGCGCTCTTGTCGATCTCCGGCAGATCGGACACGCCGACCCAGCCCTGGAACTGCTTGTTGGGGTCAGTCTCCTCGGGCTTGAACTTGAACCAGCTCGCATACGGCGAGGCGGGGTTGATCTTGCCGCCGTCAAACGCACCGCCCGCGGGGAAATTGGAGAAGCGGTTGAAGTAGGGAGAGTCTGCGCCGACGTGGTTCAGCGAGGTGTCGGGGATGACGCGGATGCCGCGCTTGGCGGCTTCGGCGCACAGGCGAACGAAGTCGTCGTTGCTGCCGAAGGCCGGGTCGATCTGCTTGTAGTCGGCCGCGTCGTACTTGTGGTTGCTGGGCGCGCGGAACACCGGCGTCAGGTAGATGGCGTTGGCCCCCAGGCTCTTGATGTAGTCCAGCTTCTCGATGATGCCGGCGAGGTCGCCACCGAAGAAGTCGTTGTTGTAGAGCTTGTCCGAGCCGTCACCCGTACTCGGCTTGAAGGGCTTCTCGTTCCACTTCTCGTGGCGTTCGACGTCGCGGTCCTGGTAGCGGTCCTGTGGCCGGCCGCCACCGGGGCGCGGGTCGTTGGCCTTGTCGCCATTGCGGAAGCGCTCGGGGAAGACGTAGTAGTAGACGATGTCCCGGCCCCAAGCCGGCACCTCGAAGCCGGGCGCATGGATGGTCTGGCGGTAGCGGCGCACGCGGTTCAAGTTGGCCGGCAGGCGCTCGACCGAGGCAGACCCCATGGAGCCCTTCTCGCGCGTCCAGTAGATGGGGTCCTTGTTGTTCTGCAGCGCGTACCTGCCCTGATCGGTCTCGATCTCGAACCAGTAGCCGTAGATACCAGTAGCGTCGAAGCGATAGCTCGCTGTGAAGCCGATGCCCATGCCGCGCGACTGTGGCGTCATGGCGATTCGGGCCACAGATTCGTAGGCGAGTTGCTCCTGGTTGCCGGTCATCTGGCGGCGTTCGATGACGAGGGTGGCCTGCTTCAGGCCGGGCACGTCGTTGCCGATGCTGAAGCGGATCTCGCTGCCGGCCGGCTGGGCGCCGAAGGGCGCCTTGAACTCCGTTGCGCGGGAGTTGAAGTGGGTCGTCAGCGCAGCCTTGTCGGTGAGGGGCTTGGGTGGCGTGGGTTTGAAGGTCCTGGGGCCGACGGTAAGCGTGACGCTGCCGTCGGCGGCAATCGCCAAGCGCAGCGTCTGCTCCCCCTTGAAGTCGCGCTTGAGGTTGCCGCCGGCACCGCGAGCCGGGTCGCCCTTGGCGTCGCCGCCAAAGGTGAGGGCGGCCGTCCAGTCTTCATCGGCGAGCTTGAACTCCTGCGGCCCTTTGGCTTTGAGGTTGAGGAAGTAGGCATCGCAGCGGTACTCGAAGGCGTGGTCATCCTGCGCCGCCCAGTTGTTCAGCCCACCGCGCAGATAAAGAGTGGCGTCGCCGAGCGGTGCGGGTTTGCAGTTGGCGGCATGAGCCGCAGGGACGAGCGAAAGCAACGCTGCGCACAGCGCGAATGTCTTCAACATATGGATCAGCCCTTGACGCCGCCAGCCGTCAGGCCGGAGACGATCCAGCGCTGTGCCAGCAGGAAGACCAACGTGATCGGCAGGCCCGACAGCACGGCCGCGGCCGCGAAGTCGCCCCACAGGAAACGCTGGTCGTGCAGGAAGTATTTGGAGCCGACGGCCAGCGTGAGGTTGCCCTCTTCGCGCAGCAGGATGGACGCCACCGGGTACTCGATGATGGTGCCGATGAAAGCCAGCACGAAGACCACCATCAGGATGGGAATCGCCATCGGCAGCAGCACGCGCGAGAAGGCCTGCCAGTGCGTCGCGCCGTCGACCTTGGCGTTCTCCTCGATCTCGACGGGGATGGTCTCGAAGTAACCCTTGATGGTCCACACATGCGTGGCGATGCCGCCCAGGTAGGCGAGCACCAGGCCGGCGTGCGTCTCGATGCCCAGCGCCGGCACATAGGTGCCGATGGTCTCGAAGATGGCGTAGATGGCGACGAGCGCCAGCACCGGCGGGAACATCTGCAGCAGCAGCATGCCGTTGAGCACCGGCTTGTCGAAGCGGAACTTCATGCGCGCAAAGGCATAGGCCGCGCTGGTGGAGATGGCGACGATGAGGAAGGCCGAGATGGTGGCAATCTTGATCGAGTTCCACAGCCAGGTCAGCACGGGGAAGGGCGGCTGCACCAGGCTGCCATCGGCGGCCTGGTAGGGGATGCCGAGCGCCAGCTTCCAATGCTCCAGGCTGATCTCGGTCGGGATCAGGCTGCCGGTGGCGAAGTTGCCAGGGCGCAGCGAGATGGACACGACGGCCAGCAGCGGGAAGATGGTGATGGCGATGAAGATCCACATCACCGCGTGGCCGGCGAGGGTGCGCCAGCGGGCTTGTTTGCCGAGAACGATGGCCATTCAGAACTCCAAAGACTTAACCACAGAGGCACAGAGACACAGAGAAAGACAAAGGAAATTCCTCTGTGTCTCTGTGCCTCTGTGGCCGTGTTTGGTTTTCATTTCTGCGCCCTGGCAGACATGCGAAGGTTGATCAGCGACAAGGCGGCAACCAGGAAGAAGATCAGCGTCGAGATCGCCGCAGCCAGGCCGAAGTCGGAGCCCGAGTCCTTGAAGGCGATGCGGTAGGTGTAGCTGACGAGGATGTCGGTCTGGCCCGCGGGCAGCTTGGTGGACAGGAAGTCCGGCCGGCCGTCGGTCAGCAGCGCGATCAGCACGAAGTTGTTGAAGTTGAACGCGAAGGCGCTGACCAGCAGCGGCGCCAGCGGCTTGATGATCAGCGGCGCGGTGATCTTGAGGAAGTTGGTCGCGGGGCTGGCGCCGGCCAGGGCCGAGGCTTCGTACAGGTCGGCCGGGATCGCCTTCAGCAGCCCGGAGCACAGGATCATGATGTAGGGGTAACCCAGCCACACGTTGACGATCAGCAGCATGGTCTTGGCCAGCAGCGGGTCGGCAAACCAGGCCGGCTTGACGCCGAAGGCCGCGTTCAGGATGGCGTTGATCTCGCCGAAGTTCTGGTTGAACAGGCCCTTGAAGACGAGGATGGAGATGAAGCCCGGCACCGCGTAAGGCAGGAACAGCAGGGTGCGGTAGGTGGTGCGGTACTTCATGCCCTCCCAGTTCAGCAGCACGGCGAAGAGCATGCCGATGGCGGTGGAGAAGATGACCGTCAGCGCCGAGAAGATGACCGTCCAGCTGAAGATGGACAGGAAGGGGCCGCGGAACTCGGCGTCAAACAGCATGCGCGTGTAGTTCGCCATGCCGATGAAGGCCTTGAAGCCGGGCTGCAGGGTTTCGCCCGCCTCCGTCTGGAAGAAACCGGTGTCGCGGTTGGCCTTGAACACGGCGCCGTCGGCAGCGCGCGTCAGGCTGCCGTCGGCATTCGTCGTCCACATCGGTTTGACGGGGCCGAACTCGCGCAGGCCGAGGTAATGCAGCTCGGTCTTGTCGGGCGCAACGAGCACGAGCTTGGCCAGCGCGTCGCGGTGCTTGATCAGCTCGGGCAAGGGCAGGGCGGCATCTGTCGGTGCGGACGTGGCGTCCGCCGCGGCCAGGTCCACGCGGAGGTCCTTGCCCGCGCGCAGCGCCAGCGGTGGCGACATCCACTGCGGGTTGGCTTCGCCCTCGGTTTTAAGCACGAGGCGGAATTCGGCGCCGCTGGCATGCAGGCTGTAGTTCAGCACCCGGTCTTCGACCGCGTCATGCTGCTCCAGCAGGTACTCGCGCACGCGGCTTTCGCTGAGCAGGTGGATGCTGGAGTAGTTCGTCAGGCCGATCTGCGCCGTGTAGACGAGCGGGAAGGCGATGAAGACCAGCATGCCGGCCACGCCGGGGAAGAGGTAGCGCCACGCAAAGCCGCCACGGCTCAGGTAGACGTAGAAGCCCGCCGTGAACAGCAGCAGCACGCCGGCAGCCCAGGCGGCCTGGCCGGTCGTGTAGATCAGGAAGACGAGATACAGCGCGGCGACCATGCCGAGGATGGCGAGCGGCCAGTGCAGCCACTTGGACAGCTTCTCGGTCAGCGAGGGCGGCAGCGTTGTGTAGGCGCCTTGGCCGAGGGATGAGGACAAGGCGTTCATTTGTTCAGCAGCATCCGTGCGGCGGCGCCGTCGAGCGCGTCCTTCGGTGATTGCAGTCCGTTGGTGATGGCTTCGAGCGCCGCGTCCATCGCGGTCCAGAAGCGGCCGACCTCGGGGATGTTGGGGATGGGCGCGCCGTTGCGCGCATTGGTCATGCTGGCTGCGATCAGCGGGTTGACTGACAGCTCGGCGTAGAAGGCCTTGTTGGCCGGCACGCCGATGGGCACGTCGGCATCCAGCACCTTCAGCGCTTCGGGGCGCATCAGGTGGTTCTCGATGAACTCCTTGGCGATGTCCTTGTTCTTGCTGGGCGCCGAGATCATGCATCCCAGCACGCCGACAAAGCTCTTGCTCGGCTTGCCGGCGATGACGGCCGGGATGCCTGCCACACCGATGTCGATCTTGGCGCGCCTGGCGTTGTCCCAGGCCCAGGGGCCGGAGATCATCATGGCCACCTCGCCACGGGCAAAGGCGGACTCCATCTCGGAGTAGCGCGCGCCCTTGGGCATGTGGCCGCCCTTGATGAGGCGCTCGATCATCTGGGCACCAGCCAGGGCGCCTTCGTTGTTGACGTCCACCTTCTTGGGATCGAAATCACCCTGGGTATCACGGCCGAAGATGACGCCACCCGCGCCGGCAATCATGGGCCAGCTGAAGAAGCTCTTGTTGTAGTCCCACAGCACGGCGTGCTTGCCGCTGGCCTGAAGCTTCTTGTCCAGCGCGATCAGTTCGTCCCAGGTCGCGGGCGGCGTGGGCACCAGGGCCTTGTTGTAGATCAGGCCCGTCGTCTCGATGGCGATGGGGTAGCCCCAGATGCGGCCGCGGTAGCTCAGCGCCGCCCAGGCCTGGTCTTCGGACTCGGCCTTCAGCCGCGCCGATGGACGCAGCGACGTCAGCAAGCCCGCCTTGGCCCATTCGCCGACACGGTCGTGGGGCCAGCAGAAGATGTCCGGGCCCTTGCCAGCACCGGCGGCCTGCTGGAACTTGTCGGTCGCATCGACCGGGTGCTCGACGACGACCTTGACGCCCGAGGCCTTCTCGAAGGCATCGCCGACCTTCTGCAGGCCGTTGTAGGCCTTGTCGCCATTGATCCAGACCAGGAGCTTGGGTGTGTCCGCCGACGCCGCCGAAATGCCGCCACAGAGGCACAGAGACACAGTGAAACGCGAAAGGGCTTTCAGAGCTTTCTTCTCTGTGCCTCTGTGCCTCTGTGGCTGTGTTTTCTTCACAGCCGTCATGCCTGCAGCTCCGGCGCAGCCAGCCGGCGCAAGGCCAGACCGTTGGCGTCGAACACGTACAAGGCTTCAGCCGGCAGATGCAGGTCCAGATCCTGGCCGCTGCGCAGGCGGTCGCAGCCGTTGCGGCCTTCGAACTGGCAGGTCAGCGGCTCTTCGAGGCCGGGGTAGGGACAGTAGGCGAAGGTGATGCCGCCGAGGGATTCGACGAAGGCGACGGTGCTGTACACCAGGTTGTTCTCGCCACCTTGACGGATGTGCTCCGGCCGCACGCCGAGAGTCACCTTGTCGCCCACCTTGGCGCCACTGCCATCCACCAGCGCGCGCAGCACGACGCCGCTGCCGGCCAGCTTCACGTCCACATGCCCCGCCTCGATGACGACCAACTCACCCTCGATGAAGTTCATCTTCGGGCTGCCGATGAAGCCTGCCACGAAGAGGTTGCGCGGATGCTCGTACAGCTCCAGCGGCGAGCCGACCTGCTCAATCTTGCCGGCCGACAGCACGACGATGCGGTCGGCCAGCGTCATGGCCTCCACCTGATCGTGGGTCACGTAGATCATCGTGGTCTTCAGATCCTCGTGCAGCTTGGCGAACTCATAGCGCATGCGCACGCGCAGGGCGGCATCGAGGTTCGACAGTGGCTCGTCGAACAGGAAGACATCGGGCTTACGCACGATGGCGCGGCCGATGGCGACGCGCTGGCGCTGGCCGCCGGAGAGGTCTTTCGGCTTGCGGTCCAGCAGGTGCTCGATGTGCAGGATCCTGGCCGCGTTGCGCACGGCCGTCTCGATCTCGGCCTTGGGCACCTTGGCCAACTTCAGGCCGAAGGCCATGTTGTCGAACAGGTTCATATGCGGGTAGAGCGCATACGACTGGAACACCATGGCAATGCCGCGCTCGCTGGGTGGCACCTCGTTGACGACGCGCCCGCCGATGGTCAGCTCGCCGCCGGTGATTTCCTCAAGGCCGGCGATGGTGCGCAGCAGCGTGGACTTGCCGCAGCCCGAGGGGCCGACGAAGACCATGAACTCACCGTCGCGGATCTCCAGGTCGATGCCGTGAAGGATGCGGATGTCGCCGTAGGCTTTCTCCACACCGGTCAGTCGAACGTCTGCCACTTCTAACCTTTCAGTCGCCGGCCGTCTGGTGGTCGGCTTGTCTCGTCATTTGACGGCTAAATTTCTCTTCTTTGGCCGTCTTTGTAGACAATATACATTCGCTACGCGCTAGCAACAACAGAGGTTATCCGTTCGAATCTTCATGAAATCCTTGAAAATCAAGGCTTTGCAAAACATCTCGGGTTTTCCATATGTAGTCAAACTACACAACGGGGCGGAGCTGGTCGATACTTCAGCCAACGCTGCCCGTCGAGTAGCATTCTTGCCTCCGTCGCTGGGGGCCGGCACTGATGAACTCCCCAACACCCAAGAGCTTCGCGTTACCCGTTCAACGCAAGCCCGCCGCCAAGGCCTCCACCGCGATGAAGAAGCCGACTGCCCTCTCCGCCGAAGACAAGGCCTTGCGCGCCGCCTTCGAGACCGCCTACGAGCGCGAGCTGTCCCAATCCAGCCATGGCCCCACGCCGCAGGCGGCCTTGCACGCGGCGGCCATCGCCTGCCGCGAGACGCTCGCCCGCCGCTGGGCCACCACGCAGGCCGCTGACGCCCAGCGTGGCGACAAGGCGCCCGTGCGCCGCGTGCACTATCTGTCGATGGAATTCCTGATGGGCCGCGCGCTGTCCAATGCGCTGGCCGCCCTGAAGCTGGTCGACCCGCTGGAAGCCAAGCTGGCCGAGCAGGGTCTGGCCCTGGGCGATGTGCTGGAGCGCGAGCCCGATGCGGCCTTGGGCAACGGCGGCCTCGGTCGCCTCGCGGCCTGCTTCCTGGACAGCTTCGCCGAACTGGAGCTGCCGTCCTTCGGCTACGGCCTGCGCTACCGCTATGGCACCTTCGCCCAGGTCATCAGCCAGGGCCGCCAGCTGGAGCAGCCCGACGACTGGACGCGCGACTCGCCCGCCTGGGAGCTGCCTCGACAGGACCTGCGCTACGAGGTTGGCTTTGGCGGCCGCATCGAGGTCGATGCCTCGGGCGTGCGCCGCTGGCAGCCGGCCGACAGCATCGAGGCCCAGGCCTTCGACTTCATCGTGCCCGCCCACCACAGCGAGCGCGTCTCTACGCTGCGCCAATGGCAGGCCACGGCCGCGCCCATCGCCTTCAAGCCTTTCTGCGAGGGCGACTACGCCCGCGCTGCCCGCCACCAGGTGCTGGCCGATGCGCTGAACTGGGTGCTCTACCCGGACGACTCCACCGAAGCCGGCCGCGAGCTCCGCCTGAAGCAGGAGGCCTTCCTCGTCAGCGCCTCGCTGCAGGACCTGATCGCGCGCCATCTGCGCGAGTTCGGCTCGCTGCACAACCTCGGCAAGACCAACGCCATCCATCTCAACGACACCCACCCGGCGCTCGCACCCGCCGAGCTGATGCGCCTGCTGCTGGACGAGCATGGCCTGGGCTGGGACGAGGCCTGGAAGATCACGCGCCAAGCCGTGGCCTACACCAACCACACGCTGATGCCCGAAGCGCTGGAGACCTGGCCCGTGCGCATGTTCGAGAACCTGCTGCCGCGTCACCTCGAGATCATTTACGAAATCAACCACCGTTTCCTGGAAGAGGTGCAGGCCCGCTTTCCCGGCGATCACGCCTTCGCCTCGCGGGTGTCCCTCATTGACGAAGGTAGCCACGGCAGCGAGCGCCGCGTGCGCATGGCCGCGCTTGCGTTGGTCTCGTCGCACCGCGTCAACGGCGTGGCCGCGCTGCACTCGGAGCTGATGGTGCAGACCATCTTTGCCGACTACGCCCGCATCTGGCCGGAGCGCTTCCACAACGTCACCAATGGCGTCACGCCGCGCCGCTGGCTGGAGCAGGCCAACCCGATGCTGTCCGGGCTGCTGGACAGCCGCATCGGCGAGGGCTGGCGCAAGAACCTGGCCGAGCTGGGGGAACTGGCGCCGCTGGCCGCCAACAAGGAGCTGGGCGAGGAGTTCCTGGCCGTCAAGCGCGCCAACAAGGAACGCCTTGCCGCCGTCATCCGCCGTGAGCTGGGCATCTCGGTCAATGTCGACAGCCTGTTCGACATCCAGATCAAGCGCATCCACGAATACAAGCGCCAGCTGCTGAACATCCTGCACGTCATCAGCCGCTACCAGGCCATCCGCGACAACCCCGATGCCAACTGGGTGCCGCGCACCGTCGTCATCGCCGGCAAGGCGGCCTCGGCCTACCAGACGGCCAAGAGCATCGTGCGCCTGGCGCATGACGTGGCCCGTGTCATCAACAGCGACCCGCGCGTGGGCGACAAGCTCAAGCTCGTCTTCCTGCCCAACTACAGCGTCACGCTGGCCGAAAGCATCATCCCGGCGGCCGACCTGTCCGAGCAGATCTCGACGGCCGGCACCGAGGCCTCGGGCACCGGCAATATGAAGTTCGGCATGAACGGCGCGGTCACGATCGGCACCTGGGACGGTGCCAACATCGAGATGGCCGAGGCCATGGGCGTGGAGAACATGTTCGTGTTCGGCCTGCGCGCCGATGCCGTCGCCAAGATCAAGCAGCTGGGCTACGACCCGCGCCTGTATGTCGAAGAGAATCGCCAACTCAAGCGCGTCATCGATGCCATCGCGGCGGGCGTCTTCAGCAACGGCGACACCGATCGTTATCGCGCGCTGGTGGACAGCCTGTTGCACCGCGACGTCTACCTGCTGATGGCCGATTTCGCCGATTACGTCGCCACCCAGGCCAAGGTCGATGCGCTGTTTGCCGACCGTGCCGCCTGGGCTGAACGCGCCTTGCGCAATATCGCCGGCATGGGCCCGTTCTCGTCCGATCGCACGATCAACGAGTACGTGGACCGTGTCTGGTCCGTGAAGAGTCTGAACACCTGACGATGCTGAACGACGCCGACGTTGATTCCCTGCTGGCGGGCCGCCATGCCGATCCTTTCGGCCGGCTGGGCCTGCACGCGGATGACAACGGTCGGCTCTGGGTGCGCGCGCTGCTACCCGGCGCCGCGGAAGTCGCGCTGCTGGATGCCAGCAGCAAGAAGCACATCGTCGACCTGGAGGAGCGCCGCGGCGGCTTCTTCGAGGCGCAGGTGCCACGTCGCAAGCACCGCTTCGACTACCGCCTGGCCGTGCGCTGGACCGGGGGCGGCGAGGGCGTCTATGCCGACCCCTACAACTTCTACCCCCAGCTCGGCGACGACGAGCTCAAGGCCTTTGCCGAAGGCCGCAACTTCCGGCCCTGGCTGAGCCTGGGTGCGCATGTCGTGCAGTACGGCGACGTCAGCGGCGTGCGCTTCGCGGTCTGGGCACCCAATGCGAAGCGCGTCAGCGTCGTCGGCAACTTCAACAACTGGGACGGCCGGCGCCACCCGATGCGGCTGCGCCACCTGGCCGGCGTGTGGGAGATCTTCGTGCCCCACGCCATCGAAGGCGATCTCTACAAGTTCGAGATCGTCAACGGCAACGGCGCGCTGCTGCCGCTCAAGGCCGACCCCTATGCCCGCCGCGCCCAGTTGCGGCCGGAGACGGCCAGCGTCGTCGCGGCCCTGCCCGAGCCGACGCCGCTGCCGCGCCAGCGTGAGCGCGCCAACCGGCGCGAGTCGCCCATCAGCGTCTACGAGGTGCACGCCGCCTCCTGGCGCCGCGGTGTGGCCGGTGACTTCCCGACCTGGGACGAACTCGCCGAGCACCTGCCCGCCTACGTGGTCGACATGGGCTTCACGCATGTGCAACTCATGCCCGTCAGCGAGCATCCCTTCGACGGCTCCTGGGGCTACCAGACGCTGGGCATGTACGCCCCCAGTGCGCGCTTCGGCCCGCCCGAGGGCTTCGCCCGCTTCGTCAAGGCTTGCCATGAGCAGGGCCTGGGCCTGCTGCTGGACTGGGTGCCGGCCCACTTCCCCGCCGATGCCCACGGCCTGGCCGAGTTCGACGGCACGCGCCTTTACGAATATGCGGACCCCAAGGAAGGCTTCCACCGCGACTGGAACACGCTGATCTACAACTTCGCCCGCACCGAGGTGCGCGAGTTCCTGATCGGCAGCGCGACCTACTGGATCGAGCGCTGGGGCGTCGACGGCCTGCGCGTGGACGCGGTGGCCAGCATGCTCTACCGCGACTACTCGCGGCCCGCCGGCGAATGGATTCCCAACATCCGTGGCGGCCGCGAGAACCTCGAGGCCATCTCGATGCTGCGCGAGATGAACGAGCATGTCGGCGAGATCGAGGGCGCCATCAGCGTGGCCGAGGAGAGCACCAGCTTCCCCGGCGTCTCGGCGCCCACCTACGCGGGCGGCCTGGGCTTCCACTACAAGTGGAACATGGGCTGGATGAACGACACCTTGCGCTACATGGCCGAGGACCCGATCAACCGCCGCTGGCATCACGACAAGATGACCTTCGGCCTGATCTATGCGTTCAGCGAGAACTTCATGCTGCCCATCTCGCACGACGAGGTCGTGCACGGCAAGGGCTCCATGCTGGCCAAGATGCCCGGCGACGACTGGCAGAAGTTCGCCAACCTGCGCGCCTACTACGGCTTCATGTGGGGCCACCCCGGCAAGAAGCTGCTCTTCATGGGCCAGGAGTTCGCCCAGCGCCAGGAGTGGAACCATGCCGAGAGCCTGCCCTGGGGCCTGCTGGAAGACGACCGCCACGCCGGCGTGCAGCGCCTGGTGCGCGACCTCAACAAGCTCTACCGCGACCACACGGCCCTGCACCGACTGGATTGCGAGCAGGGCGGTTTCGAGTGGATCAGTGCCCATGACGCCGAGCATTCCATCTACGCCTGGGTGCGCCGCGACGGCACGGGCCGCATGGTCGTCGTCGTCTGCAACATGACGCCTGTGCCGCGCGAGGGCTATTCGCTGGGCGTGCCCGACGGCGTGACCGCCTGGCGCGAGGCCCTCAACACCGATTCGGCCTACTACGGCGGCAGCAACATGGGCAACGGCGTCGCCGCGGCGGGCCTGCCCGTGCAGGCGATGCCGGCGCATGGCAAGCGCCTGTCCATCACGATCAACCTGCCGCCGCTGGCTACATTGTTCTTCGTTCCGATCTGAGTCTGTAGTCCATGGCGCATCTGCCTGATCTGCAACCCGGCTGGCACGAGCCGTTGGGAGCGCTCGCCCGTGACGGCGGCGTCAACTTCGCCTTCGCGAGCGAGCACGCGACGCGCATCGAGCTCTGCGTCTTCGACGGCGAAGGCCAGCGCGAGCTGCGCCGCTACGCGCTGGACGGCCCGCATGACGGCGTGTTCCATGGCTTCCTGCCCGGCGTTGGCCCCGGCCTGGTCTACGGCCTGCGCGCCCACGGTCTCTATGTGCCCGAACAGGGCCACCGCTTCAACCCGCACAAGCTGCTGCTGGACCCGTACGCGCGCGAGATCGTCGGCCACTTCGGCTGGCGGGCCGAGCACCACGGCTACGAGCTGGGCCACCCGGACGGCCCGCGCTCGCTGGATGCGCGCGACAACGCGACGCAGGCGCTGAAGGCGCGTGTCGCGCCACCACCCGTGAATCACGCGCGTGCCCCCCAGCCGCGCCGCGCGCCGGCCGACGTCGTGCTCTACGAGGCCCATGTCAAAGGCTTCTCCAAGCTGCTGCCCGGCATGCCCGAGGAACTGCGCGGCACCTATGCCGGCCTGGCCCACCCCGCATCCATCGCTCATTTCAAGCGCCTGGGCGTGACGACGCTGTCGCTGCTGCCGGTGCACTACTGCATCGACGAGCCCCACCTCGCCGAGCGCGGCCTGCACAACTACTGGGGCTACAACACGCTGGGCTTCTTCTGCCCGGACCCGCGTTGGGCGAATGCGGCTCACCGCAACGACCCGACCGCCGTGACGGCCGAGTTCCGCCAGATGGTGGGCGCCCTGCACGAGGCCGGCCTGGAGGTGGTGCTGGACGTCGTCTACAACCACACGCCCGAGGGCAACGAGTTCGGCCCGACGCTGAGCTTGCGTGGCCTGGACAACGCCACCTGGTACCGGCTCGTCGCGGATGACAAGAGCCGCAATGAGAACCTGACCGGCTGCGGCAATACCGTCAACTGTGCCCACCCGCGCGTGACGCAGTTCGTGCTGGACTCGCTGCGCTACTGGGTCGCCGAGATGGGCGTCGACGGCTTCCGCTTTGACCTGGCGCCGGTGCTGGGCCGCACGAACCAGGGCTATGACCCGAATGCCGCCTTCTTCACCGCGCTGCGCCAGGACCCGTTGCTGGCCGGCGTGCACCTGATCGCCGAGCCCTGGGACGCGGCCTACGACGGCTACCAGGTCGGCCGCTTCCCCGGCCGCTTCCTGGAGTGGAACGACAAGTTCCGCGATGCCGTGCGCGGCTATTGGCTCGGCGCCGGACCGGGCGTCGGGCGCGGAGAGCTGGCGCGGCGCTTCATGGCCTCGAGTGATGTCTTTCACCATGGGCAGCGGCTGCCCACCGCCTCCGTCAACTTCGTGGCCGTTCATGACGGCTTCACGCTGGCAGACCTGACGAGCTATTCCACCAAGCACAACCACGCCAATGGCGAAGAGAACCGTGATGGCCGCGACGGCGAGCTCTGCGCCAACTTCGGTGCCGAAGGCCCGACCGAGGACGCCGCCATCAACGCCACCCGCGAACGCGTTCGCCGCGCTTTGCTGGCCACGCTGCTGCTGGCGCAAGGCACGCCGATGCTGTGCGCCGGTGACGAGATCGGCAATGGCCAGGGCGGCAACAACAACGCGTATTGCCAGGACAACGGCATCACCTGGCTGAACTGGGACCAGGCTGAAGGCCGCACGACCGAGCTCGTCGCGCAACTGCTGACCCTGCGCGCGAGCGAGCCGCTGCTGCGCCACCCGCGCTGGTTTGCCAGTGGCCCGGCAGACGCCAGCATTGCCTGGTACGCGCCCAGCGGCCACGAGATGAGCCCGCACGACTGGCACGACGCCGGCCAGCGCGCTTTCGGCGCCCAGCTGCGCGAAGCGGATGCCGGCGCGCCGCGGCTGATGATCGTCTTCAACCCCGACCCGGCGCCGCTGCCCTTCCTGCTTTGCAACGGGCCCTGGCAGCTCGTGCTCGACAGCAGCGGCGAATCGGCCGCGCCCCTCGTTCTTCCCGGCCAGCCGCTCAATGTGCCGGCCCGTTCCCTCGTCGTACTGCGCCACGCATGAACCTGAACCAACGCTCCTCGGGTGTGCTGCTGCACATCACCTCGCTGCCCGGCCCCCATGGCATGGGCGACTTCGGCCCCGACGCTTATCGTTTCGTCGACTGGTTGCAGTCCGCCGGCCAGTCCGTCTGGCAGTTGCTGCCGACGACGCCCATCGGCCCCGGCGACAGCCCCTACCAGGGCGTGTCGGCCTTCGCCGGCAGCCAGTGGATGGTGGCGCTGGAACCGCTGGTCGCCAAGGGCTGGCTGACCCAGCCGAGCGTCCCGGCCTTCAACGGCGGCCTAATCAACTATGGCGAGGTCACGCCCTGGCGCGAGCAGCAGTTGCGCGCCGCGGCCAAGGGCTTCTTCGCCAACGCGGCGGACGCGGACCGCATCGCCTTCGCCAAGTGGTGCCTGGAAGCGCAAAGCTGGCTGGACGACTACGTCCTCTTCATGGCCATCCGCTCGCCGCTGAACGGCCAGCCGTGGTGGGAATGGAGCGAAGGCCTGAAGAAGCGTGAGTCCGCGGCACTGGCGGCGGCGCGCAAGGACTACGCCGACGAGATCGCCTTTTGGCAATTCGTGCAGTGGCAGTTCGACGTGCAGGCCGGAGCGCTCAAGAGCTACGCCAACGAGCGCGGCGTCCACATCATGGGTGACCTGCCCATCTTTGTCGCCCACGACAGCGCCGACTGCTGGTCGCGCCCGGACCTTTACGAGCTGGACGACAACTTCCAGACCACGGTGGTGGCCGGCGTGCCGCCCGATGACCTCGGCCCGCTCGGCCAGCGCTGGGGCAACCCGCTCTACCGGTGGGACAAGATGGCCGACGAGAACTACGCCTGGTGGACGGCGCGCATCCAGCGCGCGCTGACGCAGGCCGACGTCTTTCGCATCGACCATTTCCGCGGCTTTGCCGGCTACTACGAGATTCCCGCCAGCAGCCCCGACGCCACGCAGGGCCAGTGGCTGACCGGCCCGGGCATGGCCCTCTTCGACGCCATCAGACAAGCCCTGGGCCCGCTGCCCATCGTGGCGGAGGACCTGGGCTTCATCACCGATGACGTGCACGCGCTGCGCGATGGTTGCGGCTTCCCCGGCATGAAGATCCTGCAGTTCGCCTTCGGCGCTACAGCGCAGCACGAATTCCTGCCGCATATGTGGCCCAGGGCCTCGGTGGCCTACACCGGCACGCATGACAACGACACCGTGCGCGGCTGGTGGGACCAGGCCAAGCCTCGCGAGCGCGCCTTTGCCGGCTCTTACCTCGCCTGCGGCGACCACGACGTGCACTGGGCCATGATCCGCGCCTGCGCGAATTCAGTGGCCAACATGGCCGTGTATCCGCTGCAGGACGTGCTTGGCCTGAACAGCGCCCACCGCATGAATGTGCCCGGCGTGCTGGGTGGCAACTGGGGTTGGCGCTTCCACTGGGGCATGCTGGGCAGCGAGCCGGCCCGTGTGCTCGGACTCATTACCGCGGCTTCGGGCCGGGGCCCGTTCGAGCTGTTGAAGCTGCCCGCCTGACGCTGCAAGCCGCCTTCCCCCTGAACCGGGGGGCGGTTTGGCTTCATCGGTAGCACGTTGTTGATCAATCAGAGGGGCGGGCTGCGGGGCATTTCGCTAGCATCGGCCGGTTTCCTCGGTGCGCCTTTGCGCCGGGGCGCTTCCAAAGAAGGTCCACCATGCAGATCAAGACCCTTGCCGCCGCCGCGGCCCTGCTCGTTTCCGGCCTGGCCAGCGCCACCACGACGCTGAACGCCGGCTCCTACTCAGTCACCTACGACGAAACCACCACGGGCTTCGGCTGGATCAGCAGCTGGTTCACGGCCGGTGGCGGCGCTGTGGGCTTCGATTGGTCGGTGGACCCGTCGGTGAACGTCACGAGCGTGGGTGGCGCGGCGATGTCGGCCACTTTCGCCATTCCCGACTTCACCATCTCGGTCAACCCGGGCTACGCCTTGAGCGGTGCCGTCATGTCCAGCCTGGGCAACATCGTCTACGCCCAGAACGGCGGCGCGACGACGTCGATCACCGCGACGGGCATGGTCTCGCTGGATGGCGGCGCGCCCATGGCGTTGCCTTCTGCGCCCCTGACGCAGACGGTCATCAACCCCTTCTTGGGCTATTTCTCCGGCTCTACCAGCGTGCCGGTCGGCGCGTTCAGCAGCTTCGCCGTGACGGGCGCTTCCATCACGCTGAATGCGTCCGGCGGCAGCTTCGCCGCCATCGGCGCGCAGCCGCAGAACAAGCTGAGTTTCGCGTTCACCGCAAACCCCGTGCCGGAACCTGAAACCTATGCCCTGCTGCTCGCCGGCCTGGGTGTTGTCGGCCTGCTGGCACGCCGCCGTCGCCCCTGCTGATAGGCGTTCGCCTCGGCAACAAGGGCTCCGCAAGAAGCCCTTTTCCGTTCAGCGCGAGACTTCCAGGATCAGCGGGCTGCGCGCCGCCACCGTCAGCGCGGCGCCGAGGCTGAACTCCCGGTCACCGAGGACGTCGCGGGCACGGTCGCCCGCGGCCACGCGCTCGCTGAAGCGGGACAGCGCCAGATTCACCGGCTCGGCGCTCTTGTTCAGCACGACCATGACGGTGCGGTCGGCTTCGTAGCGGAAGAAGACATGGCAGCCGTCCAGCGGTGCGTACTGCATCAGCGCGCCGTCGTGGATGGTGGTGGCGCCCTTGCGCCAGTTGAAGAGGCGGCGCGTCCAGTCCTGCATCTCACGCTGCTCGGCCGTCAGGCCCGCGCCGGTGAAGGCGTTGACGGTGTCGCCGGGCCAGCCGCCGGGCATGTCGGCGCGCACGCGGCCGTCGTCGCGCTCCACGGGGCTCTCGAGCAGGATCTCGCTGCCGTAGAACAGCTGCGGGATGCGCCGCGTGGTGGCGAGGTAGGCCAGCGCGATCTTGGTCAGGCCGACATCGCGCTTGAGCAGCGAAAACAGGCGCGGCGTGTCGTGGTTGCCGTCGAACAGCACGAGGTTGGCCGGGTCGGGGTAGACGAAGTCATGCGCCAGCCCCTCGTAGAGCTTGGTCAGGCCGGTGTGGGCGCCGTCGTCCTCGGTCAGCGCGGCCAGCAGATTGCCCTGCAGCGGGAAGTCCATCAGGCTGGGTGCGTATGACACATAGCCGTCATGGTTCTTCTTGCCGCGCTGCCAGTAGGACACGACGGCCGGGTGCGGGCTCCATTCCTCGCCGACGATGTTCAGGCGCGGGTACTCCTGCATGACGCGGGCGGACCAGCGGGTCAGGAAGTCGCGGTCGGAGTAGGAGTAGGTGTCGGTGCGGATGCCTGACAGGCCGAAGCGCTCGACCCACCACAGCGTCATCTGCGTCAGATAGGTGGCCAGCTCGGGCCGGCGCTGGTTCAGGTCGGGCATGCCGGGAACAAACCAGCCATCGGTGAAGCGCAGGCGGTCGCTGGCCGAGGCGTAGGGATCCTGCAGCGTCATGCGCGCGTGGTGGGTTTCGGTGTATCCGGCTGGCCATTGGTTGACCCAGTCCGGCGCCGGCAGGTCGGCCATCCACCAGTGGCCGCTGCCGATGTGGTTGAGCACGATGTCCTGGATGACGCCGACGCCCTGGGCCCGAGCCTCGGTGGCGAAGGCGCCGAAGTCGTCGTTCGTGCCGAAGCGCGGATCGATCTTGTAGAAGTCCGTCGCCGCATAGCCGTGATAGCTGTACCTGGCGCTGTTGTTCTCGACCAGCGGCGTCGGCCAGACCTGGGTGAACCCGAGCCCGGCGATATAGCCCAGGTGCTGGCGCATGCCGGCCAGGTCGCCGCCGTGGCGGCCGCCGGGGTCCGCGCGGTTGACGCCTTCCTTCATGTCGGCCTGCCGGCCGCTGCCACTTTTGGCGAAGCGGTCGGGCACGACGAGATAGATGGCGTCCTTGGGGCCGAAGCCCTGGCGATCGGCTGAGCCGGGTGCGCGGGCCAGCAGCGAGTAGCGCAGCGTGCGGCCGGCAATGGTCAGCAGCAGTTCGCCCGGCTTGGCGTCGGGGCTTACGTCGAGGTCGATGAAGAGGTAGTTGGCGCTGGTGGCGCGGTGGCTGCCCTTCAACCTCACGCCGGGGTAGGGCGCCAGCGTCGGCTGGGCGCCGGCAATGCCGCTGCCATGCAGCATCAGTTGCAGGGAGGTGTCGTGCATGCCGACCCACCAGTTGGGCGGTTCGACATGCTGCAGGCCGGCGGCCATCGTGTTCAGGCTCATCAACAGGGCGGTGGTCAGGGTGATCAGGGACTTCATGGCGCTTGCAAGCTGTAGATGCGCACCGAAAGCGGCTGCAGCGTGGCGGAGACGGCGCCCTTGGGATAGAGCGCCCGGGCATGCGCCGTCAGTTCGATGGTGGCCGGTGTGTCGCCGTAGTTGATGGCAACGAGGACACGCTCCTTGCCCTGCACGCGCTGGAAGCTCCAGACGGCGCCGTCGACGCGGTCGGACTCGTAGCGGCCCAATGTCAGTGCCGGCGACGCGCGGCGCAGCGCGATCAGCTCACGGTAGAAGTTGAACAGCGAGCCGGCGTCGCGCTGCTGGCTTTCGGCGTTATGGGCACTGCGGTTCAGGGCCAGCGGGCGGAAGGGCTGGGGGTTGGTCGTGAAACCACCTGCCGCGGTCCAGCTCATCGGCGAACGCAGCGGATCGTCACCCTTGCCGTCGATGCCAGCATGGCCGATCTCCTCGCCGTAGTAGACGAAGGGCGTGCCGGGCAGCAGCAGATAGCTCGCCGCGGCGAGCCGGTAGCGGGCTTCGTCGCCGTGCAGTTGGTCCCACACGCGTTGGCCGGTGAAGATGTCGTGGTTGTGCAGAAAGGTCGCCATCGTCGGCGACATGCTGCGGTAGTAGTCGGCCACCTTCTGCACCGCCGCAACCTCGCCCTTGGCAGCCTTGATGATTTCGTAGTTCTGGTTGAAGGCGAAGGCGCCGCCGCACAGCTCCGGCTTGCCATAGGCGATGGGCTCGGCCGTGGCCTCGCAGACGACGTAGCGGCCGGGGTAGCTCTTGATGAGGTCCTGGAAGCGCTTGGTCAGCACGCGGCTTTCGGGCTGGTCGTTCCAGTCCTTGGCGTTGTTCTCGATGAGGTGAGGCACGGCATCCAGCCGGTAGCCGTCCAGGCCGCGGTTGAGCCAGAAGCGCAGCGAGTCCTCGTGGTACTGCACCACGGCCGGGTTGCGCATGTTGAAGTCGGGCATCTGCGGGCCGAAGGTGCCGAAGAACACGTCCGGCGCACCAGGCTTCGGCGCGGGCAGGTCCTTCAGTTCGCCGGGCCAGTCCCACGGCTTGGTGGCGGCGTCGTACCAGGGATATTTGCCCCAGATGTCCCAGCCGGGGCCCGGCGCGGTATTCCAGACGAACCAGCTGCGCCAGGGGCTATTGCGGTCGGCCACGGCCTCTTGGAAGGGCGGGAATTGCCAGGACGCGTGGTTGATGACGTAGTCCATGACGATGGCGATGCCGCGCTTGTGCGCCTCGCGGATCAGCTCGTCGAAGTCGGCCAGCGTGCCGTACTGCGGTTCGATGGCGCGGAAGTCGGTCGTGGCGTAGCCGTGATCGTGATCGGAGCTGGCGGTGATGGGCATCAGCCACAGGCCGCTGACGCCGAGCTTCTTCAGGTAGTCCAGTCGCCGGGTCAGGCCTTTCAGGTCGCCGATGCCGTCGCCATTGCTGTCCTGGTAGCCGCGCACGAAGACTTCCATGAAGACGCCGTGCTGCCAGTTCGCGGGCAGGGCGCTGGCGCGCGGCTGGGGCGGTACCGGCCGTGTGTCGATCTGGGCTTGTGCCGTGGCCGCTGCGGCCAGTGCGAGGGTGAGCAGCAGTTGCTTTTGCATGGTGTTCAGCAGGTGGCGGTGTGGACGAGAAAACTTGTCCATGAGGCAGTCATGTAATCAAACTACTTATCAATCTGATGTCGAGCATAGCGACGACATTGGGTGATTCGCTAGCGGGATTTCGATGAATGTAGTTTTGCTACTATTCAAAAACAACAAGGAGACCTTCATGCCATATCGCCCCCTGCTGT
Source organism: Roseateles sp. P5_E4 (assembly GCF_054049255.1). NCBI lineage: Bacteria > Pseudomonadati > Pseudomonadota > Betaproteobacteria > Burkholderiales > Sphaerotilaceae > Roseateles > Roseateles sp. P5_E4. The sequence goes on along the minus strand of NZ_JBFUMS010000012.1, from coordinate 132,816 downwards.
GCTGCATGGCGCTGGGCCTGACGCTGATTGCCGGTGCAGCGCGCGCCAGCGATCTGGACGATTGCAATGCCGAAGTGCCGATCCCCGCACCTGCTGCGCGGCCGGCAGCCGAGGCCTATTGGCTGGATGCGCGGACCGTGCAGTGGCCGGGGCTGAAGCTGCAGGGCGGCGACCGCGTACGCCTGTATCACGCCCGGGCGGCGGGGCTGAAGGCGCCGGCTGGCGACAGGGTCACTGGCGCCGATGGCGCGGTCGAACTCGTGCCCGCCACGGTGGCGCTGCCGGCGCGATTCCGTTTCATCGGTGAGGGGCCGCGCTTCGCCATTGCGGGCGGCGCGGATGCCGCGGCCCTGCTGCGCGAGCAGTTGATGCTGGTGCACGAAGCTGCCGACGGCAGCGTCCTTGGCGCGACAGGCCTGCAATTGCCCGGCGCCCTGGACGACCTCTATGCCGCGGCCGAGCGCGTGACGGATTTTGGCGCCCATCCCGCCAAGGCGCAGACGCGCTTTGCCGTCTGGGCCCCGACGGCCCAGCGCGTGCTGCTGTGTCGCCATGCCGGGCCCGACTCGCCCGTGGTGGCGGTCGATGCGATGCGTCTCGATGCCGCCATCGGTGTCTGGCGTGCCGAGCTGCCGGGCGACCTGAGCGGCCAGGCCTATCGCTACCTCGTCGACGTCGTCACGCCCACCCATGGCCGGGTGCGCAATCTCGTCACCGATCCCTATTCGGTCGCGCTGACGGCCGACTCGCGGCTCAGCGTCGTCGCCGACCTTGCTGCCCCCGCGCTCAAGCCGCGTGGCTGGGACGCCTCGCCGCGCCCGACACGCGTGAGGCTCGCCACCGACCAGGTCATCTACGAACTGCATGTGCGCGACTTCTCGGTCAGCGACACGACTGTGCGGCCCGAATGGCGCGGCAAATACCTGGCTTTCACGCAAGGTGAGTCCAACGGCATGAAGCACCTCAAGGCGCTTTCCAAGGCCGGCCTGACCGACGTGCACCTGCTGCCGGTCTTCGACCTCGCCAGCGTGCCGGAGCGCGGCTGTATGACGCCGACGGTGCCCGACGCGCCCGCCGACGGCGAGGCCCAGCAGGCCGCCGTCATGGCCGTCGCGGCCGACGACTGCTTCAACTGGGGCTACGACCCCTGGCATTTCAACGTGCCGGAGGGCAGCTACGCGACCGACCCGCTCCGGCGCGTCGTCGAGTTCCGCCAGATGGTGATGGCCCTGCACCAGGCCGGCCTGCGCGTCGGCATGGACATGGTCTACAACCACATGGCCGCGGCCAGCCAGGCGCCCAAGTCCGTGCTGGACCGCCTCGTGCCCGGCTACTACCACCGCCTCAATGCCAAGGGCGAGGTTGAGCGCTCCACCTGCTGCGACAACACGGCCACCGAGCATCGCATGATGGCCAAGCTGATGATCGACTCGGCGGCGCTGTGGGTGCGCGAGTACCACATCGACTCCATGCGCTTTGACCTGATGGGTCACCAGCCGCGCGAGGCGATGGAGAAGCTGCAAAAGCGCGTCGACGCCGAAGCCGGCCGCCCGGTGCAACTGCTGGGCGAGGGCTGGAATTTTGGCGAGGTTGCCCATGGCGCGCGCTTTGTGCAGGCCTCGCATCTGAGCCTGAACGGCAGCGGCATCGGCTCGTTCAGCGACCGCGGCCGGGATGCCGCACGAGGTGGCAGCGCAGGCGAGGGCGGCGACGACAGCGTGCGCAACCAGGGCTGGCTCAATGGCCTGGTGTACGCGCCCAATGCCTTGTCGAACGCGAAGCCGGAAGAGCTGCTGGCCGCCGCCGACATGATCCGTGTCGGCCTGGCCGGCTCGCTGCGCGGCTATGAGCTGACGACCTGGCGTGGCGAGACCAAGCGCCTCGATGCCATCCTCTACGGCGGCGACCAGCCGGCCGGCTTCGCGTCCGAGCCGGGCGAGGTCGTCAACTACGTAGAGAACCACGACAACCAGACGCTGTTCGACGTCAACACGTTGAAGCTGCCGCTGGCGACCAGCCGCGCGGACCGCGCCCGCGTGCAGATGCTGGGCGCTGCGGTGGTGGCTTTCAGCCAGGGCATTGCCTACTTCCATGCCGGCCAGGACATCCTGCGCAGCAAGAGCATGGACCGCAACAGCTACGACAGCGGCGACTGGTTCAACCGGCTGGACTGGAGCTACAAGAGCAACCACTTCGGCACCGGCCTGCCGCCCAGGCAGGACAACTTCGGCAAGGACGGCCGCGACTGGGCGCTGGCCCGCGAGCGGCTGACCGATGGGGCCATTTCCCCCGGCCCGGCCGAGATCGCCTGGGCCCGCGACGTCTTTCGCGACCTGCTGCAGATCCGCGCCAGCACGCCGCTGCTGCGGTTGAGCAGCGCCGCCGAGATCAAGAAGCGGTTGAGCTTCCCCGGCAGCGGCCCAAGCCAGAACCCGGTGCTGGTGGCGACGCGCATCGACGGAAAAGGCCTGCCGGGCGCGGGCTTCAAAGCCGTGATGACGCTGATCAACGTCGCGCCGACGGCGCAGACGCTGAAGCTCCCCGAGGAGGCCTCTGCCGTCTGGCGCCTGCACCCCGCGCAGCGCCATTCACAGGCGGCGGATCGGCGCGTGGCGCGCGAGGCCAAGGCGGTTCGCGGTGTCTTCGATGTGCCGGCCCGCAGTGCGGCCGTGTTCGTGCTGGATTGAGGGCGCCGTTGGCGGGATTTGCAGCGGCGCGAACAAGCAACGATATTCCGCCAACGGCTTCCGGTGAGACGCGACGACACGCTGGTGCGCGGGCTTGCCGGTTGAGGATTCAAGGAATGGGTCAACAGAGGTCAGGCGACGTCAACCATGCAAGCTGCGCAAGATTTCGACAAGAACGTCCGCAGAAAGAAGATCCTTCTCAAATATACGACGCTTGTTTTTGTCGCGTATGCCATCACACAGATTGCGACTCTGGGGGCCTACCTTGCAGGAATTTCTTCGGTCAGGCTTCCTGAGGTCTTGCTCCTTGCGTCGATATCGCTAGGTGTTACGGCGATATTCCTGCTGTGGATCAGGCTGAAGAATGTAGCTACCAAGAAATTCGCCAACTTCGTCTTCTTCGGTCAGTTTGCCGTCTGGCTCGTCATGTATTCGGCCTGGTTTCTCGTTCTCAGGGAAGTACGCGGCGCTGCGCTGTTTTGCGCCCTGATGGCGCTGTCGTTTCTCTTGTCGAACGCAAACCTGATCCAGTCCCTCATCGTTACTGCCAGCGCGACATTGCTGCAGATGGCCGGCTCATATGTTGCAATCGTTCATCTGAAGCAGCCTGGATCACTGGGTGTCGAGATTTTCTACGCACTCTGTTTTCTCCCCGCCGCCCTTTTTATCTGCAATCTTTCCGACCAGTATGCCCGTCAAAGATCCGAGGTGAAGGCGGCGAAAAGCGCTGCTGAACAAAGCCGGGACGCTGCGCACCAGCTCAATGCCGAACTGGAAAAGGCATTGAAGATGGTGCACGATATGTCGATTCATGACGAATTGACGGGCCTGTTCAATCGGCGCCATTTGATGGATGTGCTGTCCGTCGAGAAGAATCGCGCCGACCGCACCGGCCAGCTATTCTCAATCGTGGTTGTCGATATTGATCATTTCAAACTGGTCAACGACAGCTTTGGGCATCTCAAAGGAGATGAGGTGCTCAAGGAGGTGGCCAACGCACTGCAAAAGACTTTGCGTGGCTGCGATTTTTCAGCGCGCTTTGGCGGAGAGGAGTTCATGATGATCCTGGGGCAGGCGGGTGCAGATGGCGCAAAGGCCTGCGCAGAGAGAATCCGTCGGCTGATCGAAGTCATCAGATTCCCCGGATTTGGAGATGACTTCAAGGTCACGGTGTCGATGGGGCTGACCGAGTATCGGCCGGTGGAAGACATATCGGAATCGATCTCGCGCGCAGACCAGGCGCTTTACCGTGCCAAGAATTCCGGCCGTAACCGCGTCGAATATGCGAAACGCTGAAACGCGCGGCAGCCAGGGCCTTTGATTTGAATGGTGCGCGACTCAGCCGCGCCGGGTGCGGTGCCCATGCGCGCCGATCAGGCCGAGGCCCAGGAGCACCAGCGCCGCAGTAGCCGGCTCGGGCACGGTGCTGACGTCGAAGCTGAGATTGCCGCTGACCCACTGGCCCTCGGCGACGTTCAGCGCGAAGTCCTTGAAGCCCTCGCTGAACTCGATGCGCAGCAGGCCGTCGGCGCCAGCGCTGGCGCCCAGGAGCGTCAGGTCAAGCGAGCCGGCGTAGCTGCCGCTGCCGCTGGTGCTGTCCAGGGCGCCCGGCGCGAAGGTGAACAAGTCCAGACCGCTGGAGTTGCCGAAGCTGAGCTGCATCTCCGACAACACGCTGGGCGCGAAAGCGTTCAGGTCCAGCGTCCAGGCCAGCGAGTTCAGTACCGCGTTGGCGCCGATGTCGATGAGCCAGACAGTGTTGCCCGCTTCGCCCAGCAGGTTGATGCTCTGCGCGCCGCTCACGTCGACGACGACGGGCGCGGCCTGGGCGGTGAGTCCGGCGAAAGCCAGGGTCGCCGCAGTGGCCAGGCGTTGGAGTTGCTTGTTCATGCCTTGGGTTCTCAGTTGGATGCCGCGGGGCGAGCGACGAAGACGACGGCCGTGCGGGCCGGCACGTTGAAGGCGCCGGTGGTGCGGTCGAACGTGGCTGCGCGAGCGTGCTGGTCGGCGGTGTGCGCCGGGTGCAGTTCCAGCGCGTGGCCGGCGAGCGTGGGCAGCGTGAGCTGCTTGGCGGTCTTGTCGACGTTGATCAGGTAGACGAGTTCATCAAAGTTGGCGCCCGGGTAGCCCACGCCGTTCAGGCGGCCGACCAGCACGGTGGCTTCCTGGTTGGAGCCGGTGTTCAGGAAGCTCAGGCGCGACTTGATGTCGTCGGCCGTGCGCAGGCGCAGCAGCGTGCTGCTCTTGCGGATGCGCAGCAGGTCGCGGAAGGCGTCGCGGGTCCACGCGATGTCATTGGCATGGGGCTTGATCAGCGCATTCGCCAGCAGCGGACGGGCCAGGCCCCAGTTGTCGCCGTTGTCGCGCGAGGGCGGCAGGCCGACGCCGAAGTTGTTGTCGGCATAGCTCCAGTCCAGGCGGTTGAACCAGTCGCCGCTGTCGTAGCTGTTGCGGTCCAGGCTCTTGCTGCGCAGCGTGTCCACGCCGGCGTGGAAATAGGCCACGCCCTGGCTGAAGGCATTGATGGCGCTGGCCAGGATCTGCACGCGGGCGCGGTCCTCCTTGCTGGTGCCGGTGGGCAGGCGGAAGGCGTTGTTGTCGAACAGCGTCAGGTTGTCGTGGTTCTCCACGTAGTTGACGACCTCGCCGGGCTCCAGCACCCAGCCGGCCGGGATGCCGCCGACGTCGATCTGGTCCAGGCGCAGATTGGCGTCCCAGCTCGTCTGCATCTGGAAGCTGCGGATGGAGCCGGCGAGCGACGCCTTCAAGCGGTCGGCAAACCACATCAGCTCGCCGCGGCTCTGACCGGAGGCGGAGGCATTGCTGTCGTAGAAGAAGCCGTTCACATAGCCCTGGTTGGCGACGAGGGCGTTGCCGGAGTCGCAGCAGCCGCCGCCGCGCACCGCGTCGCGGATCAGCGGGTTGAAGCTGCCGATGCCGGAGCCGTTCAGCGACAGCATCTCGGCCTGCACGAAGCGCGCGCCGTTGGCGACTTCGCCGAAGTTCCAGCCCTCGCCGACGATCTGCACCTCGCGGCCGGTGGCGACCTTGACGCGCGCCTTCAGCGCCTCGATGACCGAGCGCGGGTGGTGGCCCATGATGTCGAAGCGCAGCGAGCTGATGCGGTAGTCGCGCGTCCAGGTGACGGCCGAGTCGATCATCAGCTTGGCCATCATCAGGTTCTCGGCCGCGGTGTTCTCGCAGCAGGTCGAGCGCTCGATGCCGCCGGTCGCGCTGAGGCGGTAGTAGTAGCCGGGCACGACCTTGTCGAGCACCGAGTTGGCGTTCTGGCCCGACGAGGTGGTGTGGTTGAACACCACGTCCATGCCCACGCGCAGGCCGGCGGCGTTCAGGGCCTGCACCATGCGGCGGAACTCGACGACGCGGGTCAGCGGGTCGTTGGCATTGCTGGAGTAGCTGCCCTCCGGCGTGCTGAACTGCAGTGGGTCGTAGCCCCAGTTGAAGCAGTCGGTGCCGGCGGTAGCGGCCACGGTGGCCTGCTGGGATTCGCTGTCGGGTGCGCCGCTGGGGGAGGGCGTCACGCAGCTCTTCTCGTTGACGCTGGCGATGTCGAAGACGGGCAGCAGGTGCACGTCGGTCAGGCCGGCGGCGGCCAGCGCCGTCATGTGCTTCATGCCATTGGACTGGCTTTCGGTGAAGGCCAGGTATTTGCCGCGCCTGGCGGCGGGCACGGTGGCGTCGTTGATCGAGAAATCGCGGACGTGCAGCTCGTAGATGCTGAGGTCCGACGGCGCGGCCACGGTGGTGGGCGGCGCGCTCTGGTCCCAGCCATTGGGCTTGGTGGCCTGGGCCTGCAGGTCCATGACAACGCTTTGCTGGCTGCCCAGGGTCAGGCCGAGGGAGTAGGGGTCGGTGACGAGGTTCTTCACCAGGCCCGTGCCCTTGACGAAGACCTGCACCTGGTAGCGGTAGTTGGCGCCTTGCAGATGGCCTTGCTTGCTGAGGCTCCAGACGCCGGTGGCAGCGTCGCGCGCCATCGGCTCGGTAGTGGTGCGGGTCAGGCCCGAGTTGCCCAGGGCCGTCGTCAGCACCAGCGATACGTTCTGCGCGGTGGGTGCCCACAGCTTGAAGCTGGTGTTGCCATTGCTGGCGACGGCGCCCAGGTCGGGCACGTTGTTGGCGGCGGCATAGAGGTCGTCCAGTGCGCCGGCGATCTGGGCGGTGGTGGCGTTCTGCACCTTGCCGTTGGCGTCTTCCTGCACGAGCACGAGTTGCTGCTGGTGCAGGCTGGGCAGGCGAACCACGTCGGCTGCACGCACGTTGAAGACGGTGCCGCTGGCCACGTACTTGAAGCGCAGCGCGTCAGCGGCGGGCACGGTGCCGGTGAAGGCGTCCAGCGTGATGTAGCCGTCAGCGCCTTGCACCGGCGCTTCGAGGCCGACGCTGATCTGGCCAGTGGCCGAGTAATAGAGGCGAGCCGGGCTGCTGGTGGCGATGCGCGGCCACTTCACCAGCGTCTTGTTCAGCCACACGGCGCGGGCATCGGTGCTGGAGACCTGGCGCAGGTCCGGCGGCGCGAAGTAGACGGTGGCGTCGCGCTCCACCAGCCAGATCTGGCCGACCTGGTTCTGGATGTTCAGCGCGGCGTACTCGACATGGATGTTGTCGTTGCGGCCGTCCTTGTCGTTCTCATTGGGCGGCATGCCATGGATGATGAATTCCAGGGCCTTGCGGTTCACGTCGCCCTGCGGGTTGAGCACGGGGATGTCGAACACGACTTCGCCGTCGCCCGCTGCGTAGCCGGGCATGGCGCTCAGCGGCACGGGCTGGCCCCAGTTCTCGATGTTGACGCCTGAGGGGAAGTTTGGCAGGGCGGCCACGTTCAGGCCGCTGCCGTTCCACAGATGCAGGCCCCAGGCGCTGTAGCCGCTGTCGAAGCGCTTGTAGTGCACGCGCAGGGTCTTGATGTCGGGCGCGGGCAGCAGCAGCGGGTTGCTGGCGTAGCTGGTGCTGTCGCCCTGCAGGCGCCAGATCTCGTTGGCGCCCGCCTGCAGCACATAGCTCTGGTCGGCGCCGCCGTTGTCCTTGTTGTCGCCGTTGTGCAGCAGGAAGCCGACGGTGCCGCTGCCCGCGGCCAGGGGCACGTCGTAATAGACGCCGAAGTCGTCGCTGCCGGCCGCGTTCCAGCCGCCGTTCCAGTTCGGGCTTTGGGCGGCGTTCCAGGTGTGGATCTGCCAGCCGGCGTAGTCGCCGCCCGAGCGGCGGTAGTGCACGCGCAGCGAGGTGGCGGGTGCACCGGGCGTAGCCACGGCGGCAATCTTGGCGCGTGGCGCCTGCTGGGCGACTGGCACGCCGGCCAGCAGCTCAACGCCGCTGCTGTCTTCGGCTGCCGCGCTGCTGACGCTGCTCATGGTGGCCTGTGGTTCGACGCTCCCGCCGCCACAGGCCCCCAGCAGCGCCAGCGCGCCGATTGCCAAGCCCGTGATCGCCTGTCGCGCCTGCAGCGCCCAGCCTGCCCATGCCTTCATGTCGTGCACTCCTTGGAAGTGCGCGGATGCTATTGAAGCAAAACTACATATGGAAGCTGGTGAAATCCCGAGGGGAAGTTCATGAATTTCCACTATGTATAGAGAGATTCGCCCAGAAGGCTCATGGATCTATTTGATCTATGTGTAGTTTTATTTCAATCATGATGCCTTGCGTCTGGAAGGAAACGAAAGATGTGACGACTGAGGAAATCGTGAGGATGACTCACGACATGCGGGCAGCGCAGGACTAAGCTTCAACCAGGAGACTGCAGCGAGAGCAGGGGACTGCCATGAACAAGATCCGTACCTTGAGCGCCGCCCTGGCCGTGATCGCCACGGCGGTCGGCCTGAGTGGCTGCGCCGTCGAAACCAGGCCACCGCCGACCACCGACGTTTTCGTCGATTCCGCGTTCAAGCCGCCCAGCGTCCACATCGATGCGCAGGAGGCGCTGGCTCTGAGCCCGGCGATGAAGCGCTTCGCCGAGACGGAGATGGCCAGCGAGATCCGCAACAAGGGTCTGCGCGATGGCCTCATCGACGCCCTCTACACCAAGGGCCGGCTGCAGCTGGACTACGACGCCGAGAACACCCGCACGGCGGCCGAGGCCTTCGAGGCCAAGCGTGGCAACTGCATGTCGCTGGTGCTGATGACGGCGGCCTTCGCCCGCCACCTGAACATGCCGGTGCGCTTCAACAGCGTCTTCCTGGAAGAGAGCTGGACCCGTTCCAACGGCATCTTCTTCGTCGCCGGCCACGTCAACATCAGCCTGGCCCGGCCGCTGGCCGTCGGCCGCACAACCGTCTTCGGTGACCCGGAGCTGCTGACCATCGACTTCCTGCCGCCCGACCAGGTGCGCGGCCATCGCGGCCGGGTCGTCGACGAGTCCACCATCCTGGCGATGTTCCTGAACAACCGTGCCGCTGAGGCGCTGACGGTGGGCAAGGTCGATGACGCCTACTGGTGGGCGCGCGAGGCCATCCGCACCGATGCACGTTGGCTGTCGGCCTACAACACCCTGGCCGTGCTCTACCGCCGCAAGGGCCTGATGGACCGCGCCGAGGCGACGCTGCGCCTGGTGCTGGATCGCGAGCCGCTCAACACCCAGGCAATGTCCAACCTCGTTCTCGTGCTCAGCGACACCGGTCGCCGGGAGGAGGCTCTGGTCTATTCCAACCAGCTCGCCCAAATCCAGCCCATCGCGCCCTACAAGTTCTTCGACGAAGGCTTGGCGGCCATGCGGGCGGGCGAGTACGCGGCCGCCCGCCAGCTGTTCCGCAAGGAGTTGGCGAGAGCAGCCTATGTGCCCGAGTTCCATTTCTGGCTGGGCCTGGCCAACTACGGCATGGGCGATGTGTCGGGTGCGCGCGGCGAGATCGCCAAGGCGCTGGAGAACAGCGCGACGGTCAAGGACCGTGAGATGTATGGCGCCAAGCTGGCCTGGCTGAACGAGATCCGCGAGCAGCAGCGCCAGCAGCGCATACCGCTCCGAGGGCCGGCGGGATCCTAGTCGCCATCAGATCGCAGCGAGCCCGTGCCGGGCTCGGGCCCGGGCACAGGCCTCGTCACCAATGCCCATGGGCGCCCGCTCGCCGAACTCGCGGCAGGGCGAGGGGCGCCACTCGTGGATGCCGCAGCTGGCCTTCACGCCCACCTTGCCGCTGAGCGCCGCGCAGCGCGGCTGGGCATGGTCGGTGCCGCGCATGCGCACCAGGCGGCCGGTGAGCTCCACCGCCAGGCCATCGGGCACGCCGCCGCCTTCGCTCTCCAGCTCGCTGCGGTCGAAGTCGACCCGAAAGCTCGCGCAGCAGGCGCCGCAGCTCAAACAGGGGTTGTCACTCATCCAGCCAGTGTAGGTAGCGGTGAGACACTGGATCGACCCCACCTCATCCCAGCCCACCATGCGCGCATTCCTTGGCACCCTCCTGCTGCTGGCCGCCGGCGCAGCCCAGGCCGCGGATCTGACCGTCACCGTGATGGATCGCAACGGCAAGCCGCTGGCAGACGCCGTCGTGCTGGTCGACAGTGCGGTGCAGGGCCTGCGGCCCACCACGGTGATGGAGGCGACCGTCGTGCAGGAGAAGCTGCGCTTCGTGCCCACGGTCAGCGTCGTCGGCCTGGGCGCCAAGGTCAGCTTCAGCAACCTGGACACCTGGGACCATCACGTCATCCTCGGGCTGATGGGCGCCGGCGGTGTCTACGTCGACCCGGGCCAGAACACCCAGTTTCGACTCGCCGGCCGCGTTGGCAACAAGCCACCGGCCTCTGACAGCAAGGTGCTGAGCCAGCCCGGCGCCTATCTGCTGGGTTGCCACATCCACGGCTCCATGCGCGGCCACATCTACGTGGCCGACACGCCCTGGGCCAAGTTGGGCGGCGAGGACGGCAGGGCCGTGCTGCAAGGCTTGCCGGAAGGCCCGGCGCGGGTGCGCATCTGGCACCCCGACCAGCTCGTCGAAGGTTCGCCGACGGAAGTGAAGGTCGCCGCCACCGGTAGCGCGGTGACGATCACCACGCAGATCGCTCCGGCGCGCAAGAAGCGGCCCGCGGGCGATCCGTACTTCGGGGGCTAGTGAGCGAAGGGGTTTGCGGTCGCGAACCACAGGCCGATGCCGGTGGCGATGATGAAGGCGCCATCGGTCACGCCGACCGCCAGGAAGAACTTGGTCTGCAGCTCGGGCGCGATCTCGGGCTGGCGAGCGATGCCCTCCAGCAGCTTCATGCTGGCCAGGCCGATGCCCAGGCAGGAACCGAAGGCGGGAATGCCGATCAGCAGCGCGACGGCGAGGGGCAGGACATCGAAGGCAGGCATCTTGATTACTCCTTTGTGTTGGCGAGAAGGAGTCTGGCCGCGTCACTGCGGCGCGTCGATGACCTCGCAAGTCATTGAGTTCAGTCGCCGGTTCAGGTCAACTGGAGGCTTGTTTTTCCGCTATCCACCCGCCGGCTCGCGCACGACGGTGACCGTGCAGTCCGACTCGGCCACGACCTGGCCCGATACGCTGCCCAGGTAGCGCCGCAGCGCCGACGCGCCGCGGGCGCCCATGACGATGTGGTCCACGCCGTTGCGGTGGGCGAAGTCGATGATGGCGCCGGCTGCGTCGGGCGCCTCCAGCACGTGGAAGGTCAGCCGCCCGTCTTCGAGGCTGAGCGCCTTGCTGATGGGCCGCGCCCAGTGCTTGAGCGCGATGAGCTGCTTCACATGCAGGCTCTGGCCATGCTGGTCGGTCAGCTCATCAATGCCGATGCGGTTCACGCGCATCACGGACACGCAGGCCAACCGTGCGCCGGCCTCGGTCTGCACGATGCGGCGCACCGTCTCGCAGAGCTGGGCCAGCAGCTCGGGCGTGGCGTTGTCCACGTCCACCGCCGCCATGACGATGGGGCTGCGCGCCAGTTGCTGGCCGGCCGGCGCCGCGGGCGCGGGTTCGGCGCCCAGCGCGAGGAACCAGCGCCTGAGCCGGCTCATGCTGCCGCTGACTTGCAGCTTCTCAGCGCGCGCGGTCAACGCCACGCCGGCGGGTTCGCGCAGGTCCAGCGCGAGCTGGGCGGCGCTCTGGTAGCGGCGCTCGGGCTTGACCTCCAGGCAATGCAGGATGACTTCCTGCAGCCAGGGCGGCAATTCGGGGCGGATGGCGCGCGGCGGCACGGGCTCGACGAAGAGGCGCCGGCGCAGGCCGCGCACCGAGTCCGGCTGGCCGAAGGGGCGCTCGCCGGTGGCCAGGTGGTAAAGCATGACGCCCAGCGCAAACAGGTCGCTGCGCTGGTCGTTGCGCACGAACTGCACCTGCTCCGGGCTCATATAGGGCCCCGTGCCCATGGGCAGCGTGAAMTCCTCTTCGAGCAGATCGGGCAGCTGCTCGTGCCGGCTCAGGCCGAAGTCGACCAGCACGGCCGTGCCGTCGGCGCGGAACATGATGTTGCTCGGCTTGATGTCCAGGTGCACGACATGCTGGCGGTGCAGCGCGGCCAGGGCCGTGGCGACGCGGGCGCCGATGTCGGCCACTTCCTCGGGCGGCAGCGGCGCATCGTCCAGCCGCGGGCGCAGCGTGTCGCCAGGAATGTGCTCCATGACGATGAAGGCCTGGCGTGTCCAGTCGCCGCGGGCGACGAACCGTGGCACATGCGGGCCGCTGAGCTGTGGCATCAGCATCTGCTCGACCTCGAAGCCGACGATGGTGGCCGGATCCTCGCCGCCCTTGATGCGCGGCACCTTCATCAGCAGTTCGATGCCGTCATCGGCGCCGCTGTCACTGCCTTCCACGCGGCTGACCCGCCACAGGTTGGCCATGCCGCCCTGGTGCAGGCGAGCCTCCAGCCGGAAATCGTCCAGCACCTGGCCCGCTTCTAGCGGAGCTGGCGGGGCGGGTGAGGCAGGGGCTGTCGTGCTCATCACTCTCCGCGGGTGAGGCGGCCGGCGAGACGCTCAGCTATCAGCGGCGGCAGGTCGGTTGCGCGCAGGGCCGCGACGGCCGCGTCAACGTCGTAGGCCACACGCTGGAAGGTGATGCGGGCATCGTCCAGATCGGACTTGCCGGGGTCGAGCAACGCGTAGCAGGCCGCCGGGTTGCCGTCACGCGGCTGGCCGCAGGAGCCGGGAATGACCAGCCACTGGCGGTGCGCCGGCAGCGGCATGGGCACGCCGGCCACGGGCCGGAAGTCGCCTGCCTTGCCGGTGCCGGAGAGGTGGAAGAGCATGGGCTCGTGCATATGGCCGCAGACCTGGATGCGCGCCGCGCTGGCGTGCAGGCTCTTCACGGCCTCGGCGCGGCCCTGCACGTATTCCCAGCCATTGGGATCGAAGGCATTGGCATGCACGAACAGGCAATGGCCCGGCTCACCGTGAGCCTGCAACGGCAGCCGCGCGAGAAAGCGCAACTGGTCTTCGTTCAGCTGGGCGCGCGTCCAGTCGATGACCGCGCGGGCATCGGGGTGCATGCCCGGCGTGCCGCCATGGACCACGGCTTCATCGTGGTTGCCCTGCACGGCGATGGCGCCATCGGTGACCAGGGCCATGACCTGATCGACCACCCAGGCCGGGTCGGCGCCGTAGCCGACAAAGTCGCCCAGCAGCGCATAGCGCGTGGCGCCCTGGGCCCGCGCGTCCGCCAGGACGGCTTGCAGGGCCTGTTTATTGGCATGAATGTCTGTGATGAAAGCCCAACGCATGGGCCGCAGCTTGCCACGAAGGGCTGACGCCGGCCCAACACCGGGTCAGGGGGCGGCGAGATCGGGGCGGATATCGGCCAGGGATGCGAGCAGGCGTTGCGCAGTTGCCGGGTCGCGCGGGGCCAACGCTTGCGCGATTCGGCGCAGCGGTTCAGCGGCGGGCCGGAAGTCGGGGCTTTGGCGCAGTACGGCCAGCAGCGGCGGGCCGACGCGGGCCAGCATGACGGCCGGGTCTGCGCTGGGTGTGGTGCGGCGGCCCAGGTCCAGGTAGTCGCGGCGGGCCTGGGTGTAGGCCGAGAGGCGCGCGGCCGCTGCGGCATCCGGCTGGGCGAGCAGCGTGCCCATGTCGACGCTCACCTCGCCCAGCAGCGCGAGCAGGCGGTCACGCGGTGCGGAGTCGGGCGCATAGGTGACGCGGGGTGTGCGGTAGGCCACCCAGGGGCGGTCGTCGGTGTTCAGCGGCGCGTCCGCGGCGAGGCGGCGCAGCGCTGGGGCGTCGGCGATGAAGCTGCCGAGCACGGCGAAGCTGTCGCCAAGGCCGAAATGCCCCGCCAGCCCCGGCGCCACCCTCGGCGCAAAGCGGGTACCGCCGGTTCGCCCGACAAGGCCCAGCGTGGGCGTGTCCAGGCTGTTGCTGGCGAGGATGGCGGCGCCATCGGGAAAGGCCTGCAGGAAGGCCGCCGTGATGCTGCGCAGCGTTTCCAGGTCGAGCTGGTGCAGCGGCAGCCATTGGCAGAACAGGCCTTGCGGCGCAAGCCGCTCGCGCACGGCGCGGAAATGCTCGACCGTGTAGAGAGCACCCGAGCCGCTGCGGGCGGGATGGAAGTTGTCGGAGACGATGACGTCGTAGTGGTGCGCGCTGGTGCGTACGAAGCGGCGCGCATCGGCGGCATGCAGGCGCGGGCTGGGGCCTTCGCCCAGCGCGGGGCGGAACAGCGCGGAGGCTTCGATGACTTCGGGCAGCAGTTCGACGGCCTCCACCTGCACGCCAGGCAGCCGCGCGGCCACGCCGGCAGTGATGCCCGAGCCCAGGCCGAGGAAGAGGGCGCGCTGCGGCGCCGGATGCAGCAGCAGCGGCAGCAGTGCCTGGCGGCCGTCGACATGCAGCGTCGCACTGCTGCCTTCCTGCTGGCGGTTGTTGATGCGCAGCCGCGCCACGCCCGTGGCGTCCTCGACGACGCTGACGGCGGCCATTGCGCCCTCTCGGTAGCTGAGGATGCGGCCGCCCTCGGGGCGGTCGACGAAGGCCAGCGGCGGTGCCAGAACGGCAATCGCGGCGGTGGCGGCAGCAGGCAGCGACCAGCCGAAGCTGCGCCAGGCCGGCAGGAGCAGCAGATAGCCCGCTGCGACGAGGATCAAGGCGAGTTTGGGGCCGAGGGCGGGCGCGATGAGCACACCGAACAGCGGCGCGGCCAGCGTGGCGCCCAGCGTGTTGACGCCGAGTGCGCGGCTGAACGCAATGCCGGCCGCGGACGCGTCGGCGCTGAGCTGGCAGAACAGGGCGCCCATCAGCAGCGTCGGCAGCGCGAACACGGCGACGGCGAGCACAGCCTCGGTGGCCAGTGCCGCGGCCAGCGTCTCCGGCTGCAACCATGACTTGATCGCGTCGGCGCTCCACAGCGCGGCCATGCCGAGGAGGATGCTCACGGCCAGGGCCTGCAGCAGGCGCGGCGCGTTGCGCAGCGCTGGCCAGCGTGCATGGGCTGCGGCGCCCAGTGCGCTGCCAGCGAGATAGACGGCCAGAAGCAGCGCGAAGGTGTAGACGGTGTCCTCGGCCACCTGGCTGAGCACGCGCACGGCCAGCACTTCGTAGGCGATGCCGAGCAACCCGCTCAGGGCCAGCAGGACGAGTGGCCGGCTCGATGTCGGTGAGGCAGGCGCCGGCGCGGGGCGGGACTGCAATGAAACGCCGGCCAGGAATGCGCAGCCCAGGTTGAGGGCGACGCAAAGCCCTGCGCTACGTGTCAGTCCCCAATTCGGAATCAGCCAGAAGGCGGTGGCCAGCACGCCGGCGACGGCGCCCAGTGTGTTCGCGGCATACAGCGGCGCGACGCCCGCGGTACCGATGCGGGCCATGGCTGGCAGCGTGGCGCCCATCGCGGCGGAGGCCGGCAGCAGCAGCATGAAGCTCGCTGCAAAGGCAATGCTCCACTGCCACAGCGGCGTGGCGTCCGGGCCGATCAGCGCGAGTGCCGCGTTGCTGGCCATGGGCATGGCAGCCATCAGCACGGCACCCCAGATGCCGATCAGCGCCTCGCAGGCGGCGTACCAACGCAGCGGCCTCGCGCTGGCCTCGATGCGGCGGCCCAGCAGCAATGACCCCAGCGACAGCCCGCCGAAGAAAGCCGCGACTACCGCGAGCACGGCGGCCGATTCGTGGCCCAGCACGAGTCCGAGCTGCTGCGTCCAGACGATCTGGTAGCCCAGCCCGGCAAAGCCGGACGCGGCCATCAGCAGTAAAGCCAGATGCTTCAAGAGTTGAAGCTCAGCGTGTAGCCCCAGCTCTCCAACCGTGTCGGGATGGCGTTGAAGGCCAGGCTGATGCGCCGCCCGCCAGCGTTGGGCGGCACGGCGTGCATCAGATAGCTGGGGAACAGCACCATGTCGCCCGGGCTGGGCGCGGGGCCGACCCATTTCTCGGCGTTGTAGGGGCCGGCGGTCACGCCGGCGTGGTCGTTCTTCAGCGCGAAGTCATGGCCGCCGGGCGACTTCATGAAGACGGTGCGGGCCGAGTCATGGGTCTCGGTCAGGTAGACGACGCCGGAGGCAAAGCTGTTGGCGTGGTTGTGCATGGCCTGGCGCCCGCCGGTGTCCAGCACGTTGACCCACATCTCCTTGATGGCCCAGCCCAGGGTCTCGCCAAAGAGGTGGCGGCCGAATTCGGCGATCTTGGGTGTGATCAGCGCCGCGGCCTGCACAAGCAACGGGCTGTCGCCGGGCTGCAGCATCTGGGTGTGCGACAGGGCTCCCGAGCTATTGTTGGCCTGCAGCGCGCGAGTGCTGAAGTGGTCGATCAGCGCATTGACGAGGGGCACGGGCAGCACGCCCGGCGCGCGCAGCAGCGGCACCGGGAAAAGGCCGATGACTTCGTCTGTCATGCCAGAACTGCCGCGATGCGCAGCCACGACCAGTAAGCCGCGGCGCTGCCGATCATGTAGAGCAGCACCGTGCGCAGCCGCTGCGTGGCCGGCCAGCGGGCGCTGAGGCGCCACAGGCACCAGCAGAAGCCGACAGTCATCAGCTGGCCCAGTTCGACGCCGACGTTGAAGGTCAGCAGCGCGACCAGCAGATGGTTCTCGGGCAGGCCGATTTCCTTCAGCGCGCCGGCAAAGCCCAGGCCGTGCACGAGGCCGAACAGGAAGGCGACCAGGGCTGGCCAGCGCCCCGCCAGGGTGTCGCGCTTGTGCAGCGCCTCGCCAGCCACCAGAACGATGGATAGCGCGATGCTGGCCTCCACCGGTGCCGAGCGCAGCGTCAGCAGCCCCAGGGCGCTGCTCGCCAGCGTCAGGCTGTGGGCGGCCGTGAAGGCGGTGATAGTCCAGACCAGGCGGCGGCGAAAGCCGACGAGGAACAGCAGGCCAATGACGAAGAGCAGGTGGTCGATGCCGCCGAGGATGTGCTCGACGCCCAGCAGCGTGTAGGCGCTGGCGATCTCGCCCATGCCGCGCGGGTCGTTGGCGGCACCGTAGAGCTGCACCGTGGGCTGGGCCTTGGTCAGCGTGTAGACGCGGGTGTCGCCGTTCATCCAGACGACCTTGACGACGGCCGCGGAGTAGCGTTCGCCGACGCCCCTGACCGACATCGTGCCGGCCAGGCCTTGCTCGCCGCAGCGCAGCGCATTGGCCTGGGTCGTGCAGCCTTGCGGCCACACGGGTGTCAGATCCTGGCCCACCGGGCGCTTCTCGCCCGCCGACCACTGCCAGACGAATTCGCCGCGCTGCGTTTCGCGCAACTGCAACTCGGCCATGCTCATCTCGTGTGCCGAGGCGGGCAGGGCGGCGGCCGCAACGGCGAGCCACAGCATGGCACGCAACCACATCCACCCGCGCTTCATGGGGCAGTCGCCTCCACCTTGACGGTGTATTTCCTGGCGAGGGCTGCCACTGCGGCGCTGCGTTGGACGGCCAGGGTCGCGTCCGTCCAGTCCTGCAGCACCACGCCGCGCAGCGCCTCGAAGCTGGCCGGTCTGGCGCCGCTGCTGGCGTCCAGCCGCACGGCGTGCCAGCCCTCGCGCGACTGGAGCGCCAGCCATTGGCCCGCGGTGGCTCCTTCCAGTGCCTTCGCGAAGTCCTCGCCATAGCTCTGTAAAAGGTTGCTGTGCGGCCTCCCCTTGAAGACGCGCAACCCGGCCTTGGTGTCGCCCGGCACGCCGTTGTTCAGCAGGTCGACGAAAGTGCGCACGGCCGCCTCGTTCGCCTCGCCGCCCAGCACGGCCTCCTGGAAGTCGAACCGAGCCGGCTCGTCGTAGCGGGCGCGGTGTTTCTCGAACCAGTCGCGCAGCACCGGCTCCTTGACCGGCGGCAGCTGGGTGCCGCCGTCGACCACGCTGAGCGCCTTGAAGATGACGCGTTCTCGGATCGCGGTGTCGCCTTTGTCGAGCTGCAGCGCCAGGCCTTCGCGGTAGAGCACCTCGTTGTCGAGCCAGACCTTGCGCAGCGCGGCGGTCTCTTCGGCGTTGGGCTCATGGCCGCGCTTGGCTTTGAACAGCTCGCGGGCCTCGCGATCGACTTCGGCGCTGATGATGATCTCGTTGGACCCCGCGGTGTCGCGGTTGAGCAGGCGGTCGGCGCCGAACAGGGCAGCGCCCAGCAGCAGGAAGTGCAACAGCGGTTCGCGGGTCCAGTTCGGCAGGCCGGATAGGCGGGGCGGCGCCTTGGCGGTGGGGGTCAAGGAAAGCTGGGCGGACATCGGTCTCTGGGGGCGGGGCACAGGCGGCGGATGCTATCGACGCTGCAAGACAAATTGACGACAAGCGTGGCCGCTGGGGACGCGCACGCGCGACGAAAAAAGGGCGCCGCATCGCTGCGGCGCCCTGGCAAGTGTTGTCGGGAGCAGGGCTCCCGGCTCCTTTACTTGACGCCTGCGACGGCGACCGAATTGGCCACTTCGACGTAGATCGGGTTGCTGTAGAACCAGAGGTCGGCCCAGGCCGCGACGTCGTAGGACACCGCCTTCTGGCCCACGATCGGGTTGCCCGCGCCGGTGGCCGTGGCCAGGTGAGCCGGGCAGCCGTTGATGGTGCCGTTGGCCTGCGTCCAGGTTGCGCCAGCGGCCGGCAGGTTGGTGGCCACCGTCGTGCAGGGGATGCGAAGCATCGTCGTGTCGTTGGCGTTGGTGAACAGGTCGGCCAGCGGGTTGCCGTTGGCGTCCGTCTCGTAGGGCACGGCCGCCGGCATGTTGGTGCCGCGCAGGCGCACGTACTGCGAGGCCTGGACCGCCGGGATGCGCAAGCTCATCTTCAGGAAGACGCTGTTGTCCACGCCTGACGACACTTGAGTCCAGGCCGAGCCGCCGTTGCCGCTGAAGGTCTTCAGGATGGCGGCCGACGTGTTCTTGGCGGCGGCCGGCACGGCCGACAGGCCTGCGGTGCTGCCGTCGGCGCGCAGCCAGTCGGTGTTACGCGGCCATTCGCCGGCGTAGTCGGCCGAGCCGGGCGTCCTGTAGCCGGTCACGAGGCCACGGACGACGTCGACGTGGTCCAGCACCGGCTTGTTGATCGGCTGGTTGATGCCGACCTGCAGCAGCGATGGGTTCGGGAACGAGTAGGGGGCGAAGTTCGCACCGTCCGGGTCGCGCAGCACGACGGCCACGACGATCTCGGCACCAGGGCGGACCGCGAGCTTCTCGCCCATGGTGGCGCAGCCGGTCTTGTCGATGTCGGTGGCGTTGGTCGCCGCGGCGACGGCAATCGCCTCGACGGAGGCGTTCGTCCGGGCGGCGATGCCCGGGTACGAAGCGCAGGCCACGAACGCCAGGCGGTCGATCAGCTGGCCGGAGGCCGCCCAGGCGTTGCCGGTGCGCAGTCCGTCGACGATGGTCTGCGGGCGCAGCTTGTCGGCACCGTTGCGGACCAGCACGTGTGTGCGCTGGTATTCGCCGGGGTAGAAGTCCTGCGACGAGCGGCGGTCATCCGGGCCGAACTGGCCGCGGTTGTGCCAGTCGGAGCTGGCGAAGAACCAGAAGCCGCGGCCTTCGCCGAGCAGGGCGTCCCAGACGCCGCCGACCTGGCCTGCATAGACGCCGGTGCCGCCGTAGGTGGTGCCGCCGACGGAGTCGGTCAGCACGCCGCCGATATTGTTGCGCTTGACCTGGTACTCACCGCGGTTGTCAGACGCGCCGTGGCCGGGCTGCGACTCGAAGCCGAAGGCGACGTTGGGCGCGGCGTTGTTGAAGTTGCGCAGGTGCTCGATGTTGTAGCCGTTGTTGCCGTTCGGGTTGAACGGGCCGGCGCGCTCCAGGTGGGCGGGCACGTAGTAGCTGGCATTGCCGTGGAAGTTCGCCATCCACTTCATGGCTTCGACGGTCTTGAGGTGGCCGCGCGTGCCGACGCCGGTGCCGGTGGCGGGAATGAGCTTCTGGCCGGTGGCGCTCCAGCCCAGGGTGGCGGAGGTGGAGTCGGCGCTGTTCGGGTTGGCGCAAGTCCAGTTGTTGCCCGTGCTCGAGCCGGTCACGTTGCCGCGACTGGTGTCGGTGTCGTTGCGGTCGAAGCAGTAGGACCACTGGGCCAGCGCGTTGGCGTTGCCGAGCGGCGAATAGCCGGGGGCGGTGGGCAGCGTGACGGAGTCGACGGAGGCCGGCATCTGGCCAGTGATCACCGATATCGAGCTGTGCTCATGGCCGGCGACGACAGACTCCAGCCCGAGGAACAGCGGCAGGTTCTTCTGGGCCGCGAGGTACTCGATGACGGGGTACTGGTACTCCTGCAGCGACTGCCAGCGCCACATGTTGCCCGTGCCGCCGCCGCCGCCGCCGTTGCCCTTGAGGTTGGCCGCGCCGATGCTGTTGGCCCAGGTCGTCGTCGGGCCCTGGCCGGCGACATAGGGGAAGGCCGGTGTGGACAGCGAAGCATCCTCGACCAATGTGCAATTGCGGTTGCCATTGCCGCCGTGGCCGGCCTGCACGAACCAGTCCAGGCCCCATGGCGTCTCGGACTTGTCGGTGACCTTCTTCACCAGCTTCTGCATCGAGATGGAACCGTCCGAGCAGGTGGTGTGGTTGTGGAAGTCACCGGAGACGTATTTGCCCGGCGTCTTGCCTGCGGCGGTGGCGACGGTCGGCGCGATGACGACGATGCTGCTGAGGGCAGCCACGGCGGCCAAGGCGATCTGGCTCTTGGTGAAATAGTGGGGCATGGAAGCGGCTCCGAAAGGGAATAGGGGAGGCGTGGAACGGGGCGGATGCTAGGAAGCGGCCGTGACCCTGGCGTGACGGCATCGCGACGCTGCTGAGACGCGTTCAGGGCAAGCCGGCGAAGTCGACGTTGAGCGTGGCGTTGACGGGCTCGGCGAACTCGAAGATGAGACGCAGGGGATAGCTGCGGCCGATCTGCAGCGGCTGCTGCAGATCGAGCAGCTCGATGTGCAGGCCGTCCTCGGTCAGCTCCAGCGTCTGGCCTGGTTGGATCGGCAGGGACAAGTCTTGCGCCTTGGCGGGTGCGCCGGGCCCGGCCAGGCGTGCTCCAGCAGCCACCGGGGTTTCGACGCCGATCAAGCGATCCGCGCGCTGCACCTCATCGAAGCGCATGCACAGCACAGCCGTGTCGGCGTCGACGCGGGCGGTGCGAGTCCAGGGGTGCCAGATGCGCAGATGGCTGCTGAAGAACTCGCAGGCCCGTGCCGGGCGGGCCAAGCCCAGGTAGGCAGCGCTGGCGGCGAGCAGCAGTCGGCGGCGGGGCAGGGGAGAGGCGGGCATGGGCGGCAACCATCGCAGGCGCAGGTGACGGCGCTGTGACGAAGCCGATGACTCTCGGGCGTCACGCGCCTGTCGTCTTTGACCACCACACTCCGGCCCGATTCAAACGCAGCGGCGTTCTTCCATTTGCCGCCTCAACCTTCAAGCTCTGGAGTTTTCAATGAAGCTCGCCACTCTCGCCCTGGCCCTTGGCCTGGCCTCGCCGGCTTTCGCGGCCGCTCCGCTGTCCGTGGACTTTGAAAAGAACTGGTCCTATGGCGACGAGGTGGCCAACACCTACGCGGCCGACGGCGTGACCTTCACCAATGTGCTGGGGCTGTCCAACGACGCCAACTTCAGCTACTTCGGCAATGCACCGTCGCCGCTCGGCGTGGCCTTCGTGCAGCTCGATGGGGTCGTCAATACGGCTGCCTACATGAATGTCGCCGCTGGCGTTGCCGGCGGGCTGAGCTTCTATTACGCCGGCACTGACACGGCCACCATCAGCGCCTATTCGGGCCTGAACGGTTCAGGCTCGCTTCTGGGCACCATCACGCTGACCGCGACCGGTGACTACTCGACCTGGTCCCAGAAGATCCTGAGCTACAGCGGCACGGCACTGTCCTTCGACCTGACTGGCACGAACGGCGTTGCCGCGCTGGACAACATCTCCGCCGTCCCCGAGCCGAGCAGCATCGCACTGCTGCTCGCCGGGGGCGCCCTGGTGCTGGCCCGCCGCCGTCGCGCCTGATCAGCGAGCGCCCAAGAGAAAAAGCCGGCTGTTCGCAGCCGGCTTTTTGCTTTCGAGATGAGGCGTGTCAGCCAATGCGTCCAAGCAGCAGGTACTCCATGAGTGCCTTCTGCACGTGCATTCTGTTCTCCGCTTCATCCCAGACGACCGACTGCGGTCCGTCGATGACGTCCGCCGCCACTTCCTCGCCGCGATGGGCCGGCAGGCAGTGCATGAAAAGGGCGTCCGGCTTGGCGCGAGCCATCATCTGCGTGTCCACGCACCAATCCGCGAACGCAGCCTTGCGAGCCTCGTTCTCGGCTTCGTAGCCCATGCTGGTCCAGACGTCGGTCGTCACCAGGTCGGCGCCGTCGCAGGCCTCGCGCGGGTCGTTGAACACGCGGTAGCAGCTCGCGTCCTTGATACCGGCCACTGCCGGGTCCACACCATAGCCGCTGGGTGTGCTGACATGCACTTTGAAGCCGAGGATCTCGGCCGCTTGCAGCCACGTATTGGCCATGTTGTTGCCGTCCCCCACCCAGGCGACGACACGGCCCTTCAGGCAGTCCATGTCGATGGCACCGCGCCGGTCCATGCCGCGGTTCTCGATGAAGGTGAACAGGTCGGCCAGGATCTGGCAGGGGTGGTACTCGTTGGTCAGGCCGTTGATGACCGGCACGCGCGAATGCGCCGCAAACGCCTCGAGCTTGCTCTGCTCGAAGGTGCGGATCATGACGATGTCGACCATGCGGCTGATGACGCGCGCCGAGTCCTCCACCGGCTCGGCTCGGCCGAGCTGGCTGTCGCCCGTCGTCAGGTGCACAACGGAGCCGCCCATCTGGTACATGCCCGCCTCGAAGCTGACGCGCGTGCGCGTGCTGGCCTTCTCGAAGATCATGGCCAGCGTGCGGTCCTGCAGCGGCTGGTATTTTTCGTAGTTCTTGAAGCGGCGCTTGATGATGCCGGCGCGGTCGAACAGGTGGGCGTATTCCTCGGCGCGCAGGTCTTTGAACTGCAGATAGTGACGCATCAGTGCATCCCCCGGCTTCATGGCTTGGGCTGCGCAAGCAGCGCTTTGATCAGCGGCACGAGGCGGGCAGCGATTTCGCGCGCTTCGTCGTGCGTCAGGATCAGCGGTGGCAGCAGGCGCACCACGCGGTCGGCCGTCACGCTGATCAGCAGGCCGGCATCCAGGGCTTGACCCAGCAGCGGGCCGGCCGGGCGATCCAACTCGATGCCCAGCATCAGGCCCTGGCCGCGGATCTCGACCAGGCCCGACTCGCCAGCCAGGCCCTCGGCGAGGGCGCCGCGCAGCGTGGCGCCCACGGCTTCGGCATTGGCCAGCAGGCCGTCCTCTTCCATGATCTTCAACGTCTCGACGCCGGCGCGCATGGCCAGCGGGTTGCCGCCGAAGGTGGTGCCGTGGTTGCCGGCCTTCAGCACGCCGGCGGCGCGCGGCCCGCAGACGACGGCGCCGATGGGCACGCCCGAGCCCAGGCCCTTGGCCAGCGGCATGACGTCCGGCTTGATGCCGGCCCACTGGTGGGCGAACCACTTGCCGGTGCGGCCGATGCCGCATTGCACCTCGTCCAGCATCAGCAGCAGGTCGCGCTCGTCGCAGACGCGGCGCAGTGCCTGCAGGAACTCGACGCGGGCCGGGTTGATGCCGCCTTCGCCCTGGATGGTCTCCAGGAAGATGGCCGTGATGTTGGGGTGAGTGGCCAGGGCGGCCTCGAGGGCGGCAATGTCGTTGAGCGGCACGCGCACGAAGCCCGGCACCAGCGGCCCGAAGCCGGCCTGGATCTTGGGATTGGCCGTGGCCGACAGCGTCGCGATCGAGCGGCCGTGGAAGGCGCCCTCGAAGACAAGCACCTCGGGCGAGGTATTGCCGCGGTCATGGCCGAACTTGCGGGCGATCTTCAACGCCGCCTCGTTGGCCTCGAGTCCGCTATTGCAGAAGAAGACATTGGCCAGGCCCGAAACCTCGCAGAGCTTGGCGGCCAGTTGCTCCTGCAGCGGCACGCGGTAGTAGTTGCTGGTGTGGATCAGCTTGGAGAGCTGATCTTGCAACGCCGGCACCAGGCGCGGGTGGTTGTGGCCCAGCGTGTTGACCGCGATACCGCCCAGTCCATCCAGCAGTCGTCGGCCTTCCGTGTCCCAGACCCAGCAGCCCTGGCCGTGCGAAAGCGCAACGGGCAGGCGGCCATAGGTCGGCATGACATGGGGCTCGGACGAGGGAGGGACAGCGTTCATCGGGTCTCCTGATGAGTCGAGAAAAAAGGAACTTTTGATTCTAAGGTTGATGCCGCAGCAATTGCTGCGCCGCAGCAGATGGCTTGGCGTCGAGGCACAATACCGGTCTTTGGCAGCGGCGCCCCGCTGTACCGCGAAGCCCCTCTGTCCATGACCGTTGCCCCCCCGCCGCGCGAAGTCTTCATCCAAGGTGTCACTCTGGATGGAAAAACCTTCCGACCGAGCGACTGGGCCGAGCGGCTGGCGGGCGCAATGTCCTGCTTTCGACCCGGCGGCGCGCGCGGCGGCATTGGTGCCTACATCGGCTATTCGCCGCTGTGCGTCCCCACCGTCATCAACGGCGTGAAGTGCGTTGTCGTCAACGAAGAGCTCAAGCGCCTCGAACCCATGGCCTGGGACTTCGTCATGAACTTCGCGCGCGACAACAACCTGCAAGTTGCCGACGCTTGCCTGCTGCCCGACGGCCCAGGCGGTAAATCGGGCGCTTGATTTCGTCTCTCCTAGCAAGAGTCCCAGGACGCACCTGGGCGGGGCGCCGTTATCCTCGCCGGCAATGTTTGGAAACATGCCGATAAACGCCAGCGCCGCCACCATCGCCGCAGATCCGCTCCCCACCGCGCCGGCCGTGGCGGCGGAGCGCACGCTGACGCCGGTCTGGGTGCTGTTGCGCGGCCTGTCACGCGCCAGCGGGCATTGGGGGGTTTTCCCCGAACATCTGCTGCGCGAATTGCGTGCGTTGCAACCGGCGTCCCGGCTGCTGCTGCTGGATCTGCCCGGTACGGGTGCGCTGCGCCGCCAGGCCAGTCCTACCCAGGTGTTGGCCATCGTTGATGCTTGCCGTGAACAGTTGCAACGCCTCGGCGTCAATGGGCCGGTGTCGCTGGTCGGCATGTCGCTGGGCGGGGCGGTGCTGAGCGAATGGGCGAGCCGCTATCCCAGCGAGGTTGAGGCCGGCGTGCTGATCAACCCCAGCCTGCGGCCTTTCAGCGAGTTGTTTCGCAAGCCGCATCCGCTGAACTATCTTGGCCTGTTGCTGCTGTCCCTCAGCCGCTTCAGCGCCCGCATGCGGGAAGAGAGGGTGCTCAGCCTGACGACGCGGTTGACGCCGACTCCGGCCATCATCGACCGCTGGGTGGAGTTGCAGCGCCAGCACCCGCTCGGTGTTCGCAACACGGCCCGCCAGTTGCTCGCCAGCATGCGCTATCGCGCCAGCCGCACTCGCCCGGCTGCGCCCATGCTGCTGTTGTGCAGCAAAGCGGATGGGCTCGTCGACTGGCGTTGCTCGCAGGCCATCAGCCGTGCCTGGGGAGCGCCGCTGCGCCTGCACACCAAGGCCGGCCACGATCTGCCGCTGGATGACCCGCAGTGGGTGGCCCGGGCCGTCGCCGAGTGGCTGCGCGACCGCAGCATCCAGGGCGTCGTGCCAGGCGAGTGGCATTGAAATGCAAGCGGCCCGCAGGTGCGGGCCGCAGATGCAAAGAGGCCCGCTTGCGCGGGCCTCTTTGCTTGCACCAGAGCTGGATTGTTTCTTAGGCGGCGAGCGCCTTGATCTTGGCGGACAGGCGGCTCTTGTGACGAGCAGCCTTGTTCTTGTGGAAGATGCCCTTGTCGGCGACAGAGTCGATGACGGCTTGGGCAGCCTTGAACAGGTCAGCGGCCTTGGACTTGTCGCCCGCGGTCACAGCCTTTTGCACGTTCTTGACGACCGTACGATATTTGGAGCGAAGCGCAGTATTTGCGGCGTTGAGCTTGGCGTCCTGGCGGACGCGCTTGAGACCCGACGCCAGGCGAACCGTCTTCTTCTTGGCTTTGGAGCTGGTAGCCATGCTGTATCTATACCCAGTTGGTGCAAAGACGACGAGTATAGCCCGAAATCAGGGTTAAAGCCAAGTACCTGGGACGAGTATCGAAGAAGGCGCCATTCACGACACAGATAATCCGCCGCCATGAATCTGCTGCGCGCTGCGTCGACCATTTCCCTGCTGACCCTGACCTCGCGCATCACCGGCCTTGTCCGCGAAACCATGGTGGCGGGCCTTTTCGGCGCCACCGGAATGACCGATGCGTTTCTCGTCGCGTTCCGGATCCCGAACCTGCTGCGACGTCTGTTTGCTGAGGGCGCATTTTCGCAGGCCTTCGTGCCGCTGCTGGCGGCGACGCGGGCCACCGAGGGCGAAGCGGCAACGAAGCGCCTCATCGACGCCGTCGCGACCGTGCTGTTATGGGCGCTGATGGCGACCTCGGTGATTGGTGTGGTCGCAGCGCCCCTCTTGGTCTGGCTGCTTGGCGGCGGGCTGCCAGGGCCGGCATTCGATGCGTCCGTCGTCATGACGCGCTTCATGTTCCCCTATATCGGCTGCATGTCGCTGGTGGCGCTGTCGGCGGGCATCCTGAACACCTGGCGACGCTTTGTCGTGCCGGCGGCAACGCCGGTGCTGCTCAACCTCAGCGTCATCGCCGTCGGCTGGGCCTTGGTCGGGCCGCTTGAGCGCGCGGGCTATCCGGGCATTTATGCGATGGCCTTCGGTGTCATGCTCGGCGGGGTGTTGCAGTTGCTGGCACAGTGGCCGGCGCTGCGGGCCATCGGCGTGACGCCGCGCATGCGGTTCAGCTGGCAAGGCTTCCGGGATGCGCGTGCCAATCCGGGTGTCAGCCGCGTCATGCTGGGCATGGGGCCGGCGCTGCTGGGTGTCGGTGTGTCCCAGCTGTCGCTGATGATCAACACGCAGATCTCCAGCCGCCTCGGCGAGGGCGCGACCTCCTGGCTGAACTATGCCGACCGCCTGATGGAATTCCCCATCGGCCTGCTCGGCGTGGCGCTCAGCGCGGTCCTGACCCCGCAGTTGTCCGCTGCCCAGGCTTCGGGCGAGAGCGAGCGCTACAGCCGCCTGCTCGACTGGGGCCTGCGCATGGTGATGCTGTTCGCGTTGCCCTGCGCCGTCGCCCTGCTGGTCTTCGCCGAACCGTTGACGGCCGTGCTCTACCACCGCGGCGCCTTCACGGCGACCGACGTGGCCCACACAGCGCAGTCGGTCATGGGCTGGGGTGTTGGCCTGCTGGGCCTGATCGCGGTGAAGGTGCTGGCGCCCGGCTTCTTCGCTCGCCAGGACACCGGCACGCCGGCCAAGATCGCTGTTGCGGTGCTGGTGCTGACGCAGGGATTCAACCTTGTCTTCGTGCCCTGGATCGGTGTCGCGGGCCTGGCCCTGTCCATCGGCCTGGGCGCGCTGGTCAATGCGGGCTGGCTGTTCTGGGGGCTGAAGAAGCTGGGTAGCTACCGCCCCGAGCCTGGCTGGCTGGCCTTCGGCCTGCGTGTGGTGCTGGCTTGTGCAGCCATGGGCCTGTTGCAATGGCAGTTGGCCAGCAGGCTGGACTGGCTCGGCCTGGGCGCGCACGAGATCCGGCGCGGTCTCGTCATGGCGGCCAGCCTGGCGGGCAGCGCCCTCGTCTATTTCGCGGTGCTGCTGCTGGTTGGCATGCGGCCCCGTGCGCTCGGGCGCCCAAGCTGATGAAGTACGCAGCGCCGACTCCGCTGGACTACTTCGCCACGCTGGTGGCGGAGGATGAGAGCCTCAATCTGCTCGAGGCCGCCATCAGCTTGGCCCAGGACGAACATCCCCAGCTTGATGTCCAGGCTGCGCTGTCCAAGGTGGATGCGCTGGCGCGCCGCCTGCGTGAGCGCATCACGCCGGAGACTGTGCCGGCCGAGCGGCTGCATCAGCTGACACGTTTCTTCCACGGCGAACTCGGCTTTGCCGGCAATCTGAACAATTACTACGCGGCCGAGAACAGCTTCGTGCATCGCGTGCTGGAGACGCGGCGTGGCATTCCCATCACGCTGGCCGTGCTGCTGTTGGAGCTTGCCGAGCAGGCGGGCCTGCGCGCTGCGGGCGTCGCTTTCCCGGGGCATTTCCTCGTCAAATGCCGCGTCGGGCTTGGCGAGGTCGTTATCGACCCCTTCACGGGCGAATCGTTGTCAGCCACGCGGCTGGACGAGCGCCTGGCCGTCTACCGCCATGGCAGCGAGCTGCCCGCCGACTTGGAGTTGCCGCTGGAGTTCTTCCTGCGCGCTGCATCCAAGCGCCAGATCCTGGCACGCATGCTGCGCAATCTGAAGGAAGTTCACCGCGCCGCCGAGGACTGGCCGCGGCTGCTGGCCGTGCAACAGCGCCTCGTCATCCTGCTGCCGGGCGACCCGGTCGAGCGCCGCGATCGCGGCCTGGTGCTGGCGACGCTGGGCGCGTTTGCTGCTGCCGCCGACGATCTGGCCTTCTATCTTGCCGAGCGGGGCGATGCACCCGACGCCGCGGGATTGCGAACCCGCCTGGCGATGCTGCTTGACCAGGCCCGGCCGCCGCTTCAGTGACAATCCGCGCCCGCCCGCCCACCACCATGATGAAGCTCAGCAAGCACCAACGCACCGCCCTGGCCTGGGGCGGTGTCGCCCTGGGCGTCATTCTTCTGCTGTGGCTGCTGTCGCCCGTGCTGGCGCCCTTCATCGCGGCCCTGGTGCTGGCGTACGCGTTGGCGCCCGCGGTGCAGGCCCTGGTGAACCGGCGCGTGCCGCGGTCGCTGGCGGTGCTGATGGTCGAGCTGCTGTTTGCGATGGCCCTGCTGGCTTTGGTGCTGCTGGTGCTGCCCATCCTCAGCAAAGAGCTGCCGGCGCTGCGCGAGCAGATTCCTGCATTGGCGAAACTGGCCAATGACAAGCTTTCACCCTGGCTGGCGGAGCACGGCATCTACATGCAGCTCGACCCGGCCAGCATCAAGGCCTTCGTGCTGAAGTACCTGGATGCCAATTTCGAAGAGTGGCTGGCGACGGCGCTGAGCTCGGCCCGCATCGGCGGCAGCTTCCTGCTCGCCTTCATCGGCAATGCGGTGCTGCTGCCCGTCGTGCTTTTCTATCTGCTGGACGACTGGCCGGGCCTGGTCGAGCGCATGCGCGCTCTCGTGCCGCCAGCGGCGCGCGATTCGGTTGGCAGTTTCCTCGACGAATGCCATGAGACGCTGGGCCAGTACCTGCGCGGTCAATTGCTAGTCATGGGGGCTCTGGCCATCTTCTACAGCGTCGGCCTGGCGCTGGCGCGCTTCGATCTGGCCTTGCCCATCGGCGTCTTCACCGGCCTGGCGGTTTTCATTCCCTATCTGGGCTTTGGCCTGGGCCTGGTGCTGGCGCTGCTGGCAGGCTTGCTGCAATTCGCAAATCTTTATGGCGTTCTCGCCGTCGCCATCGTCTTTGGCATCGGCCAACTGCTGGAAAGCTTCGTGCTGACGCCGCGCTTCGTCGGCGAGCGCATCGGCATGAGCCCGCTGATGGTCATCTTCGCGCTGCTGGCCTTCGGTCATCTGCTCGGCTTTGTCGGCGTGCTGATTGCGCTGCCGCTGTCGGCTGTGGCGGCAGTCGCGGTCAAGCGCCTGCATCGCGCCTATCTCGAGAGTTCGCTGTTCCGTTAGCCGTTCAATGAGGCAGATCCCGCTTGCGCTGCTGGCGCCGCCCGCGCACAGCTTCGACAACTTCCTGCCCGGCGCCAATGCCGAGGCTCTGGCCTACCTGCTGGGCCTGCAGCCGGGCGATCCACCCGCGCTGCTCTGGGGCCCGACCGGCTCGGGCAAGAGCCATCTGCTGCAGGCCTTGGCCGAGCGCTGGCAGGCTGCCGGCCAGCGCGTCGCGTGGTACGACGCCGAGACGGCCTTGCCCTGGGAGCTGCCGGCCCACGAGAGCCTGTTGCTGCTGGACGATTGCCAGCGCTTTGACGCCGGCCAGCAGCATGCCGCATTTGCCCTTTTTGTAGCGACGGCGGGGCAGGGCTATACCGTCGTTGCAACGGCCGATGCGCCAGCCGTCGACCTGGCCGTGCGCGAAGACCTGCGTACGCGCCTGGGCTGGGGCCCGAGCTTTGCGCTTGAACCGCTGCGCGAGGCCGAAATGCGTGCCGTGCTGCGCCGCGAGGCGGATCGCCGCGGCCTGCTGCTCGGCGACGAGGTGCTGTCCTATCTGCTGACCCGCTTCGAGCGCAATCTCAAGGGGCTGATGGCCTTGCTCGAGCGGCTGGATGAATTCGCGATGTCAGCCAAGCGCGCGCTGACGCTGCCGCTGCTGAAGGCCATGCTGGCCGACGAGGCCGTTGAAGAAAAAATCGACTCTGACCCTAATTTATGAATCTCACGCTGTTTGACCTGGATGGGACGCTGATCCCCATGGATTCCGACCATGCCTTCGGTGGTTTCATGGTGGAGGTGGGCTGGGTGGACGGCGTGGTCTGGGGTGCGAAGAACGACGAGTTCTTTGCCCAGTACAACGCGGGAACGTTGGACCTGCCGGCGTATATCGACTTCGCGACGTCCGCCTGGCGCTCCCGCCCGCTGGCCGAGGCGCTGGCCATGCGGGAGCGCTTCATGGCCGAGGTCATGCGCCCGGCGCTGCGGCCCGAGGCCGTCGCTCTGGTAGAGAAGCACCGTGCAGCGGGCGACCTCATCGCCCTGGTCACGGCGACCAATGAATTCGTCACCGCGCCGATTGCCGCGGCCTTTGGCATCGAGCACCTGATCGCCGTCGAGCTGGAACGCGACGCCAAGCAGTGCTATACCGGAGCCATTCGCGGCATCCCGAGCTTCCGCGAGGGCAAGATCGCGCGCGTCGAGGGCTGGTTGCAGGGCCTGGGGGCACAATGGCGCGATTTCGAGCGCGTGAACTTCTTCAGCGACTCGACCAACGATCTGCCCCTGCTTGAACGCGTCAGCCACCCCGTGGCGACCAATCCCAGCCCGACCCTCGCTGCGATCGCCGCCGAACGGGGCTGGCCCCAGTTGCACCTCTTCGCATGATCAAAAAGTTCATCGACAAACTGCTTGGCAAACCCGCCGCAGCCCCCAAGAAGACCAGCCCGCTGGGCAAACGGGTGGAGGTGACGGCCGAGGTTCACGGCATCAACCCGGATCTGCTTGACGAGCGCGCCGTCAAGGTCGTCAAGACGTTGACCGATGCGGGTTTCGAGGCCTATATCGTCGGCGGCGCCGTGCGCGACCTGCTGCTGAACATGCGGCCCAAGGACTTCGACGTCGCGACCAATGCGACGCCCGAACAGGTCAAGGGGCTGTTTCGCCGCGCTTTCATCATCGGCCGGCGCTTTCGCATCGTTCACGTTGTCTACGGCCGCGGTCGTGAGCACGAAGTGATCGAGGTCTCGACCTTCCGCGCGCTGCCGACGGAATCGGAAGCCATCGCCGGCAACGAGAAGACGGGCAAAGCCGAGCTGGATGGCAAGCATCACGCTGTGGATGCCAGCGGCCGCGTGCTGCGCGACAACGTCTGGGGCCCGCAGATCGAGGATGCTGCCCGTCGCGACTACACGGTCAACGCGATGTATTACGACCCGCAGCGCCAACTGGTGGTGGACTACCACGGTGGCCTCGCCGACGCCAAGGCCAAGCTGCTGCGCATGATCGGCGATCCCGAAACCCGCTACCGCGAGGACCCGGTCCGCATCATCCGCGCCGTGCGCTTCGCCGCCAAGCTGGGCTTTACGCTCGAGCCCAAGACACTGGCGCCGGTGAAAGCCTCGTCGGCACTGCTGGCCAATGTGCCGGCCTCGCGTCTGTTCGACGAGATGATCAAGCTGCTGCAGACCGGCCATTCCCTGGCCAGCATCGCGCAGCTGAAGAAACTGGGCCTGGGCCGCGGCGTGTTCGCCGTGCTGGACGCCATGCTGACCGAAACCGGTGACCTGCACGAGGGCATTCGCGGCAACTTCGTGCGGCAGGCCTTCGAGGACACCGACCGGCGCGTGCAGGAAGGCCGCGGCGTCAGCCCCAGCTTCATGCTCGCCTGCATGCTCTGGCACGAGGTGCTGGACCGCTGGACCAAGATCCGCAACGGCGGCGAGCCGCCCGTGCCGGCCCTGGCCCAGGCGATCGACGCCGTCTTCGATGCCCGCATCGGCGATATTTCTGGCCGCGGCAAGCTGGCGGCCGATATGCGCGAGATCTGGATGATGCAGACCCGTTTCGAGCGCCGCACCGGCTCCGGTGTGTTCAGCCTCATCGAGCAGCCGCGCTACCGTGCCGGCTTCGACTTCCTGCGTCTGCGCGCCGATGTCGGCGAGATCGACCCCGCTCTTGCGGACTGGTGGGAAGACTTTGCGCTGGGCAGCGATGACGACCGTCAGGCCCTGCTGGCCGACGCCCGTGCGACCCAGCAGAAGCAGCCCCGCGTCGTGCGTGCACCGCGTCCCGAGGCGCCGGTGGGTGAAGAGACCGAGCCGGCGGCCGATGACGCGCCGGCCAAGAAGCGCCGCCGTCGCCGCCGCAAGCCGGGCGGCGGGGAGGGCGCCGCAGCGCCCGCAACTGCCGCCGAGTGAGCTCGCGCGCCTACGTCGGACTGGGCGCCAACCTGGGCGCCGACCCTTCTGCCACGTTGACGCAGGCAGCGTTGCGCCTTGCGGCGCTGCCGGGCAGCCATGTCGCGGCGCTGTCCAGCGTCTGGCGCAGCGCGCCGGTGGATGCTTGCGGTCCGGACTTCCTGAACGCCGTCGTGGCACTGGACACGACGCTTCTACCCATTGAGCTATTGGACGCGCTGCAGGCCATCGAACTGGCGCACGGCCGGGAGCGGCCCTACCGCAATGCGCCGCGCACGCTGGATCTCGACTTGTTGCTCTATGGCGAGCTGACCCTCGACACGCCACGGCTGACGCTGCCCCACCCGCGCCTTGGCGAACGCGCCTTCGTGTTGCGCCCGCTGCTGGAGATAGCGCCGGAGCTGGTGCATTTGGCGGCGGGGAAGGGCTGGCAGACCCAGCGCATCGAGCGGCTCGGCCCACTGTCCCTCTGACTCGGAGAAACAACGATGTTCTCGACCCTCGCCGGCTGGCAGACCGTCGGCTTGCTGCTGCTGTCCAACGTCTTCATGACTTTCGCCTGGTATGGCCATCTCAAGGGCCTGGCGACCAAGCCTTGGTGGATAGCCGCCCTCATCAGCTGGGGTATCGCGCTGTTTGAGTACTTGCTTCAGGTGCCGGCCAACCGCATCGGCCATGGCGCCGGCTTCAGCCTGGCCCAGCTGAAGATCACGCAAGAAGTCATCACGCTCGCCGTCTTCGTGCCCTTCAGCCTGTACTACATGGGTGAACCGCTGAAGCTGGATTTCCTCTGGGCGGGTTTGTGTCTGATGGGCGCTGTCTACTTCATCTTCAGGTCGGCTTGATGACGGTTCGGTGACGGCGCCCGGTAAACTCCGACCCTTCGAGAGATCAAGGACGCCCATGCTGTTTGGCAAGCTGCTGCCCCGTGAGGGCAATTTTTTTGAGCTGTTCAATGAGCACGGTGGCTTCATCCTGGAAGGTGCGCGCGCCTTCCAGAAAATGATTGAAAACTATGCCGACCCAGCGCTGCGCGCGCAGTACGCCGACGAGGTCGATAAGGCCGAGCATGCCGCCGACCGCGTCACCGCGGAGGTGAACCGGCTGTTGCACCGCACGTTCATCACGCCCATTGATCGCGAGCAGATCCACGGCCTGATCAACGCGATGGACGACATCGTCGACCTGCTGCAGGATTCGTCCGAGACGCTGTCGCTCTACGATGTGCGCGCCGTGCCCGAGCAGGTTCTGCAGTTGTGCACGCTGTCGGTGCGCTGTTGCGAGCGCGTGCAGCATGCCGTGACGCTGCTGCCGCACCTCAGCAAACCTGCCACGACCGAAGCAGCCCTCAAGACCTGCGAGGAGATCGACCGCCTGGAGTCCGACGCCGACCGCGTCATGCGCTCGGCGATGTCTCGTCTGTTTCGCGAGCAGGAGGACGTGCGCGAGCTGATCAAGCTCAAGGCGATCTACGAGCAGCTCGAATCCATCTCCGACCGCTGCGAAGACGTCGCCAATCTGATCGAGGGCATCGTCCTCGAGAACTCCTGACCGCCGAGATGAATCGACCCCCACACTCACTTCGTTCGTTGCCCCCCGAGGGGGCGTGTCAGCGCCTTCGGACGGCCGCGCGCCGCTGACATGGCATCCGCTGAGATCGCCTTCTGGGTGGTGGCCCTGCTGGTCGTGCTGGCCCTGCTGTTCGACTTCATGAACGGCTTCCACGACGCGGCCAACTCCATCGCCACCGTCGTCTCCACCGGCGTGCTGAAGCCGCAGCAGGCCGTGCTGTTCGCCGCCTTCTTCAACGTCGTCGCGATCGCCATCTTCCAGCTCAAGGTGGCGGCCACCGTGGGCAAGGGCATCGTCGAGCCGGGCGTGGTGGATCACCATGTCGTCTTTGGTGCGCTGATCGGCGCCATCGCCTGGAACTTCATCACCTGGTGGTGGGGCATCCCGTCCAGTTCCTCGCATGCGCTGATCGGTGGCATTGCCGGCGCCGTCGTCGCCAAGGCGGGGCCGTCGGCCCTTGTCGCTGGTGGCATCTGGAAGACCGTTGCCTTCATCATCGTGTCGCCTTTGCTGGGCTATCTACTGGGTTCACTGATGATGGTCATCGTGGCCTGGGTTTGCCGGCACAAGTCACCGATACGCATCGACCGCTGGTTCCGGCGGCTGCAGCTCGTGTCGGCTGGCCTGTACAGCCTGGGCCACGGTGGCAACGACGCGCAGAAGACCATCGGCCTGATCTGGATGCTGCTGATCGCCGCCGGCATGGTCAGCGTCGGCGACAAGGCACCGCCCAGCTGGGTCATCGTCGCCTGCTACATCGCCATCGGCATGGGCACGATGTTTGGCGGCTGGCGCATCGTGCAGACGATGGGGCAGCGCATCACCAAGCTCAAACCGGTGGGCGGCTTCTGTGCCGAGACGGGCGGGGCCATCACGCTGTTCCTGGCGACGGCTCTGGGCATCCCGGTGTCGACGACGCACACCATCACCGGCGCCATCGTCGGCGTGGGCTCGGTGCAGCGTCCGTCGGCCGTGCGCTGGGGCGTGGCCGGCAGCATCGTCTGGGCCTGGATCTTCACGATCCCGGCCGCGGCGCTGATGGCCGGCATCTGCTACTGGGTCAGTTTCATTCTCTACTGACCGGCCTGCGATTCGAAATAGCGCTGGGCGCTGAAGGCGATGGTCGCCATCAGCGCCGTGCCGCCGAGCAGCAGGCAGAGCACGACGCCGATGACGGCGGCCCAGCCGCCCGTGCTGGCCGGCCGGCCGGCATTGAAGCGGGCGTTCCAGCGCTCATCCGGCATCAGCCCGTAGACGATGCCGCCGAGCAGGGCGGCGACGAGGCTGGCGCCCAGCAGCGGAATCAGCAACCACGCCAGGCGATCGTCCTGGCCGAGGGTGTCCATGCGCTGTACGCCGAGCAGGCCGAGCAGCGTCGGCACGGGGAACAGCCAAGCCCAGCGGTCCTTGAGCCCATACAGATAGAAGCGGTGCAGGCCGAAGACACCGACCAGCAAGGCCAGCCAGGTCGCAACGGCCTTGTGTTTGGTGACGCCGCTCATTCGGCGGCGGCGCTGTCACCCAGGCCCAAGGTGTGCTGCATCAACACGACGTCCAGCCAGCGGCCGAACTTCCAGCCTGCGCTTTTCAGCACGCCGGTGTGCTCGAAGCCCAGCGCCGTGTGCACGCCGACGGAGCCGGCATTGGCCGCGTCGCCGATGACGGCCAGCATCTGGCGCGCGCCGGCCGCTTCGCAGCGGGCCATCAGTTCGGCCAGCAGCAGCCGGCCCACGCCCTGGCCCTGTGCGGCGGGTGACAGGTAGATCGAGTCTTCGACACAGAAACGATACGCCAGGCGGGGGCGGAAGTAGTTGGCATAGGCATAGCCCAGCACTTCGCCGCCGCGCTCGGCCACCAGCCAGGGCAGATTGCGGCTCAGCACCTCGGCGCGGCGGCGGCCCATCTCGTCGACTCCGGGCACCTCGGTTTCGAAGGTGCCGGTGCCTTCCAGCACGGCGTGGGCGTAAATGGCCTGGATGGCGGCCAAGTCGGCGTCAGTGCTGGGGCGGATCGTCAGGGGCAGGGTGATGGGGGCGGGCTGTGACATTTGTCGGTTTTGGGGACTGCGCAAGAGGAGCTTGATCGAGTTTATAATGCTGGGTTTTCGGCTCTGGTCGCAGATGGCTGCGGCGTATCTACAGAGCCTACCCCGGCAGGGGTTCCTGCCATTCGACTTGTCGCTACTTGAGTGTCTCCTCGTGCGGTGGTCACCCAATTTTTAGGAAACATCATGGTTGTGATTCGTCTGGCCCGCGGCGGCTCCAAGAAGCGCCCCTTCTACAACATCGTCGTCGCCAACAGCCGCCAGCGCCGTGACGGCCGCTTCATCGAGCGCGTCGGCTTCTACAACCCCGTCGCTTCCGGTTCCGCCGAGAAGCTGCGCGTCGAGCAGGACCGCGTGAGCTACTGGATCGGTGTCGGCGCCCAGCTGTCGCCCACGGTGGCCCGCCTGGTGGGTGACGCCAAGACGGCCGCTGTCGCCGCCTAAGCAGGCGTGGCAGGCAACAAGCCTCAGCAAGACGGCGCCTCGGCGCCGTCTTTTGCTTCCTGGCCCGAAGATCTGCTGCCGGTGGGCCGCATCCTTGATGCCTGGGGCATCAAAGGCGGCCTCAAGGTGCAGGCCTACTCGGCCGACGCGGACGCGTTGTTCAGCGCCAAGCGCTGGTATCTGAAGTCGATCGGCCCCAAGCCCAGCCAACTGGTGTTGGCCGTGAAATCGGTGCGCGAGCAGGGCGAGGGCATCGTCGCCGTCGCCGAAGGGGTGGACGACCGCAATGCCGCCGAAGCGCTGCGGGGCCACGAGATCTACATTCCCCGCAGCGACTTCCCGCGCACACCCGACGGCGAGTACTACTGGGTTGACCTGATCGGCCTGGACGTCATCAATCGCGAGTCTGAGGCTTTGGGCCGAGTGATCGGCCTCATCGACACCGGCCCGCATGCGGTGCTGCGCATCCTGCCGCCAGGACTGGAAGAGCCCGCCAAGCCGGACCAGGAGCGCTTGATCCCCTTCGTCGGGCGTTTCATCGACGACGTCAGCCTGGAAGACCGGCGTATCCGCGTCGACTGGGGCCTGGACTTCTGACCGAAGCCATGCGCTTCGATGTCCTGACGATCTTCCCGGAGCTGTTCGCGCCGCATCTGACGCATGGCGTCACGCGGCGCGCCTTCGAGAGCCGTCAGGTCGACGTGCGGCTGTGGCTGCTGCGCGATTTCGCCGAGGACAACTACCGCCGCGTCGACGACCGTACCTATGGCGGCGGCCCAGGCATGGTCATGCTGGCCGAGCCGCTTGAAAAGGCGCTCACCGCTGTCAAGGCGGATCGTGGCGAGGCGGCGCCCGTGGTCATCCACTTCACCCCGACCGGCGCGCGAATCGATCAGGCCCGCGTGCAGGATCTCGCTGCGGGCCCGGGTGCCGTCCTGCTTTGCGGCCGCTACGAGGGCATCGACCAGCGCGTGCTGGACCGTCATGTGACCTTGGAACTCAGCCTGGGCGACTTCGTGCTTTCGGGCGGCGAGCTCCCGGCGCTCGCTCTCCTGGACGCCGTCGCACGGCTGCAGGAGGGGGTCCTTGGCGACGCCAAATCCCACGAGCAGGACAGCTTCTCTGATGGCCTGCTGGACTGCCCGCACTACAGCCGCCCCGAAGTCCTGGCCGATGGTCGCGGCGTGCCGCCCGTGCTGCTGTCGGGCCACCACGCCGACATCCGGCGCTGGCGCCGCGAGCAGTCTCTGGTGCTGACGGCCGCGCGCCGGCCCGACCTGATTGCCGCCGCCCGCGCCGCCGGCCGCCTCAGCAAGGCCGATGAATCCTTCCTGGCCAAGCTCTAGGCTAAACCCGCGGCCCAGGCTACAATATTCGGCTGTCCGATCCTCTGGCGGGTCGAGTGGCTGGGTTCCTTCACTGGGAGCCAGCTGCAAACATCCCGATAAATAGCGTCTCGCCAAGATCTCCAGGAGTACAGATGAACCTGATCCAAACCCTTGAGCAAGAAGAAATTGCTCGCCTGAACAAGACCATCCCGCCCTTCGCCCCTGGCGACACGGTGATCGTCAGCGTGAACGTCGTTGAAGGCACCCGCAAGCGCGTGCAGGCCTACGAAGGCGTCGTGATTGCCAAGCGCAATCGCGGCCTGAACAGCAGCTTCATCGTCCGCAAGATCTCCAGCGGCGAAGGCGTCGAGCGGACCTTCCAGCTCTACAGCCCGCTGATCGCCACGATCGAAGTCAAGCGCCGCGGTGACGTCCGTCGCGCCAAGCTGTACTACCTGCGCCAGCGTTCGGGCAAGTCGGCTCGAATCAAAGAGAAGCTGGCTTAATCAGCCGGTTCCTACCGCCAAAGCCGCCAGGGCGTACGCTCTCGGCGGCTTTTGTTTTTTTGTCGCATGACCCGCCCCGCCATCACCCAGCCCCAACTCGTGCCGGTCACGAGCATCGACGATCATCTTCCTGCGGTGCCAGACTTGGCGCTGACGGCTTCGGCCATACGGGCGCGCCTGGCGGAGGTAGCGGCCTGGACGCCTGAGTTCGTCGGCGACGGGGGTCTCTTCGCCAATCGCGAGCCGTCTGGTGCCGCCGTGCTCATCCCGCTGGTGCAGCGGGAGGCAGGCTTGAACCTGCTGCTGACCCGGCGCACCGACCACCTGCGCGATCACGCCGGCCAGATCAGCTTTCCCGGTGGCCGTGTCGAGCCCGAGGACGATGGTCCCGTCGCGACCGCGCTGCGGGAGACCGAGGAGGAGATCGGCCTGTCGCGCCAGCACATCGAGATCATTGGCCAGTTGCCGGTCTATTCGACAGTGACGGCCTTTCAGGTGACGCCGGTGGTGGCTCTTGTCGAACCCGGCTTCACATTGACGCTGGATGATTTCGAGGTCGCCGAAGCCTTCGAGGTGCCACTGGCCTTCCTGATGGATCCGGCCCACCACCGCCACCACCGTTTCGAGTTCGCGGGCGCCGAGCGGCGCTTTCTGTCCATGCCCTGGCAAGGGCCCGAACGCGAGTACTTCATCTGGGGCGCGACCGCCGCGATGTTGCGCAACTTCTACCGTCTTCTCAGCGGCGCCTGAGCGCGCCACTATCATCCCGGCCCATGAATTTCTTCGCGGTGCTGCTGGCCCTGTTGTGTGAGCAACTCAAGCCCCTGAGGCATGGCAACCGCGTGCACCAGTCGGTCATCGGCTGGGTGCGCTGGACGGGCCGCAACTTCGACGCTGGCGACGAGCATCATGCTGCCGTCGTCTGGGCCATCACGGTTCTGGTGCCGGGCCTGGCCGTTGCGCTGATCTACTGGGCGCTGCGCCATTTCAGCGTGCTGCTCGCCCTAGGGCTGGACGTCCTCATCCTGTATCTGACGCTGGGCTTCCGGCAGTTCAGCCACTACTACACCGACATCCGTGATGCCCTCGAGCGCGGCGACGACGCCACCGCGCGCCAGTTGCTGGCCGAATGGCGCCACCTGGATGCCAGCGAGTTGCCGCGCACCGAGCTGATCCGACATGTCATCGAGCATTCGCTGCTCGCCGCGCATCGCCACGTCTTTGGCGTGTTCTTCTGGTTCATCGTCTGCTCGACCATCGGCCTGGGGCCGGCAGGCGCGGTGGTCTACCGCATGGCCGAGTTCGCTGGCCGCTACTGGGCCTTCAAGAGCCGCACGCTGGACGCACCGACCAACACCCGCCTGTTGGCTTTGTCGCGCCAGGCCTTCACCTGGATTGACCACCTGCCGGCGCGGCTGACGGCGACGGGCTTTGCCATCGTCGGCAACTTCGAAGAGGCCGTGAATGGCTGGCGCCGCGACGCCAGCCTCTGGCTGCATTCCAACGAGGGCATCATCCTCGCATCCGCTGCTGGCGCTGTGGGCCTGCAGCTCGGCGGCGCGGCGGCGCCTGGCGTCACGCCGGATCGCAGCAAGACCTTCGATGCCGGTACCGAACCCGAGTTCACCGGCGCCGCCGGCTCCACGGCCGGCGCACCGCCGCAGCTCGGTCATCTGCAAAGCGTCGTCGGCCTAGTCTGGCGTTCCGTCGTGCTGTGGATGCTGCTGCTCGCGTTGCTGACCCTGGCCAACCTCGTCGGCTAGTCATGGTGCCCCTCGTCCAGTCTCGCCGCGCTGAACGCGGGCGAGCCCGGCCGGTCCCCCAAGGGGACGGCGATGCTTGCCGGTTTGACCGGCAAGCACATCGCCTGAGCGGGCCGGCTCGGGAGCGACCCAGCGCTCGGCCCGCCGATATCAAGCAAAGCAATTGAAATGAACTTTCCCAACTTGCCGGCCCTGGCCGAGCCCGGACTTGCTGCGCGCGTGCAGCACGCCATCGACCACAAGACCAAGCCTCTGGGCGCCCTCGGCCGCATCGAGGCCCTGGCCCTGCAGCTCGCGCTGATCCAGGGTGTGGAGCGGCCCGCGCTGCGCGAGCCGCAGCTTGTCGTCTACGCGGCCGACCATGGCCTGTCCCGGCGCGGCGTATCGGCCTACCCGCGCGAGGTCACCCCGCAAATGGTGGCCAACATGCTGGCCGGCGGTGCGGCCGTGTCCGTGCTGGTGCGTCAACAAGGTCTGGCGCTGATGATCGCCGACTGTGGCGTCGATGCGCCGCTGGCCGACGGGGCCGTCGACCTGCGCATTGCTGCGGGCACGGCCGACGCGAGCGTCGGGCCGGCGATGACGGCCGAACAAGCCGAGCGTGCGCTGCGCAACGGCATGGCCCTCGTCGAGCGCTTGCCCGGCAATGCGCTGCTGTTGGGTGAGATGGGGATCGGCAACACGTCGTCGGCCAGCCTCTTGATGCAGCGCCTGACGGGTTTGCCGCTGGCCGAATGTGCGGGGCGCGGCACCGGTCTGGATGACGCAGGCCTGGGACGCAAGCTTGGCGTGCTTGCAGAGGCGCTCGCGGCCAACGCTGACGCCGAGACCCCGTTGCAGCTCGCCGCGGCTCTCGGTGGTTTCGAAATCCTCACCATGGCCGGCAGCGTCATGGCCGCCGCTGCGCAGCGCCGAGTCATCGTCGTCGATGGCTTCATCACGACGGCTGCCGTCGCGCTGGCCGAGGCGCTGCGCCCCGGCTTGTTGGCGGCCTGCGTGTTCGCCCATCGCTCGGCCGAGGGGCCCCATGCGCGCTGGCTGCAACAACTGGGTGTGCGCCCGCTGATGGACCTGGACCTGCGCCTGGGCGAGGGCAGTGGTGCGGCGCTGGCCTGGCCACTGCTGACGGCCGCCTGTGCGCTGCTGGCCGACATGGCCAGCTTCGACAGCGCCGGCGTCAGCAACCGCGAGTAGCCCTGTGCGGCTTTTCCTTGTTGCATTGCAGTTCCTGACGCGGCTGCCGGTGCGGCTGGAGGGCTTCGAGCCGGCCTGGCTGAACGATTGCGTGCGGCACTTCCCGCTGGTGGGCGCGCTGGTCGGTGGCGTCGGCGCAGTGGTGCTGGCGGGGGCCGGTCATTTGTGGCCGGCCTGGGTGGCCGCGGTGCTGGCGCTCGCGGCCACCGTCGTGCTGACCGGCGGCTTCCACGAAGATGGCTTGGCCGACACCTTCGATGCGCTGGGTGGCGTGGTCAGTCGCGACAAGGCGCTGACGATCATGAAGGATTCGCGCATCGGCAGCTATGGCGCTTTGGCGTTGGGCCTGAGCTTGTTGCTACGCGCCGCGCTGTTGGCCGTGTTGGCGACGCGGCCGCTGCTGGGTGCCGTGGCCGCCTTGCTGGCCAGCCACGCCTTTGCTCGCGCGGCGGCCGTGGGCGTGATGGTCAGCCTGCCCTACGGCGGCGATGCGGAGCATGCCAAGGCCAAGCCACTGGCAATGGCCGTGGCGCCCCGCAATTTCGCCATCGCGCTGGGCTGGTGCGGCTTGCTGTTGCTGGCGCTCGCCGCCGGAGGCGTTGATCTGCCGCGCTTGCTGGCCGCCGCAGGCGCAGCAGCGGCTGCCGCAGTACTGATGCACCAATGGCTGAAGCGCCGCCTCGGCGGCTACACCGGCGATGGGCTGGGCGCGACCGAGCAACTGGCCGAGATCGCCGTGCTGCTGGCCTTCACGGCCTCGTTCTGAGGCCTGTGTTCACGATCTGGCGCCACCCCAAGCCCATCGGTGCTGCGGGTCGCTGCATCGGTGGCCGCACCGACCTTCCCGTCGACCCGCGCAAAGCCAAGCGCCTGGCCCATCGCATTCGCACGCATGCACGCCGGCAGGGGCTGCCGCGCGAGGTCGTCACTTCGCCGCTCGCGCGCGCCGCGTCGGTGGGGCGTTGGCTGAAGCGATGGGGCTTCCTGTGGTGCGTCGACCCAGCCTTGGCGGAGATGAACTTCGGCAGCTGGGACGGCCAGCCCTGGAGCGCCATCTCCGCGGCGGAATTCGAGCGCTGGACGCGCGACTTCTGCGGCTTCGAGTTCGACGGTGGTGAGTCACTCAATGCGCTGCTGGCGCGGGCGGCGGCTTGGCAGCCGCCCTGCGCCTTGGGGGTGGGGCATGGCGGCTGGATCACCGCTCGGCACTGGCAGGGCGCGCCTCCAATGCCATCGAGCTGGCCCAGGCCGCCCGCCTATGGCCGGCCTACTTCAGCACGGTCTGCTGCATGAACAGCACCGTGGCATAGAACTGGAAGTCCTGGTTGTCCTTCTTCTGGAAGCCATGGCCTTCGTTTTCCGCGCGCAGATACCAGACCGGCGTGCCACCCTGGCGCACGGTCGCGACGATCTGCTCGGCCTCGGTGTAGGGCACGCGCGGGTCGTTCTTGCCCTGGATGACGAAGAGGGGCTTCTTGATCCTGACTGCATTGGTCAGCGGTGAGATCTTGTCGAGATGCGTCTTCATCGCCGGGTCGCGCTCATCGCCGTATTCCACCCGGCGCAGGTCGCGGCGGTAGCTCTCGGTGTTGTTCAGGAAGGTCACGAAGTGCGAGATGCCGACGACATCGATGGAACCGGCGATGCGGTCGGCGTAGTTCGTCGACACGGCCAGCGTCATGTAGCCGCCGTAGCTGCCGCCGGTGACGAGCACGCGCGAGGCGTCGAGGTCGGGTTGGGTGG
Source organism: Roseateles sp. P5_E4 (assembly GCF_054049255.1). Taxonomy (NCBI): domain Bacteria; kingdom Pseudomonadati; phylum Pseudomonadota; class Betaproteobacteria; order Burkholderiales; family Sphaerotilaceae; genus Roseateles; species Roseateles sp. P5_E4. The sequence goes on along the minus strand of NZ_JBFUMS010000012.1, from coordinate 89,649 downwards.
CAATCCAGTCGAGCAGGGCGCCGACGTCCTTGACCGAGTCCTCGCGCTTGAAGCCGTTGTCCATCGCCAGGAAGCTCTTGCCGTAGCCGCTGGAGCCTCGCACATTGGGCTGGATCAGGGCCATGCCCAGCTCCTGCACGTAGTAAGCGTTGCGGCCCAGGAAGCCGAAACTGGCCTGGGACTCGGGGCCACCGTGGATGGAGATCAGCACCGGGCGCTTGCCGGAGAACTTCTTCGGTGGGGCGGTGAGCAGACCCGAGATCATCGTGCCGTCAAAGCTCTTCCAGCGCACGATCTTCTGCTCGCTGAAAGCGGCAGTGTCGACACCAGGCGCGGCTGTGGCGCGCGTCCATTGCTGGACCTTGCCGTCCGTGCCCAGCGAATAGATCTGGCTCGGGCCCTGGGCATTGCTGATTGAGAAAGCGAGCTCACCGCGACCGTGGTGGTAGGAAGCGGCGCCGACATTGCCCTCGGGCAGTTTCGGCAGGGCGGCGGCCGGTACTTCCTTGGCAGTCGCCGCATCGAAGAAATGCAGCTCGTCGCGGCCATCCACATTGAACTGGGCCGCCAGCCTGGCACCGTCCTCGGTCAGCGTGACACCGCTGACGTCCCAAGGGATGTGGCTGCTGACACGGTCGATGCGGCCGCTGGCGAGATCCAGCTTCATCAGCTCGCGGAACTCGCCGGCGCGGTCGCTGGCAATCCACAGCGAGCGGCCATCGGGCGCCCAGCCGGCGGGCGAGTAGGTGGCCTTGGCCTCCTGGCTGCCAACGGCCGGTGCGACCTGCTTGGCAACGCCGCTGGCGAGGTCCAGCATCCAGATCTGCGATTCATTGGCCGACAGATAGCGCGTCAGCGACACCAGACGCTCGTCGGGCGAGGGGCTGCCCGCGAACCAGCCGCCGCCGTCCAGCTCGGCCAGCTTGCGCCGCGTCTCGGGCTTTTCGGGGTCCATCAACCACAGCGTGGTGGTGATCTTGGTGCGCGTGCCGCCCTGGGCGGTGCGGTCGATGGGCACCGATGAGTAGACGAGCTGGCCGCTCCTGCGCAGCCAGGTGTTGATTGAGTGGCGCTCGTCGGGGTTGGTCAGCAGCACCGGCTGGGCACCGGCCTGGTTCAGCGGCAGGCGATAGAGCTGCGCGACTTCGTTGCCACCGGTGGCGCGCTCGAAGACGATGTACTGACCGTTGCGCGGTTCGTAGGTCGCGCGCACGACCGGGTCGATGCCGTCGGTGAGCTGCTCGCCATCGGTCAGCGGTGTCGTCATGCGAAAGATCTGCGCCGTGTTGGCACCGGCCTTGCGGTGGCTGACCAGCATCTCGCGCTGGGTCGGGTGCCAGTCGGCGAAGGCATGGCCGCGGAAGTCGTTGTAGCGGCCGATGGCGTCAGCCAGGCTCTGGGGCACGGGCGGGATGCCCTGGATGACCAGGTTCGCATTGGGCGCAACCACGGCCGTGGAGACCGGTGCCGGCGCAGGAGAAGAGGCGCAGGCGGCCAGCAATGCTGTGCCGAGTGCGCAAAGAGAAAGACGCAAACGAATCATGTGGGGCCTCAAAAGGAAATGGGCGCTCGAAGCGCCCATTCTCGACTGGCCCGGACTCGGGTCTAACCCGCTATGCCTTGGGTCATGCGGTCTGCTGGATGCCGGCAATCAGCCAGCCGTCACCGGCCTTGACCAGATGCCAGATCTCGTCGAAGTCCTCCGCGGCCTGTTCGCTCTTCTCGCGCACCAGGCCCGAGAAGCGCACGGAGACAATCTGTTCTCCGGTCTCCGTCGCGACATCGACGACGTTGGCTTCGAGCTGCAGCACCTCGGTGCGCTGAGCCTGTGCGCCGCGCTCCAGCAGATCGTGCTGGATGTTGGCGTACATCTGCGGCGTCGTGAAGCGGCGCAGGTCGGCCTGGTCGCCGGCGTCGTTGGCGGCCTGCAGGCGGATGAAGACCTGCTTGGCGAGCTTCTCGAAGCCCGCGGCGTCGAAGTCCGCGGGGGCTGCGGCAGCGCCGGAAACCGTGGCCGCTGCCGAATTCCACGCCGGCTCGGCTGCCCGGAAGTTGGCGCCGTTGGCGCCGGCGAGCTGCGGCTTCGGCGCGGCGAAGCGGCGCACCAGAAAGCGAATCACGAAGACCGCCACCAGGCCGAGCAGCACCATCGTCATGATGCTGGCCAGTTCGCCGCCAAAACCGAAGTGGCTGGCCAGCGCGGCCAGGCCCAGGCCTGCGGCCAGGCCGGCAATGGGGCCAAGCCAGGAGCGTTTGGGCGCCGCAGCGGGAGCGGCCGCGGGTGTTGCAGCAGCCTGTTTGCCGGGAGCAGCTTGCTGGGGCGCAGGCTGCTGGGCCGGCGGCGTTTGTGGCGCGGTCTGGGTAGGCACGCTGCGCTTCAGGCCACCACTGGAGAGGCGTTTGGCCTCGGCGTCATGGGCGGGCAGCGTGACGGCCAGCAGGGTGGCGAGGGTCACAGCAAAGATGCGGTTCAAGCGAGTTCTCCAGAAGCTTGGAAACGAACCGGCAGATGCAGGTTCGGATCAGGATTTTCAAGCGTCTCTGATATCGGAAACCACGGTTTTTCCGAAGTCTGGCCGCATGAGAAAGCGAACAATCGCCGCAGCCGTGTCGGCCGCCGTCTGCAACTGGCCGCCATCTTTCAGGCCCTGGAAGCGGGTTTGCTCGGGGAACCGGGTGGGGTCGGCGCCGCGCAATTGCACCTGCATGTCGGTGTCGATGACGCCCGGCGCCAGTGAGACGACGCCGACGCCAGGCTCTTCCAGGGCCAGGGCGCGGCTGAGATGGTCCAGCCCGGCCTTGATGGCGCAGTAGGCTGCGCTGCCGGCCATGGCGCGGCGGCCCAGGCCCGATGAGATGCTCAGGATGCGTCGCGTCGGCACGCCCACCGTTTCGGCCAGGAAGACACGGCTCAGCAGCGTTGGCGCTTCCAGGCCGACGCGTAGCGCGGCCGACAGGCTGGTGAGATCGGAGGACGCCAGCGGGCCGGGCTCGCTGAGCAGGGCGGCGTTGTTGACCAGCGTTGCACTTTCCCAGCGCTTGTTGGCGCGCAACCAGGCCTGCAGGTGTTCCGCAGCAGCAATCGGGTCCGCCAGATCAAGCGCCCATTGCTCCGCTTGCAGCGCCGGGTTGGTCTTGCGAGCGATGCCGATCACCGTGTTATCGGCTTGCGTGAGCTGTTGAACCAGTGCCGCGCCCAGGCCGCGTGAACTGCCGGTGACGATGTAGAGATGCATGCTCAGAACTCCGGTGGGCTGATGAAGTGATGGTCGCCGATTCGCAGTTCGCTGGCATGCAGCAGCAGGCGTGGGCTGGCGGCAGCGATGTCGGGCGCGGCATAGAGCGTGTCGCCCAGCATGGCATGCCCGATGGCGGCGAGATGCACGCGCAATTGATGGGTGCGACCGGTCAGGGGCTCGAGGGCCACGCGCGTGTGATCGCCTTCATGGCCGAGCACGCGCCAACGCGTCTGCGAGGGCTTGCCGTGTTCGAAGTTGACCTGCTGGCGCGGCCGGTTGGGCCAGTCGGCGCCGACCGGCAGGTCGATGAGGCCTTCGCCCTCGAGATGGCCGGCGACGACGGCGACGTAGAGCTTGTCGATGCGGCGCCCGGCGAAGTCGGCGCTGAGATCGCGTTGGGCGTCGAGGCCGCGGGCGAACAGCAGCAGGCCCGAAGTGGCCTGGTCGAGGCGATGCACGACCAACGCGTCGGGGTAGAGCATTTGCACGCGTGCGCTGGCGCAATCGGGCTCGCGGCGGCCCGGCACGCTGAGCAGGCCGGTGGGCTTGTCGATGACGACCAGGCGGTCGTCGGCGTGCAGCACCCGCATCAACGTGAAGAGACGAGGATGCCTGCTGCGATCAGCGCGAAGGCGACTCCGTGATACCAGGCCGGCGCGACGCCCAGCAGCGCCGCCGAGATGACGGCGGCAAACACCGGCGTGAGATTGACGAAGAAACCGGCCAACGCCGGCCCGGCCTCGGCCACGCCCAGGCCCCAGCAGCGGTAGGCAATCAGCGACGGACCGATGGCGACATAGGCGAGCACGGCGACCAGGGTCGGGCTCCAGTGGATGGCGGCCGGTGCAACGCCCTGTTCCACGCCCGCCGCCACGCCCGAGAACACCACGCCGAACATCAGCTGGGCCATCAGCATCTCGGCCCAGTTCCAGTCCGGCCGTTCGCCTGGGCGCAGCCCGCGCACCGGCCGCGCCAGCATCCAGGAGTAGATGGCCCAGGTGAAGAGGGCCAGGAGCATCAACAGGTCGCCGGGTACAAATTGCACGGCCAGCAGGGCGGCGGGGTCGCCGCGTGCGATAACGACGGCCACGCCGAGCAGCGACAGGGCTGCGCCGGCCAGCTGGCGGCGAGTCGGCTTCACGCCGTAGAAGACGGCACCCACGCCGAGCATCCAGACCGGCATGCTGGCGGTGATCAGCGTGACGTTCAGCGGCGACGAGGTGTGCAGCGCCAAGTATTGCAGCGAGTTGTAGCAACCCATGCCAAGAAAGCCCAGCCAGGCCAGACCACGCCAGCGCTTCAAGGCCTCCCGCGGGTCGGCCAGCAGGCGGCGGGCCAGCGGAGCCAGCAGCACGAAGGCGAGCAGCCAGCGCAACGCGTTCAGCGCCATCGGCGGGATGTCGTTGCGCACCATGCGGCCGATGACGGCGTTGCCGGCCCACAGCAGTGGTGGCAGCGTCAACAGCAGAGCAAGGCGTGGGGTCAGTTTCATCAGGCGCCGCCGCGTGGGCCAAAGGGCTGGCACGATACCGGACTCGCGAACAGGAGACGCCGCATGAGTGAAAAAGCCGTTGTCATCGAAGCTCCGGGCGGGGCCGAGCAACTGAAGCTGATGGACGTGGAGGTCGGCGCCCCAGGTCCGGGCGAGATCCGCATCCGCCACGAGGCCTGCGGGCTGAACTACATCGACGTCTACCACCGCAACGGCACCTACGCCTTGCCGCTGCCGGCGCGGCTGGGCATGGAAGGCGCGGGCGTTGTCGAGGCGGTGGGCGAGGGTGTCACCCACCTGAAGGCCGGCGACCGCGCGGCCTATGCCAGCAATCCACCGGGGGCATACGCGACCGCTCGTGTGATGCCCGCCAAATGCGTGCTCAAACTGCCTGACGCCATCGATTTCGAGACCGCCGCGGCCATGATGCTCAAGGGTCTGACGGTGCAATACCTGCTGCGCAAGACCCTGCCCCAGGGTGGCCTGCAGCCGGGCGACTTTGTGCTCTTTCACGCGGCGGCCGGCGGTGTCGGGCTGATTGCCTGCCAGTGGGCGCGCGCACTGGGCCTGCAGCTCATCGGCACCGCAGGCAGCGACGAGAAATGCCAGCTGGCGTTGGACAACGGCGCGGCACATGCCATCAACTACCGCCGTGATACGGACTTCGCCGCCAAGGTGCGCGAGATCACCGGCGGGCGCGGCGTGAAGGTCGTTTACGACTCGGTCGGTGCCGACACCTGGGAGGGCTCGTTGAACAGCCTGGCGCCTTTTGGCCTGCTGGCCAGCTTCGGCGGTGCCTCGGGTCCGGTGCCGCCCTTCAGCGTGAGCACGCTGGCGGCCAAGGGCTCCATCTATGTGACGCGGCCGACGCTGTTCACGCACATCGCCACGCGCGAGGCCACGCAGGCCATGGGCGACGAGCTGTTCGAGATGGTGGCCAGCAGCCAGGTCAAGGTCCGCATCGACAAGCGCTATACGCTGGCGGACGCGGCGCAGTCCCACCGCGATCTGGAAGCCCGCCAGTTGGTGGGCAGCGCCGTGCTGCTGCCCTGAAACTTTAAGCCGGCGCCCGGCCGAGTTGCAGCTCGAAGCTGAAGGAGGAGCCGACGCCGGGCTCGCTCTCGACGGTGATCTCGCCACTCATCAGACTGACGAGGCGCTGCACGATGGTCAGCCCCAGGCCCGTGCCACCGTAGCGGCGCGTGATGCTGCCATCGGCCTGGGTGAAGGGGTCGAAGATCTGGCCGATCTGGTCGCGCGTCATGCCGATGCCGGTGTCGGTGACGGCCACGCGCAGCCGCAGGCGGTCGGGGCCGTCACCGTCGCGCGCGTCGGCCAGGGCGATCTCGATGCGTACTTCGCCGCGCTCGGTGAACTTCAGTGCATTGCCAATCAGGTTGATCAGCACCTGGCGCAGCCGCAGGGCGTCGCCTACCAGCCAGGACGGCACGCCCGGCTGTACGCGGGCGTGCAGCTGGATGCCCTTGTCATGCGCCTGTAGCAGCAGAGGCTGCAGGGATTCGCCGAGGCAGTCGTGCAGGCTGAAGGGCTGCTCGTCGATGACGATGCGGCCGGCCTCGATCTTGGCCACGTCCAGCAGGTCGTTGATGATGGTCATCAGCCCCTTGGCCGACTGGTGGGCCATGCCGATGAAGCGGCGCTGGCGCTCGTTGAGTTCAGTCTGCAGCACCAGTTCGGTCAGGCCGAGCACGCCATTCATCGGCGTGCGGATCTCGTGGCTCATATTGGCCAGGAAGCTGCTCTTGGCCTGGCTGGCAGTCTCGGCGGCCTCGCGTGCGGCGACCAGGGCCGCCTGGCTGGCCTTGAGATCGGCGATGTCGTGGGCATTGAAGAGCATGACCGTGTCGCCGGTGACCGGGTCGCGCATGGGCCGCGCGTCCAGTGCATGCCAACGCAGGCCGGCCAGCGTCTGCAACTCGACGTCCTGGTGGCAGGTCTGGCCGCGCTGCACGCGGCCCAGGATGCTGGCGGCATCGCCAATGTGAGCAAACAGGCGGGTGAACTCGGTCTGGTCGGGGCCGGGCGGCGTGTCACCGAACGTCAGGGCCGCAGCCGGGTTGCGCATCAGCAGTTCGCCCTGGCCGAGGCCGAAAACGGCGATGCGCACCGAGGTGTGTTGCACAGCCTCAACGCCGCGCAGCATGGCGAGATCGGCACCACCGCCCAGCGAATCGGCCGCGAACAGCATGACCTGACGGCGTTCCGGCGTGCGCATGCCGCGCGACACCAGCATGACCGTCGTCGGCTCGCCCTTGGGATAGAGAGTCCACTGCTCGCGGACGATCTTGCCCTGCGCATGGTCGGCCGCCGTGACGGCCAGGCGCTCGCGCACGGCATCGCCATGCTCGGAAAAGTCGCGCGACAGGAATTCCTCGGCGCTGTCGGCATGCCAGAAGCGCAGGGCTGCGGCATTGGCCCAGAGATTGCGCTGTTGTTCGGGGTCGAAGACCCACAGAGGAACGTCGAGCCAGTCGTAATGGCTCAGGCTGGCGAAGTCGAGGAGCATGTGGGCGCGTTGAGAGGCGCGCGATTGTCACCGCTCGTCACATCTGTCGCCCGTGAACTACTGCGCGGCCGCGCCGCGCAGGTTCAACCGCGGCGCACTCGGCGCAATTCGTCCAGGATCAGCAGGACGGCGCCGACGGTGATGGCGCTGTCGGCGACGTTGAAAGCAGGGAAATACCAGCTTCGAGCGTGAACCTGGATGAAGTCGACGACGTAGCCGTGGATGGCGCGGTCGATGACATTGCCTAGCGCGCCACCCAGAATCAGCGTCAACGCCCAAGCGAACAGCTTCTGGTGGCCGTGGCGGCGCAGCATCCAGATGATGAAGCCGGCCGCGGCCAGGCCCAGGCCGAGGAAGAACCAGCGTTGCCAGCCGGAGGCGCCATGCAGGAAGCTGAAAGCGGCGCCGAAGTTGTGGGCGCGCACGACGTCGAAGAAGCTGGTGACTGGGTGCACGTCACCGAGCTGGAAGGTGCGCAGGATGAGCAGCTTGGTGAGCTGGTCGGCCAGGATGATGAGGGCGGCAATCAGCAGCCAGGAAGTCAGGCCGGAGGACGAGGACGACGAGCGAGAAGGCATGGAATGGGGTCGCGAGGCGAGGGCCGCCAATGTAACTTGCCGCCGAGCCGGGGCTTGTAGGCGCAGGAGAAGCGGCGTAGAAGCGGAACTCTCCCTGCTCGCTGGAGGATCCCATGCGAAAGCGCATCTACTGGTTGCTGCCCCACCTGAGCAGCGCGCGGCGCACGATGGACGAGCTGTTGCTCGCCCGCATCACCGAACACCACATCCATTTCGTCGCCGCCGAAGGTGCCGCGATGGACGGTCTTCACGCGGCCAATGTGCTGCAGACCTCGGACCTGGTCGAGGCGGCCCAGAACGGCGCGCTGATCGGCTCCGGCCTCGGCGCCGCGGGCGGCGTTGCGGCGGCTCTGGCGATCAGCGCGGCCTCTCCGGCGGCGGTCGTCATCGGCCTGGCGGCCGTAGGCGCCATGCTGGGCACCTGGTCGTCCAGCATGATCGGCAGCTCCACGCCGAGCCGGCGCTTGAAACGCTTCGAGGCGGCCATCGAGCAAGGCCAATACCTGCTCATCGTCGACGTGCCCCGCTCGCGCATCACCGAGATCGAGGAACTGCTGGCTCGCACCCACCCCGAAGCGCACTTCGAGGGGATGGAGCCGAACGTGCCTGCGTTCCCGTGAGCCCCTCGTCCGGTCTCACTCCGGCTGAACGCCGGTGAGGCCAGCCGGTCTTGCAGACCGCGCAGCCGGCAGAGTGGCTGCTCTTCGGCAGGCACGACAAGTCCTCAGGACTTGCCGTGTCCGGCCTCAGCCCCCGAGGGGACGGCGATGCATGCGGCATTGAGCCGCATGCACATCGCCTGCGGGCCGACTTGGGACGGCCCGGCGTCGGTCCGCGTCAAAAACCAGCGCGTGCTTACGCGACGGTGCGGGTCTCGCCCGCGCCGTAGAGGTTGCTGTCGCAGCGCCCGCAGAGCGTCGGGTGAGCCGCAATGCTGCCGACGTCGGCGCGGTAGTGCCAGCAGCGCTCACACTTGGCATGGGCGCTGGGCGTGACGACGACGCCCAGTTCGCCTGCTGATGCCAAGCGCACGGCCGACGTGATGAAGACGAAGCGCAGGTCGTCACCCAGGCTGGCCAACAGCATCTGGTCCTGCTCGTTTACCTTGAGCACCAGTTCGGCCTGCAGCGAGGCGCCGACAGCACCCGTCGTGCGCACCGCCTCGATGGCCTTGTTGACCTCATCGCGGATCTCGTGGATGCGATGCCATTTGGCCAGCAGCGCTAAATCCGTCTTGCCGAAGTCCCAATAGGTCTCCGTGAAGATGCTCTCGCCCTTGCCGAAGATCGCCCACGCCTCCTCGGCCGTGAAGCTGAGGAAGGGCGCCATCCAGCGCAGCATGGCGTGCGTGATTTGCCACAGCGCCGTCTGTGCGGATCGGCGGGCCAGGCTCTTGGGCGCGGTCGTGTAGAGGCGGTCCTTCAGCACGTCCAGGTAGAAGGCGCCGAGGTCCTCGGAGCAGTAGACCTGGAGTTTCGACACCACCGGGTGGAACTCGTAGCGCTCGAAGTGGGCCAGGATGTCGGCCTGCAATTCGGCGGCACGAGCCAGCGCGTAGCGGTCGACTTCCAGCAGATCGCCGGGTGCGACCGTGTCCGTTGCCGGGTCGAAGTCGCTGACGTTGGCGAGCAGGAAGCGCAGCGTGTTGCGGATGCGGCGGTAGCTGTCGACGACGCGGGCCAGGATCTTTTCGTCCAGGCCGAGGTCGCCCGAGTAGTCGGTTGCGGCCGTCCACAGGCGCAGGATCTCGGCGCCGAACTTGTCCGACACGGCTTGCGGCGCGACGACGTTGCCCATGGACTTGCTCATCTTGCGGCCCTGGCCGTCAACGACGAAGCCGTGCGTCAGCAGCCCCCGGTAGGGCGCGCGGCCATAGAGGGCGCAGGCGATCAGCAGCGACGAATGGAACCAGCCGCGGTGCTGGTCGTGGCCTTCGAGATAAAGGTCGGCCTCGGGGCCGCTGTCGTGGCCCGCTCCCTGGTGGCTGCCCTTGAGCACATGCTCGAAGGTGGAGCCGGAGTCAAACCAGACGTCGAGGATGTCGTTGCCCTTGGTGTACTGGGCCGCCTCAGCACCCAGCCACTCGACGGCGTCGAGCTTGGACCAGGCCTCGATGCCGTTCTGCTCCACCAGCTGGGCCGCGCGCTCGATGAACTCCAGCGTCTTCGGATGCGCCTCGCCCGTGTCCTTGTGCAGGAAGATAGGCAGCGGCACGCCCCAGCTGCGCTGGCGGGAGATGCACCAGTCGGGACGGCCGGCGATCATGTCGTGCAGGCGGGCGCGGCCGTTCTCGGGGTAGAAGCTGGTGGCTTCGATAGCGGCCAGCGCGGTCTTGCGCAGGCTGTCGGGCGCCTTGTTCGTCGTGAACAAGCCGTCGCCCTCATCCATGCGCACGAACCACTGCGCCGCCGCGCGGTAGATGACCGGCGTCTTGTGCCGCCAGCAGTGTGGGTAGCTGTGGGTCAGCTTGCTTTGCGCCATCAGGCGGCCGGCGTCCTGCAGCGCCTGCGCGATGACGGGGTTGGCCTTCCAGATGTGCTGGCCGCCGAACAGCGGCAGGTCGGCGGCGTAGGCGCCGTTGCCCTGCACGGGGTTGAGGATGTCGTCGAAGGCCAGTCCGTGGGCGACGCAGGACTGGAAGTCGTCCAGGCCATAGGCGGGTGCGGAATGGACGACGCCGGTGCCGTCTTCGGCAGTCGCGTAGTCGGCCAGGTAGACCGGGCTTTCGCGGTCATAGCCGGGGTCGACGTGGGCCAGCGGATGCTTGAACTTCTGCAGCTCCAGCTTGCGGCCTGGCACCACGGCGACGACGCTGCCTTCGAGCTGCCAGCGCGCCAGGCACTTCTCCACCAGCGCCTCTGCGACGACGAAGTAGCCCTTGGCCGTGTCGACCAGCGCGTAGGGCAGCTCGGGGTTCAGGTTGAGCGCCTGGTTGGCGGGGATGGTCCAGGGCGTGGTCGTCCAGATGACGGTGAAGGCGTCCTTCGTCAGCGGCGCCACGCCAAACGCGGCGGCCAGCTTCTCGGGCTCGGCCGACAGGAAGGCCACATCGACGGCCGGCGACTGCTTGTCCGCGTACTCGATCTCGAACTCGGCCAGGGACGAGCCGCAGTCGAAGCACCAGTACACAGGCTTCAAGCCGCGGTAGACGAAACCGCGCTCGAACATCCGCTTCAGCACGCGGATCTCGCCGGCCTCGTTAGCGTAGTTCATCGTCTTGTACGGGTTGTCCCATTCGCCCAGCACGCCCAGGCGCTTGAAGTCCGTGCGCTGGCCGTCGATCTGCTCGGTGGCGTAGGCGCGGCTCTTGGCCTGCACCTCGTCGCGCGGCAAGCCGCGACCGAAGGTCTTCTCGATCTGGTTCTCGATGGGCAGGCCGTGGCAGTCCCAGCCTGGGATGTAAGCCGCGTCGAAGCCCGCCAGCTGGCGCGCCTTGACGATCATGTCCTTGAGGATCTTGTTGGCCGCGTGGCCGATGTGGATCTGGCCATTGGCATAAGGCGGGCCGTCGTGCAGCACGAACTTCGGCGCGCCGCAGCGGGCGTCGCGCAGGCGCTTGTACAGGCCTTGCTCGTCCCAGGCCTTGACCCAGCCCGGTTCGCGCTTGGGCAGGTCGCCGCGCATCGGGAAGGGCGTGTCGGGCAGGTTGAGCGTGGAGCGGTAGTCCGGGGTGGTCATGGCATGCGGCCAGGCGGCGTGCCTGGCGATCAAGAAGCGGGGAGGGCGGAGCGAAGAGCGGCGGGGAGCCGCTTCAAATTCGGTCGCGCGTGGTCTGGCGTCGCTGGGCGGCGTGGGTGGCCAGGAAGGCGCGCGCCGCCGCCGTGTCGGCTGCGATGGCAGCCGTGAGCGCTTCAAGCCCGTCGTACCTGGCTTCGTCGCGAAGTTTGTGCAGCAGTTCCACGCGGGCGAGTTTACCGTAGCCCCCCTCGGGGCCGAGGGGCCACCGCAGGCAATGCACCTCCAGCAGCACGCGGCCGGCATCTTCGACGGTGGGCCGCCGGCCCAGGCTGGCGACGCCCGGCAGCGGCTCGGGCGTCAGGCCATGCACCAGCACCGCGAAGATGCCCTGGGCGGCCGGCTTGTCATGGTCGAAGCGCAGGTTCAAGGTGCGAAAGCCGTCGGCCGCGCCGGGGGCGCTCTCGCCCAGTTGGCGGCCCAGCTTGCGCCCGTGCGTGATGTGGCCCGAGATGGCATAGGGCCGACCCAGCAGCGCCGCGGCGGCCGCCATGTCGCCCGCGGCCAGCGCCTCGCGCACGGCCGAGCTGCTGACGCGCAGGCCGTGCACCTCGTAGCTCATCATGCGGGCCACGTCGAAGCCGCGCGCCTGGCCGGCGGCATCCAGCGTCGCATAGTCGCCCTGGCGCTTGGCACCAAAGCGGAAGTCGTCACCGACCAGCACATAGCGAGCGCCCAGGCCGTCGACAAGCACCTGGCGGATGAAGTCCGGCGCCGGCAGTGAGGCCAGGGCCTCGTCGAAGCGCAGGATGACGACCTGGTCGACACCGCAGCGCTCCAGCTCCACGAGCTTGTCGCGCAGATTGGCGATGCGGGCGGGCGCGAGTTCGGGCTTGTGGGCCTTGGCGGCGAAGAAGTCGCGCGGATGCGGCTCGAAGCTCAGCACGCAGGTCGGCAGCCCGCGGTGGCGGGCCTCTGACTGCAGCAGCGCCAGCATGGCCTGGTGCCCGCGGTGCACGCCGTCGAAGTTGCCGATGGTCAGTGCGCAGGCAGGTGCGATGCCGGGGTGGTGGAAGCCTCTGAAAACTCGCATGGGCTCATTGTCCCCGCTGCGTCATTGGCCCCAGACCTCCGCAGGGCTCGCCACCCAGCGCCATTGGCCGGGCGCCAGGTCGGCCGGCAGCGTCAGCGCGCCGAACTGCGGCCGGTGCAGGGCCTCGACGCGGTTGCCGACGGCCGCGACCATGCGCTTGACCTGGTGGTATTTCCCTTCGACAAGGGTCAGCCGCAGCAGCGTCTCGTCGGCGATCGCGGCGCCGTCGGCCTTGCTGATCTCGGGCGGTCGCTGGAACTTGGCCGGAAGCTTGCTCTCTGGCTCCTTCAGCTCGACGCCGGCCAGCAACTGCTCGACCATGGTCGCCGTCAGCGGATGCTTGCAGCGCGCTTCGTAGACCTTGGGCACATGGTGCTTGGGCGAGGTCAGCTTGTGGATCAAGGTGCCGTCGTCGGTCAGCAGCAGCAGGCCGGTCGTGTCTTCATCGAGCCGACCGATGGGCTGCACGCCGCGCTCGCGCAGCGGCGCTGGCAGCAGGCTGAGCACGCTGGGGTGGTGCTTGGGCTTTTGCGAGCATTCGTAGCCGGCCGGCTTGTTCAGCAGGATCAGTGCCTTGTCGTAGCAGGGCCACTCCAGGCCACCGACCGTGAAGCGCATGCCTTGAGTCTCGAACTCGGCCTCCGGGTCGTCGACGACTTCGCCGTTGACCGACACCTCGCCGTTCCATACCAGCCCTGCGCACAGGCGCCGCGTTCCGAAGCCCTGGCTGAAGAGGATCTGTGAGAGCCGCTGCTTCACGGCGTGGCTTTGGGCCGAGCCTGAATGGGCTGGATGTTGCCGCAGTCGGCGCTGATCCAATGGCCTTCGCCGCTGACGGCCGTGGTCACGGTCTTGCCGTCGCGCTGGCGGGTCAGCTTGACGTCGCTGGTGAAGGCGGTGTTGCCTTGCAAGGTGGTCGTGCCCTCACCCTCGGTGGCCGGGTCGGTGCAGACGAAATGGCTGTGGATGACATTGCCGCTGCGGCGGACATCGTGGGTGCAGTTGCCGGCCGGATGAGAGGGCGTGAGGTCGCGCTTGACCTGCTCCTCGGTGAGGCAGCTCTTGACAGTGACCGCACCACCCGCGAAATCCATGCTGACGCCGCGCTTGGCCATCATCTCCTGCATCATCTGTTTCTGCGCCGGGGGCATGCTTTCCATGGCCTTCTGGGCCTTTTCCATCTGCGCCTTGCGTTCGGGATCGACCTGGGTGGTCTGTTTCATCTCCCACAGGCCCGGCTTCATCATCTGGGCCGAGGCGGAAGTCGCCAGCGCGACCAGGGAAAGGGCAATACAGCGAGCAGCGATCATGGCAAGGTCTCCCGAATGAAAGCGTGGTGAGACCTTGGCTCCTTCACGCTCAGGCAAACACGCCCGCAGTATCCAACATGCTCTGGCTGACCTGACCCAGGTGATGCATGGTGTCGCCCCATTGCATCTCCATGACGGTCAAGCGCTTGAAGTAGTGGCTGCCGGCGTATTCGTCGGTGACGCCGATGCCGCCGTGCAGCTGGGTGCACTGCTGGCCAACGAAGCGCATCGAGTTGCCAAGCTGCACCTTGGCCTGCGACAGCGCGCGGCGGCGCACGGCGGGCGTGTCGCCCAGGCGCAGTGTGGCGTAGTAGCTCATCGAGCGGGCCAGTTCGAGCTGCATCTTCACGTCGGCGATACGGTGCTTGAGCGCCTGGAAGCTGGAGATCACGACGCCGAACTGCTTGCGCGTGTTCATGTACTCGACGGTCAGCGCGAGGTACTTCTCCATGACGCCGATGGCCTCGGCAGCCTGCGCGGCAATGCCGATGTCGGCGGCCAGTTCCAGCAGGGCATGGCCTTGGTCGGGACCGGCGATGAGCTGGGCGGGCGTGTTGTCGAAGTGGACCTCGGCCGCGCGCGAGCCGTCATAGAGCGAATAGGGCCGCGTGTGCACGCCGGCCGCCGAGCGTTCGACGAGGTAGAGGGCTACACCGTGCGGGGCGTCGTCGGTGCCGGACACGCGGGCCGGCACGATGAAGGCGTCGGCGACGTCGCCAGCCGGCACCAGGCTCTTCACGCCGGTCAGCTTGCCGTCGACGGCGCGCGTGGCTACCTGATTCAGGCGGTAGCGCGATTTGGCCTCCTGGTGCGCGAGCACGACGAGGGCCTCGCCACCGGCGATGCGTGGCAGCCAGGTGGCCTGCAGTTCATCGGGCGCGCGTCCGAGCAGCGCCGGCGCGATCAGCGCGCCCTGCGCCACCGGCTCCATGACGAGGCCGCGACCGAGCTCTTCCATGACCACCATCGCCTCGACGGCGCCGAAACCCATGCCACCGTGTGCCTCAGGCACTGCCAGCGCGGTCAGGCCCAGGCCCGCCAGGCCGTCCCAGGCGGCGCGGTCGAAACCGCCAGCGCGCTCGATCTTTGTTCGGCGCTCGAAGGCGTAGTCCTTGTCGACAAAGCGGCGCACCGCGTCGCGCAGGGCTTCCTGGTCTTCACTGAAATCGAAATCCATTTGTCTTGTCTCCCGCTCAGCCAAGCACCGTCTGCGCGACGATGTTGCGCTGCACTTCGTTCGAGCCGCCGTAGATCGTCGTCTTGCGGACGTTCAGGTAGTTGCCGGTCAGCGGGATGGCGTGCATGGCGCCGCCGATCCAGGCACCGCCCAGCCACTGGTCGCCTTGCCAGCCGGCCTCCATGGCCTCGTGCACATAGGGCAGGGCCAGCGGGCCACCGGCCAGCATCATCAGCTCGGTGTAGCGCTGCTGCAGTTCGCTGCCGCGGATCTTGAGCAGGCCCGCGACGTCCAGCGGCTGCTTGCCGGTGCGCTCGCCCGACAGCACGCGCAGCACCATCATCTCCAGCGCCACGACGTCGACTTCGCACAGCGCGATCTGGTCGCGGAAGCGCTGGTCGTCCATGAGGCCTTCGGCCTTGGCGATGCGCTTGAGCCGCTCGAGTTCGCGCTTGGCGCGGTTCACGTCGGCGATGTTGGTGCGCTCGTGGGAGAGCAGGTGCTTGGCATAGGTCCAGCCCTTGTTTTCCTCGCCGATCAGGTTCTCGGCGGGCACCTCGACGTTGTCGAACCAGACCTCGTTCACCTCGTGCTCGCCGTCGAGCATGATGATGGGCTTGACGCTGACGCCGGGCGTCTTCATGTCGATCAACAGGAATGAGATGCCGGTCTGCGGCTTGCCTTCGGTCGATGTGCGCACCAGGCAGAAGATCCAGTCGCCGTACTGGCCCAGCGTCGTCCAGGTCTTTTGGCCGTTGACGATGAACTTGTCGCCCTGGCGCTCGGCGCGGCATTTCAGCGAGGCCAGGTCAGAGCCCGAACCGGGTTCGCTATAGCCCTGGCTCCACCAGACCTCGCCGCTCATGATGCCGGGCAGGAAGCGCTGCTGCTGCTCCGGCGTGCCAAAGGCCATGATGACCGGCGCGACCATGACCGGGCCGAAGGGCACGATGCGCGGCGCGCAGGCCAGCGCACATTCCTCTTCGAACAGATGGCGCTGCACGGCATTCCATCCTGGGCCGCCGAACTGCTTGGGCCAGGCCCAGCCATGCCAGCCCTTGGCGCCGAGGATCTTGGCCCAGCGCTGCAGATCGTCCTTGTTCAAGCGCAGCGCGTTGCGTACCTTGTGGGCGATATCGGCCGGCAGGTTGGCGCGCACCCAGTCGCGCACCTCGGCGCGGAAGGCCAGCTCCGCATCGGTGAAGTTGAGGTCCATGTCTCGCCGTGTTGTCGTGATGGGAATACCCGGCTTTTAGCACGGTCGTTCGCATCCTGGCTGTCCGGCCTGGGACAGAACAGCGAGCTGGTTTCCAGAAAGCAGAAAGCCGCCCGGAGGCGGCTTTCAGTCGAGATGACTCGGATCAGGCGGCGAGCTTTGCCTTGCGGCGACGCAGGCCGGCGACACCGACCAGAGCGACGCTGGTCAGGGCCAGCGAGGCGGGCTCGGGCAGCTTGAGGTTGGTGCCACCGCAGACGCCCTTGGAATCGACGGCTTGCGTGCACTTGGTGCCGGCCACGGCGTAGAGCTTGAAGAAATCGTCGCCATTGGTCAGCGTGGCGCGGTTTTCGGTCGCGATGCTGTTGGCGCCACCGGCCGTCTGAGCAAAACCGGAGTTGTAGGCGCTAATCAGCCACCAGCTGGACGTCTTGCCGGCGCCGTTGACCGAGTTGTAGGGATTGCTGGTGTCCTGAACCATGTCGCCATAGTTGCCAACCAGTTCCCAGCCGGCCATCGTGCCGGCTGCAGCGCCAGTCAGCGTGGGCGCTGCGGCGCCGGTCCAGCGGAACACGGACACATCAACCAGGCCGGTGCCGACTTGCGTGGTACCTGCACCGCAGGTGCCGCCGTTTTGGTACGTCATCGCCTGCGTGGTGGTGTTCTTGCAGCTGATCTCGACGTTGGACGTGAAGCCAAGGCCGACGCTGCTCAGCACGGTCGAAGCGCTGAAGCTCAGCAGCACCGCCTCGGTATTCTGGTTATTGTCCAATGCGTGATAGGGCGAGCCGTTGTCGGTGCCGGTGTACATGCCCTGGCCGTTGCCCGCGAACTGGGTCAGCGCGCTGCTGGTCCAGTTGCCATTGACCTTGTTGTTGACGTCGTTGGAGGCGTAGAAGCCCGACATCTGAACCGTGTAGGCGGCGTTGCCGCTATCGCCGACCGTGGTGGTGGGCGTGGTGTCCAGGCCCCAGTAGGCTTGGGCGCTCGAAGCCAGGCTCAAGCCGGCGACGAGGGCGCTCAGGGCAATCCAGCGGGACTTTTGGGCTTTCATCGGTTTTCCTTTTGGGCTGTCACCAGCTTTTATTCGCATTCGAGAGGTTTCTAGCAAGCTTGATGCCAAACCAGAAAACTCCTTGACTTTCAATGTCTTGCCAATTTGATCAGGGTGGTGACTGTTGGAAATTGTAAGAACAACCGACAGCCAAATAAGGCCTTTCGCCCCCTCAGTTGAGGGTGGCCAGCAATTTCTTGGCGTCCTCGGCCGAGGCAAAACTCACGGTGCGCAAAGCGGCACGGAGTTCCTCGCGCGCTTCACCGCTGCGCCCCGCCTTGGCGAGCACCGCGGCAAGGTGGTAGCGAATGTCGGGGTTGTCGGGCGCTCGCAGGCGGGCGTCGCGCAGCAATTGCAACGCGCGATCGGGTTTCCCGGCGAGGTGGTTGGCCCAACCGGCGGTGTCCATCAACATGGGGTTGCGGATGTCGACCTTGTAGGCGCGCTCGGCCATCTCCAAGGCGCCGGGGTCTTTCGACTCCATCAGCACGTTGGCGAGGTTGTTCAGCGTTTCGGCATGGTTGGGACGCTGCTTCAGGATGGCTTCGTACTGCTTGCGCGCAGCGGCGAAGTCGCGCGCGTGCAAGTGCTGCACAGCGACGGCGTTGCGCACCGCGAGGTCGCTGGGGCTGCGCTTGAGCCAGGCGTCTCCCAGCTCGACGGCGGCCTTGGGACCACTCTGGTTGCCGACGGCGCGCATCAAACGCACCAGGCTGGCCTGGGATTTCTCGATGTCATGGGCCTTGCGCAGCGCGTCGATGGCGGCCGTGGCCTGGCCCCGGTAGGTGGCGACTTCGGCAAGCAGGTTGTAGCCGAGCGCCGACTTGGGCGCTGCCTGGATGACCTGTTTGGCGCGCTGCTCCGACTTCGCCGCATCGCCCTGCGTCAGCTCGATGCTGGCGAGCATGGCCTGGGCCGGCAGATAGTCGGGGTTGCCGCTCAGAGCCTTGTCAAGGCTGTAGGCAGCGCCGGCGTAGTCCTTGATGCCGACTTGCTGGCGCGCGACTTCCAGCAGGCGCGGTGCATCGAAGGCGGCGCGGCGGGCGGCATTGGTCAATGTGGTCTTGGCCCCGGCCGCGTCGCCGTTGGCAGCCTGGGCGCTGGCATAGGCCTGCAGGGCTTCGACATCCTCGGGCAGCTTGGCCAGCAAGAACTTGGCCGCGTCGACCGCGCGGGCCGGCTGGCCTTTGCGCAGGTGCCAGGCGACGAGGGCGAAATTGGCGCGCGTTTCGCGGGCGCTGCTGGCCTCTGCGGCACTTTCCAGCCATTTGAGTGCCTCGTCGTCCTTGCCCCACAGTTCGTTCAGCAGGGCTAGTTCGAACAGCACATTGGTATTGCGCTCGTCATTTTTCAGAACTTCCCGCAGCCGCTTGTTGGCGGCTTCGAAATTGCCAGTCACGGTGTCGATGCGAACCAGGCCCAGGCGGGCCTCCATCAGCTGCGGGTCGAGCTTGAGCGCCTTCTCATAGCCGGAGCGTCCGCCGGGATAGTCGCCCGCCTGGGTCTTGGCATAGGCCTGGACCATGAGGACGGTTGCATTGTTCGGGTTGGCGCGCGCCAGGGTATCGGCCACGGCCAGGGCCTTGGGGGCCTGGCCTTCGCGCAGATACAGGGTGACCAGCGCCAGCCCGGCATAGGTCTGCTTGGGGTCGCTCTTGTAGGCCTTGGCAAGTTCGTCGGCTGCGGGTGTCGCCTTCCCGCTTTGCAGCAGGGACAGGCCCAAAGCCGTGCGGTACTCCGGCGAATCCTTGGCCTTGATCGCGTCCTGCATCAGCGCGACGGCGCGCGAGTGCCGCCCCTGGCTCATGTGGGCGGAAGCCAGCATCAGCAATGCCTGGCCGTCGCCCGGCCGGGCCTTCACGTAGGCGTCCAGCAATTCGACGGCGCGGTTGACGTTGGGTTCCTTCAATGCGACCTGGGCCAGCAGCTTGACGAGAGGGCTGCCGGGTTGCTGGCGGGAGGCCAGTTCCAGGAAGGGCTTGGACTTTTCCAGCTCGCCCAGGCTGTAGTGCGCCAGGCCGTTGAGCATCAGCAACTGGGTGCGGTAGCGGATGTACTCGATGGGGACAGGGTCCAGCAGGTCGGTGATCCGTTTCAACGCGGCCCGTGAAGTGGGCGCGTCGTTGGCGCGCTCGGCCAGCACAGCACGCAGATAGGCGCCGCGCGGATCGTTGGGCTTGATGGTCTGGAGCTCGTTGACCTCGGCCAGCGCCTCGGCGTCGCGGTTCAGGTCGATCAGCAGGCCGGCGCGGCCCAGGTGGGATTCGGCATGCTTGGGCTGGGCCTTGAGGGCACGCTCATAGCCGGCCAGCGCCGGGGCGACCTGGCCGTTGGCATGGAAGACGGATGCCTTTTGATAGAGAGCCTCGGCGTTGTCGGGTGAGAGCTTGAGTGCCTGGTCGGCCGCGGCATGGGCCTCGTTGAACTGGCGCCCGCGCACCCGCAGCGGGACTTCGGCGATCCAGCTGTTCACGTCGCTGGTGTTCAGCGCACGTGCATCCAGCACGCTTGCCAGTGCGGCCTTGGTATCGCCCATATCGGACTGAGCCAGAGCGCGCTCCAGCATGAGCTGCTGTTGGATGCCGGATGGCAGGCCGGCGGGCTGAATGCGTGGGTCCTCCAGCGCCTGGGACTGCTTGCCCTGAGCATTCAGCGCCATGACCAGGGCGACGGCAACCTCGGCGCGGTTGACGCCCATGCGGATGGCCTCGCCCAGCTCGAATTCGGCCGCCGCCGGCTGGCTGTCGGCCAGCAAGGCCTTGCCCAGCAGCACGTGGACCGAGAGCTGGCTCTTGTCGGCCTGCAGCGCGTTCTTCAGCTGCACGATGGCGCCGGGAATGTCCCGCTTTTCATACCGCTGCAGAGCGTCTTCGTAGAAGCGCGAGGCTTTGGCGGCGTCCTGGGCGAGCGCGGCGGGGGCGCCGGCAATCAACAGGGCGACCAGCAGGCCAGACAGCAAGGCGGGTTGAAGGGGCATCGAGGCGGACCGGCTAGGGAGGGGCGCCGGATTCTTGCAGAAGCCGCCCGCTGCTATCAGTGCTGCAGCTCCAAAGTCATGACGTCGTTCTCGCGCCGCATCTGGAAGCGGTTCAGAAAGCTGTTGCCAAGCAGCACATGGCTCATCAGGCCGGGGATGACGATGGCCTCGACGTCGCGAACCTCGACGCTGCCGATGCGCACGCTCGCCAACTGGAGCTGATAGGCCGGCACGACGCCATTGGCCGTCTGGGTGACGATGCGCCTGCCGTACATATAGCGCAGGCCCAGCTTTTCGGCCTCGATCTGGCCGATGGAGATGCTGGTCGCCCCGGTGTCGACGAGGAAGCTCGTGACCTGGCCGTTGATCATGCCCAGCGTCGTGAAATGTCCGCCGGGGCCTACGGGCAGCACGATCTGGCGCGGCGGCGCGGCATTCTGCGCAAGCACTCGGCCCGGTGCGGCGCCGAGGGCGAGAGCCTGGCGCCGACCGCCGTATTCCACGACGGCGCGACCATCCTCCAGTGAGATCAACCGGACGCCCTTGACCATGGCGCCGACCTCGACAGTGCGCGGCTCACCGTCGATGACCAACAGGGCCGCGCGTGATCCCAGCATGCCATTGAGCTGGACCTGCGATGGCGGGGGTGGCAGCGGCTGCGCCGGGGCGTGGCTCGTGGCCAGCAACAGGAGAAGGGGCGCAATGAGCCCCGTAAAGCGGCGCATGCTCAATCGCGGAAATTGTTGTAGGTGAGCGGCGTGTCGCTGAAGTTCTTCTTCAGGTGGGCGATGCCGGTCTGCAGGTCGTCGCGGTTCTTGCCGGTCACGCGCACGGCATCACCCTGGATGCTGGCCTGGACCTTGAGCTTGCTTTCCTTCAGCGAGTTCACGATCTTCTTGGCCAGCGCTGCCTCGATGCCTTCCTTGATCTTGTAGACCTGGCGCACCTTGTCGCCACCGAGCTTTTCGATCTTCTCGGCCTTGTCGAGGAAGCTGATCACCACGTCCTGCTTGGTCAGCTTGCCGTACAACACAGCCTCGATCTGCTCCAGCTGGAACTCGCTGTCGCCCGTGGCGTGGATTTCCTTGTCCTTGAGTTCGACCTTGGCGCCCGTGCCCTTGAAGTCAAAACGGGTGCCGATTTCCTTGATGGCGTTGTCCACGCCATTGCGGATCTTGACGTGATCGGGCTCGAGAACAGTGTCGAAGCTGGGCATTTGGGAGGTCGGTAGATGAATCGGCGAAAATTTTGCTGTTTGCGCGCCGCGCAAACCATCCAAAAATTGTCCCATGTCCACGCAGTTACAGACCCCCTCGAACGGAGTGCCGCTCCCCCTCCATATAGAGGCGGACGTCAATCTCAAGCCCTACAACACCTTCGGCCTGCCGGCCGTGGCGAAGCGCCTGGTGCGCATCCGCGAGGCGGCCGACGTCCGCCGCGTCGTCGATCACCCCGAACTGGGCCGTGCGCCCAAGTTCGTGCTGGGCGGCGGCAGCAACCTCGTCTTGACCAAGGATGTCGATGCCGTCGTGCTGAAGGTGGAAATTACCGGCATCCGGCTGTTGGAAGCGCGCGACGACGCCTGGATCGTCGAGGCAGGTGCCGGCGTCGTCTGGCATGAGCTGGTCACCTGGACGCTGGACCACGGCTACCCAGGCCTGGAGAACATGGCGCTGATCCCCGGCACGGTGGGGGCCGCACCGGTGCAGAACATCGGCGCCTACGGTATCGAGGTCAAGGACCGGCTGGAGGCCGTCGAGGTCATGGATCTCATCACCGGGCGGCCGGCCCTGCTGCCGGCGGAGGTCTGCCGCTTCGGCTACCGCGACAGCGTGTTCAAGCACAGCGACTTCGGCGGTCTGGCGGGCAAGAGCGTCATCACCCGTGTGCGCTTTCGCCTGCCCCGGCCCTGGCAGCCGGTGCTCGGTTACCTCGAAATTGAACGCAAGATGGCCGAGACCGGCATCACCGCGCCGGATGCGCGCCAGATCTACGACTGGATCTGCGCCGTGCGCCGCGCCAAGCTGCCCGACCCGGCCGTCATCGGCAATGCCGGCAGCTTCTTCAAGAACCCGGTCGTCACGGCCGAGCAGTGCCGCGACATCATTGGCCGCGACCCCGGCATCGTTCACTATCCCATGCCCGACGGAAGCGTGAAGCTGGCCGCCGGGTGGATGATCGACGCCTGCGGCTGGAAGGGGAAGACAGTGGGCGGAGCGGCGGTTTACGAAAAACAAGCCTTGGTGCTGGTCAACAAGGCGGACGCGCGCGGCGCGGAAGTCGTGACGCTGGCACGGGCCATCCAGGAGAGCGTCTACGGGCGCTTTGGCATCCGGCTGGAGCCGGAGCCGGTCGTCCTATGAGGCTGACCCGGCGTGCACTCTTGGGCCTGCTGGGGGCTGCCGGGCTTCCAGCTTGGGCGCTGGAGCCGCTGCTAGCGCGCAATGCGCCGGCCGGCATCGACCCGCGGCCCTATCTCGTCAGCGAGAAGTTCGATGGCGTGCGGGCGTTGTGGGATGGGCAGGCTTTGAAGTTCCGCAGCGGTCGCACCGTCGCTGCGCCGGCCTGGTTCCTGGCCGAACTTCCCAGGCAGCCGCTCGACGGTGAACTGTGGATGGGGCGGCGCAGCTTTGATGCGCTATCGGCGGCCGTACGGCGCACCGAGCCGGTGGACGCCGAATGGCGGCTCGTCAGCTATCGCGTCTTCGAGCTGCCAGCGGGCGACGGGGATTTCGAGCGGCGCGCGGCCAAGCTCGCGACGATGGCCGGCGGCGTCGTCATGCCGGTGCAGCAGCAGCGCCTCAACTCCAACGCCGAACTTCGGGCCAGGCTCAAGCAGGTGGTCGACGCCGGTGGCGAGGGCCTGATGCTGCACCGGGCCGACGCGCCGCTGGCCTCGGGCCGCAGCGACCTGCTGCTCAAGCTCAAGCCGCTGGCGGATGCCGAAGCCGTTGTCGTCGGCCATGAGCCGGGCAAGGGACGGCTGGCGGGTCAGCTGGGAGCACTGGAGTTGCAGACACCCGAGGGCCAGCGCTTCAAGCTGGGCACCGGCTTCAGCGACGCCCAACGCCGCGACCCGCCGCCCATCGGCTCGACTGTCACCTATCGCTATCGCGACCTGACGCCGAGTGGCAAGCCGCGCTTTGCGAGCTTCCTGCGGGTGGCCGAGGCGTTCTGAAGGCTTGTTAAAGCCAGCTCAGCAGCTTCTGCAACCACAGAGGCAGCGGGCGGCCGGGGACGTAGTTCTGGCGGTACTGGCTGTGCATGGCGGGCTCCTCAAAAGCGAATACTGTTGATTTATACAGTATTCACCCGGGCCTCGCCAGTGTTCAGCGGGAAATTACTCGAGCCTGGGCAGCCCGCCGCCGGCCAGCAGGCCGACACCGGTGTAGATGCCCAGCTTGCCGCGCGTGTCGCTGATGTCGAGATTGCGCATCGTCAGCTGGCCGATGCGGTCGGCCGGGCTGAAGGCGCCTTCGACCTTTTCCATGCTCAGGCGCTCGGGCGCATAGGTCAGGTTGGGGCTCTGGGTGTCCAGCAGCGAATAGTCGTTGCCGCGGCGCAGCTCGATGGCCACCTCGCCGGTGACGGCGCGGGCGATCCAGCGCTGGGCGGCCTCGCGCAGCATGATGGCCTGCGGGTCGAACCAGCGGCCCTGATAGAGCAGGCGGCCGAGCTTGCGGCCGTTGTCGCGGTACTGCTCGATGGTGTCTTCGTTGTGGATGCCGGTGACGAGACGCTCGTAGGCGATGTGCAACAGCGCCAGGCCCGGGGCCTCGTAGATGCCGCGGCTCTTGGCCTCGATGATGCGGTTCTCGATCTGGTCGCTCATGCCCAGGCCATGGCGGCCGCCGATGACGTTGGCCTCGGCCAGCAGGGCCACCGGATCGCGGTACTCGACGCCGTTCAGCGCCACGGGCACGCCTTCCTCGAAGCGCACCGACACCGTTTCGGCCTTGACGACCACGTCATCGCGCCAGAACGCCACGCCCATGATGGGGTTGACGATCTTGATGCCGCTGTTGAGGTGCTCCAGGTCCTTGGCCTCGTGCGTGGCGCCCAGCATGTTGGAGTCGGTCGAATAGGCCTTCTCCGCGCTCATCTTGTAGGCGAAGCCCTTCTCCGTCATGAAGGCCGACATCTCGGCGCGGCCGCCCAGTTCATCGATGAAGGTCTGGTCCAGCCAGGGCTTGTAGATCTTCAGCGCCGGGTTGGTCAGCAGGCCGTAGCGGTAGAAGCGCTCGATGTCGTTGCCCTTGTAGGTCGAGCCGTCACCCCAGATGTTGACGCCGTCGGCCTGCATGGCCGCCACCAGCATGGTGCCGGTCACGGCGCGGCCGATGGGCGTCGTGTTGAAGTAGGTCACGCCGGCGGTGCTGATGTGAAAGGCGCCGGCCTGCAGCGCGGCAATGCCTTCGGCGACCAACTGGGCGCGGCAGTCGACAAGAACGGCCTTCTCGGCGCCGTACAGCATGGCCTTGCGCGGGATCTCGTCGTAGTCCGGCTCGTCGGGCTGGCCGAGGTTGGCCGTGTAAGCGTAGGGCAGGGCGCCCTTGAGCTTCATCCAATGCAGGGCTGCGGAGGTGTCGAGGCCACCGGAGAAAGCGATGCCGACCTTCTGGCCAACGGGAACGGATTGCAGGATCGTGGACATGGTGAGGGTCTCTTAGACGAGGTTCTGCCACTCGGGGTGGCGCTGGATGTAGAGCTGGACGTAGCTGCAGGCGGGCACGACCTTGAGGCCTTCTTCGCGGGCCCATTGCAGGCCGGCCTCAACCAGCTTGGCGGCGAGACCTTGGCCACGATAGGCCGGCGGCACGCCGGTGTGGGTGAACACGACGCGGCCGGCGCTCAGCTCGTAGTCGAGCACGCTGAGGGGCGTGGTCGGCAGCGTGAAGCGCTGGTGGCCGGGTTCGTGCTGGGGCGTCATTCGGTGGGCGCCTTCAGAGCAACCGGGTGGACCTCCACCGATGCGTTGGCGGTCGACACGTAGACGCTGCCGTCCTGGATGCTGATCTGCAGCTGCATGCTGCGTTCGGCCAGGGCTGCCAGGGCCTGGGACTGCTCGGCGGGAATCTGCCATACGGCCAGGCGTGGCGCGCGCGTCAGCTTGTTTTCGATGCCGCTCCACCACACCGGCGTGCTGGATGCGAAGCTGTAGACGCTGACGCGGCGGGCGCGGCCATGGGCCTTCATCAGACGGCGTTCGTCGGGCTGGCCGAGGTCGATCCAGTGCTGCAGCTCGCCCGTCAGGTCGGGTTGCCAGAGATCGGGTTCGTCCACGTCGGACAGGCCCTTGGTGAATTCGAGCCGGCCGTTGAGATCGTCGGCCGGCACATTCAGTGCATAGGCCAGCACGCGGATCATCATGCGCTCGTCGGTCTCGCTCGGGTGGCGGGCGATCGTGAGGGCATGGTCGCCGTAGACATGGCGGTCCATGTCGGCGATCTGCAGCTGGGCTTTGTGGATGGTGGCTTTGAGCGCCATGGGGAAGGGGCCGGGGCCCCTGTAACGAAGAGCAGCCGAGGATTATCGCGGCGAAGCCTCGTGGCATCATTCCGCCTCCCGCTTTGAACCTTCGCAACCCGGTTGCGCCCTCTTCATGAAACGCATTCTTCTTACGTTGGCCTTGGGTCTCGCTGTCTCCGCCCAGGCACAAGTCACCACCAATTCCAAGGCCAAGGTCGACCCGAAGAACAACAAGGTCAGCAACCCGGTTGTCGAGAAGCCCAAGGCCAAGCTGATGTCGCGCGACGAATTGCGCGCCTGCATCACCCAGCAGGACAACAACAGCAAGGAAGCCGAGGCCATCAAGGCCGAGCAGGCTTCCTACAAGGCCAATGCCGACAAGCTCAAGTCGGAGAAGGCCACCCTTGAAGCCGCCGAGGCCGTGCTGGGCAAGCAGATCGCCGACGTGAAGGCCGAGAAGGAGGCCATCCTGAAGGCGCACGAGGCGCTGACGGCCGAGGCCCCCAAGCTCGAGAAGGCCGAACTGAAGGCTCGCAACGACGCCTATACGGCGCGCACCACGGCTTTCGGCACGGCGGTCGAGGCCGTCAAGGCCGCGGACGCCGAGCAAGGCATCAAGCGCAAGGGCTTCTCTGACAAGGTTGACGCACTGGATGCCCAATTCAAGGCCATCGAGGAGCGCACCGAGAAGCACTTCGACGCCAACGACAAGTGGAAGGCCGAGTGCCAGAACAAGGCCTACGACGAGAACGACGAGAAGGCCATCCGCAAGGAAAAGGCGGCCGCGGGCAAGTGATCCGCGCCGTTCACTGACCCTTGCAAGCGGGCCGCCTCCGGCAGGAAGCGGCCCTTTTTGTTTCCCGAGGACTTGGCATGAGCAACCCGCTGCTGCACGACTGGGCCGGCCCACACGGCCTGCCGCCCTTCGCCGACATCACCCCGGCGCATTTCCAACCTGCCTTCGACGCCGCGCTGGCCGCCCACAGCGCCGAGATCGACTCCATCGCTGCACAGGCCGCGGCGCCGGACTTTGCCAACACCGTGGCCGCCTTCGACGCCGGCGGCCGCCAGCTCACCCGGCTTGAGCACCTCTTCTACACCCTGGCTGCCTCGGCCACCTCGCCCGAACTGCAGGCCGTGCAGCGCGCCCTGGCCGCGCCGCTGGCCGAACATGGCAGCGCCATCTACATGCACCAGGGCTTGTTCGCCCGCATCGATGCCTTGTTCGAGCAACGAGAGCGCCTGGGGCTGTCGCCCGAGCAGCGTCGGCTGCTGGAGCGGGTGCATCTGGACTTCCTGCGCGCCGGCGCCCGGCTGGCGCCCGAGGCGCGCACCCGCTACGCCGCAGTGATGGCCCGCCTGGCCGAACTGAACACGCGCTTTGCGCAGAACGTGCTGGCCGCAGAGAGCGGCTACCAACTGCGGCTGACGACCGAGGAGGAGCTCGCCGGCCTGCCCGGCTTCGTGCGTGCCGCCGCCCGCCAGGCTGCCGTCGACCGTGGCCTTCAAGAGGGTGTCCACGTCATCACGCTGTCGCGCTCGTTGATCGTGCCCTTCCTGTCCTTCAGTGCGCGGCGCGACCTGCGTGAGCAGGCCTGGCGTGCCTGGGTCGGCCGCGGCGACGACACCGGTGACACGGACAACCGAGAAATCTGCCGTGAGATCCTCGAGCTGCGCGCCGAGCAGGCGAAGCTGCACGGCCATGCCTGCTACGCCGACTATGCGCTGGAAGACACCATGGCGCGCAGCCAGGGCGCCGTCATGGGCCTGCTGGAGCGCGTCTGGCACCCGGCGCTGGCCGCTCAGGCCCGCGAGCGCGAGGCGGTACTCGGTGCCATGGCCGCGGCCGGTGCCACACATGAACTTGAGCCCTGGGACTGGCGCTTCTACGCCGAGCAGGCCAGGCGCGCCCGCTTCGAGCTGGACGAGGCCGAGGTCAAGCCCTACTTCTCGCTGGAGCGCATGGTGGCGGCGATGTTCGACTGCGCCAGCCGGCTCTTCGGTCTGCAGTTCAAGGCGCGGCCCGACCTCGCCGGCTACCACGCCGACGTGCGCGCCTATGAGGTCTTCAACGCCGACGGCAGTCTGCGCGGCCTTTTCCTGCAGGACAACTTCGCTCGCCCGACCAAGCGCAGCGGCGCCTGGATGAACGCGATGCGCAACCAGAGCCGCGCGCTGGGTGCGACGCCGGTCATCCTGAACAACAACAACTTCGCCCGCGGCGCCGCGGGCGAGCCCACGTTGCTGAGCTTCGACGATGTCCGCACGCTCTTCCACGAATTTGGCCATGGCCTGCACGGCCTGCTGTCCAGCGTCGAGCATGAGCGCCTGGCGGGCACTCAGGTGCTGCGCGACTTTGTCGAGCTGCCCTCCCAGCTCTACGAGCACTGGATGGCCGAGCCCCAGGTGCTGAAGACCTTCGCCCGCCACTGGCAGACCGACGAGCCGCTGCCCGATGCGCTGCTCGCCAAATTGCAAGCCGCGCGCCAGTTCGGCCAGGGCTACGAGACTTTGCGCTACACGGCCAGCGCCCTCGTCGACATGGCGGTTCACGCGCTGCCCGCCGCACCTGATGACGTGGTTGCATTCGAGCGCGAAACGCTTGAAAAGTGGCAGCTGCCCAGCGAGGTCGGTGTCAACCACCGATTGACCCACTTCCAGCACCTGTTCAGCAGCGCCGGCTATGCGGCGGGCTACTACGTCTACCTGTGGGCGGAGGTGCTGGACTGCGACGCCTTCGACGCCTTCGTCGAGGCCGGCAATGTGTTCGACACGGCGGTGGCCGCGCGGCTGCGCGAGTGCATCTATTCGACCGGCAACAGCCGCGAACCGGGTGAGGCCTTCCGCGCCTTCCGCGGCCGTGATCCTGTTGTCGAGCCGATGCTGAAGGACAGAGGCCTGCTGCCGGCCTGAGGTAAAACCTCGGTTGTCACGGTCGCCCTGCGTGCGATCCGGGCGTTACCAGGGAGTTCAAAAATGTCCAAACATCACATCGGCCTGTCGGCCACCGTCCTCGCCTGCCTGTTCGGCCTCGCCGCCTGCGGCGGTGGTGGCTCTGGCGGCGCGCAAAGCGGCCCCACGCCGACCGAGTCCACCATGCTCGGCATCAGCGCGAGCAACTACCAGGTGGTGGGCCAGTCCGCCGTGTCCAGCGCCTTTTTCCTCAATGACACCGGCGGCGTGTTCACCGGCGCTGAGACGGGTGGCGACCCGCGCCTGCTGCGCCATGCCGTCGACACGGCGCGTCGCGCCATGCGGGTGGCCAGCGGGCGCCAGGCTCTGCTGGCAGGCGCCGAGGTGCGCGAGACCGTGTCCTGCAGCCAGGGTGGCAGCCTGTTGGTGAGCGTCAACGACGGCAACAACAACGGCAACTTCGACCTCGGCGACAGCCTCACCATCGACGCGCAATCCTGCAAGGAGGGCGGCGACGTCATGCAGGGCCGCATCGCGCTGAGCGTGCAGGCCCTCGCCGGCGTCTACGACAGCAGCAACTACAGCGCGACGCTGGCGATGACGCTGACAGCCTTCGGCGTCACGACAGGCAGCGACATGGCCCAGGGCGACGGCACGATCACATTGACGGTCAGCCAGACCCCTGCCGGCGTGGGTGAGGTGACGCTGGCCACCAGCCGCCTCGTGCTGAGCGGTCGCGCTGGCGGCCAGAATTTCACGATGACGCTGACGGACACCAAGCTGGCGCTGCGCATCGAGCCCATCAGCGGCAGCCTGCGCACGAGCATCAGCTACAACAGCAGCCTGGCCAGCAGCAGTTTGGACAACAAGCAGGTGCTGATCACGACGCCCCAGCCCCTCATCATCATCGGCGACAGCGCCTACCCGAGCAGCGGCCAGCTGATGGTCAAGGGCCATGCGAGCTCGACATTGCGCATCTCCGCCGTGAATGGCAGCCAGGCTCGGCTGGAACTGGATGCCGAGGGCGACGGCAACTACGAGACGCAGATGCTGAAGACCTGGACCGAGCTGGAGTGAGGGGCGCCGTCACACTGGCCCTGCTCGCAGGGCTGCTGGCGCCGGCCGCGCGGGCCGATTCGCCGTGGCAGGCCGAGCTGGCGGGCCAGCAGGAATGGCAGCAATGGCGTGAAACCGCCAGCGACGGCCGCCGCCTGCTGACCGAAGACGGTCGGCTGAGCGGCCTGGCCGCCACCTGGCGCTGGGCGCCGCCGGCCTCGGCCACGGCGGCCTTGCGGGTTGGCGTGTTGCGCGGAGCGCGCGACTACCGAGGCTTCAGCAACCAGGGCAATGAGGTGCAGACGCGCAGCGATGTCGCCCATGACTTCATTCGCATCGAGGGGGGCCTGGCGCCACAGCCGCTGATCGCCGGCTGGCAGGGGCAAGCCCTGGCCGCCGCCGAATTCTGGCAGTGGCGCCGGCGCCTGCGCGACGCCGGCAGCGTCAGCGGCTATCCCGAGCGCTATCGCCAGGGTCTGCTGCTGCTGGGCCTGCAGGCCAACAGCGAATCGGGCTGGCGGATGGGCATCGAAGCCGGTGGTGGCCCCCATGGCCACAACCGCGTGCAACTGCCGGGGCGCGACCCAGCCGAGCTGCCTCTGGGCAGTGCCCGTGCCTGGCGGGCCAGCGTGGGCGACGCCCTCGTGCCGGGATGGCGCTGGGCCTTGACGGCCGAACGCCTGACGCTGGACGCCGGCGATGAGCGCCCCGTCACGCTGCAGGGCGTACCGCTGCAGTCGGCCCGCCAGCCGCACACGGCGCTGCGCCGCCTGCAGCTCAGCCTCGTCTGGACCGGCTAGCCCATTGGGCCAGCGCGATGACGGCGCACATCGTCGCGAAGGCCATCCAGGCGTAGGGCCACAGCAGAGGCAGGCCGAGCAGGATCAGGCCGTCATTGCCACCGGGGATCAGCAGGCTGCCCCAGCCCATCAGCAGGCCGCCGATCAGGCAACGCACCAGGCCGGCCGCGCTCGGCGGGCGGGCCTTCAACAGCCCGGCGTGCCAGCCGCCGAAGATGGCGCCGGCCAGCAGGCAGGCGAAGAGGGTGAGTCGCGCGGCGCTGCGCATGGTCATGCCGTGGGCCAGCTCGGCCAGCGCGTCGGTGTAGGCCCAGGCGCCTTCGAGCAGCAGCAGTGCCAGAAAGCTCAGGCCGATGGAGACGGTGGCCGTGTGCGGCGTCCACCACGGCTGGCGCCTGCGCACGAAGGCGCGCCACAACGCAAAGGCGGCTAACACCAGCCCCAGCGCGGCGGGTGCCACCCACAGCGGTGATCCGGCCGGCAGCGGTTGCGGCCGGACCGCGGCGAACAGGCCATCCACGCTGGCGCAGCCGACATAGAAGCCCAGCGGCGTTGCCAGATAGGCCCACTCGCCATTGCCCAGCCGCGCGATGGCGCCGAAGACGCAGGCCTGGTTGACGAAGGCGCCCAGGCCCAGCAGGGCGGCGCCCAGCAACGTCCAAACGGTCAGTGCAAAGGGCGCGGGCAGGATTGGTTGGGGAAGAGGCAGCAAGCGCAACAACAGCAGTCCGCCGGCCACCCACAGCGAGGCTTCCAGCAGGCTGCGCAGGCGGCTGGCCTTGCGCTGGTCAACGAGTTCGCCCACGGCGGCGACCGTACAGGTGGCGCCGCGCTGGATGGCCGCGCCCATCAGCAGCGCGCAGGCCGCGGCGCCGGTGAACGCCAAAAGGTTCATGCCGCCTCTTCCAACACGTGCTCGATGACGCCCTCGATCGGGTCCACCGGCGCCTGCCAGGGCGCGCGCTCGATCATGCGGCGTGCGTCAACCAGGCCTGCGGAGCGGCGCGCCTTGACGCCGGCGGGCGTGAAGTCGATGTCCTTGGTGTGGTCTTCGCCCTCGATGCGCGGCGCCAGCAGATGAGCCACGTGCATGGTGGTGCCGCAGCCCCAGGCGGTGAGCTCCTTGGCGCCGCGCTGCTGCGCGGGCGACAGCAGGCCGCCGAGCTCGCGAATGATGTGGCGCAGCCGGTGGATCTGCTTCTGGCGGGTGATGTGGCTGTCGGCCCGGCTGGCGTACTGGATGTCCTTCTGACGGCCCATCACCTGCCAGATCGACTCAGGCTGCGGCGCCGTCTGGTGCCAGACGTTGACGGCAAAGATCAGCGCGTCGCGGCGCGGGTTGTCGTCCAGCACGGCCTCGATGGGCGTGTTGGAGTAGAGGCCGCCATCCCAGTAGGCCTCGCCGTCGATGACGACGGCCGGGAAGGCCGGCGGCAATGCGCCTGAGGCCATGACGTGCTCCAGGCCGACGGGTTCTTCGCGCGAGTCGAAGTAGCGCATCTGGCCGCTGCGCACATTCACCGCGCCGACAGTGAGGCGCATGCCACCGCGTTGCAGTTGCTCGAAGTCGACCAGGCCGCGCAGTGTCTCGCGCAGCGGCTCGGTGCTGTAGTAGGACGCCTTGTCCACGCCCAGCTGCGCCTGGCTGCCGCGCAGGGCCGCCAGGTTGGGCTCGAAGAAGGCCGGGATGCCACGCATCACCGTCGTCATGTTGGCCATCAGGTTGCCCATACCCAGCCAGTCCAGCGGCCCGGCCAGGCGGTTCTGCTGCTCGACGTGGCGCCAGAAGTCGTTGAGCCTCTCCATGCGCCGCTCCGGTGGGTTGCCGGCGATCAGCGCGGCGTTGATGGCGCCGATGGACGTGCCGATGACCCAGTCCGGCTCGATGCCGGCTTCGTGCAGCGCCTGGTAGACGCCGACCTGGTAGGCGCCCAGCGCACCGCCGCCCTGGAGCACCAGGACGACCTGCGGACGCGATGTGGGAGAAGCATTCTTGGTGGCCATGGTGGGTCTCGGCTGGGTAGGTGGGCGTGGGTCGGCGGGCTGGGGCGCGGGCTTACATGTGTTCCTTCATCGTGGCGGGCTTGCCGTCGTTGACGATGTCGGCGATGGTCAGCTCGACCGGTGCGTTGGTGCTGTTCTTCCACCAGTGCTTGGTGCCGAGGAACTCGCGCGAGATGTCGCCGGCCTTGTGCAGGATGGGCACGGCGCATTTGCTGGAGTTCTCGTAGATCTCGCCGCTGTTGACCATGATCAGCGCGGGCCGGTCCTCGTGGCTGTGGAAGGGCACGACGCCACCGGGCGCAACGGTCATGTGGCGCATGCGCAGGCGGCGCTGGGCCAGGTGCACGCTCTCCTTGGCCAGGTCGATGGACGCCAGCTCGGTGTCGGTCACGCCGATGGGGGCCGTGGCGGCGTCAGCCAGCGCGTTGGCCATGACCTTGTCGGCGGGGCAATCGCCTGCGTGCGCGCTGCCGCCTGCCAGGCTGGCGACGAGGGCGGCAACGGCGGCCACGAGGTGGCTGAAGCGGGAGGTGTGGGTGCGAATGGTCTTCATGGGGTGCTCCTGGAGCGTTGGGGGGAAGGGGAGGAGAAAAATCACTGCGCCGTCCAGCCACCCTCGATGGGCAGCACGGCGCCGGTGATGGAGGCGGCGTCGTCGGAACAGAGGAAGGACGTCAGCGCCGCGACCTGTTCGACGGTGACGAATTGCTTGGTGGGCTGGGCGGCCAGCAGCACGTCGCGGATGACGGCCTGCTCGCTGATGCCGCGGGCGCGGGCGGTGTCGGGGATCTGCTGCTCGACCAGCGGTGTCAGCACATAGCCCGGGCAGACCGCGTTGACCGTGATGCCGGCCTCGGCCAGCTCCAGCGCCACGGTCTTGGTGAAGCCAGCCACGCCGTGCTTGGCCGCCACGTAGGCCGACTTGTATTTGCTGGCCACCAGCGCATGGGCCGAAGCCACGTTGACGATGCGGCCCCAGCCCTTCTTCTTCATGGCCGGCACGGCCAGGCGGGTGGTGTGGAAGCCCGCACTGAGGTTGATCGCCAGGATGGCGTACCACCTGTCGACCGGGAACTCTTCGACCGGCGCCACATGCTGGATGCCGGCGTTGTTGACGAGCAGGTCGATGGCGCCGAACTCGGCAATCGCCTTGCCCATCATGCGGTCGATCTGGTCGGGCTGGCTCATGTCGGCCGGGTCGTAGCGCACCTGCACATCGTGCTGCTCGATCAGGGTCAGGCGCAGTTTCTCGATGTCGTGCGGGTCGCCGAAGCCGTTGAGCACGACGTTGGCGCCCTGGGCGGCCAGCGAGCGGGCGATGCCGAGGCCGATGCCCGACGTGGAGCCGGTGACGAGGGCGGTCTTGCCGATGAACATGACGGTTCTCCTTACTTGGAAACTGAAGGGGGTGGGGTGCCGCGGTCAACCTCGGTCGTGCGGGTGAAGCGCAGGTGCGTGATGTCGAGCGGGAAGAACAGGCCCCAGGTCCACTCGACCCAGATGCGCGTCTTGCGGCCCAGCGTGGGCATGCGCAGCAGGTAGTAGCCGCGCCACAGCAGCCAGGCGGGCAGGCCGGAAAGCCGCAGGCCGAACAGCAGCGCCACGCCCTTGAGGTGGCCGGTCGTGGCCATCATTCCGCGGGCGGCATGAGCGAAGGGCCGGGTCGGCTGGCCGCTGAGGCAGCGCAGCAGGTTGTCGGCGAGGGCCTTGGCCTGGGCGACGGCAAACTGCGCCGTCGGTGGACAGCTCTGGCCGTCGTGGGCGTTGGGTTGGGCGGCACAGTCGCCCAGCGCCCACAGGCCGGGCTCGCCTGACACGCGGCCGTCCGGGCCGGTGGCGATGCGGCCGCGCTGCAGCGGTAGCGCCAGCGCCTCCACCAGCGGGTTGGGGCGGGTTCCGACGGTACAGACGACGGTCGCGCTGGGCAGCTTCTGGCCGTCGGACAGTTCGACGGCATCGGCGCAGATGCGCGCCGCCCGCGTGCCGCAGCGCACGTGCACACCGCGGCGCGACAGCGAGCGTGCGGCGGCGTCGCCCAGGGCCGGCGGCAGTTCGGGCAGCAGGCGGTCGCCGTCGTGCAGCAGCGTGATGCCGAAGCCGGCGGCGCGGGTGCGTGGGTAGTGGCGGCTGGCGCTCTTGACGAAGTCGGCCAGCGCGCCGGCCACCTCGACGCCGGAGAAGCCGCCGCCGATGACGACGAAGTGGGCGAGGGCCCGCCGCTGCGTCGCGTCATCGCAGAGCTCCATACGAGCCAGCGCCTGCAGCACGCGGTTGCGGATGTGCATGGCGTCGCCCACCAGCTTCAGCGGCAACGCGTGCTCGGCCATGCCGGGCAGCAGGTCCAGCCGGGCGCGCTGGCCCAGGGCCAGCACGAGGTGGTCGTAGCCGAATGTCAATGGGCCGTGCAGGGTGTCGCAGGTCAGGCGCTGCGCGGCCTTGTCGATGCGGCTGACGGCGCCCATCACAAAGCGCACGCCGGGCAGCATCTCGCGGATGGGTGCCACCACATGCTCCGGAAAGACACCCGCGCCGACCACCTCGGGCAGCATGGGGTTGAAGGTGGTGTAGCTCTCCTCGCTGATCAGCAGCAGCTGCCAGCCAGCGGGCAGGCGGCCATGCAGGGACTTGGCCAGCGTGGTGCCGGCAAAGCCGCCGCCGATGATGGCAAGCGTGCGGACTGGCGGGTTAGGTGCTGTGGTGGACATGGCGGCTGGAGGATGCGAGGGCCGCAGTGTCTGGATCGCCGCGTCAGCCGTGAAATCTCATCAATTCATGACCCGATGCGTGTCGGTTATCGCGGTTTGTGTAAGGAAACCACCGGCCCGTGCGACCGCCGCGCATGGAGCTCTACCAGATCCGCTACTTCCTGGCCGTGGCCGAGACGCTGAACTTCACGCGCGCGTCGGAGCGTTCCTTCGTGTCCCAGCCCGCGCTGACCAAGGCCATCCAGCGCCTGGAAGAGACCATCGGCGGGCGGCTGTTTGACCGCACCAAGAACTCCGTGCAGCTCAGCGAGCTGGGCCAGGCCATGCTGCCCAACTTCCGCCAGATCTTCGACACCGCCCAGGCCGCGCGCGAGCAGGCGCGCCGTTTCAAGCGCGACAAGCGCGAGGTGGTGCGCGTCGGCGTCATGTGCACCATCGACTTCCATCAGGTGCTGCCTGGCTTTGTCGAAAGCCAGGATCGGCATGCCATCGAACTGCATTTCCGCGAAGGCAACCTGGAGGCGCTGACCGACGAGCTGGACCGCGGCGACGTCGATATCGGCATCATGTGCTCGCCTTATGAGACGCCGCGCCGCTTCGAGGCGCAGATGCTGTTCCTCGAGGACTACGTCGTCGCCATCGGCGAGGACCATCGCTTCAGTGGCCGGCAGACCATTGACATGGCCGAGCTGGATCGCGAGCGCTACTGCGAGCGCATCTACTGCGAGTTCTCCAGCTATATCGAGCGCCTGCTGATTGATCGCGGCGTGCGGCTGGAGGTGGTGCAGCAGTCCCACCGCGAGGACTGGATTCAGGCCTTCGTGCGCTCCAACTTCGGCGTCGCCTTCATGCCCCGGTCCATCGCCGACGCCGCCGGGCTCATGCATGTGCGCACGGCCGACTGCCCGATCGTCCGAGAGGTCAAGCTGCTGGTGCAGTCGGAGCGGCCGCTGAGCACGGCGCAGCAGGCCGTCATCGATTCACTGGTGGCCCACGACTGGCGGCCGGCGGCCTAGGTTTCCGGGCGGCGCCACAGCCAGATCGCCACGGCGGCCATCATGGCGGGCACGGCGATCTTCACGGCCAGCGGCGCCGGTGTCAGCACCAGCATGACGGCACTGCAGGCCATCATCACGACCGCCAGCCACTTGGCGCGACGCGGCACGGCGCCGCGCTCGCGCCAACGGCGGATGCCGGGGCCGAAGTGCGCGTGGTTGAGCAGCCAGGTCTCCAGCGCCGGCCAGCCCTTGCCGGCCGCCCAGGCGGCCAGCAGCAGGAAGGGCACCGTCGGCAGCACCGGCAGCACGACGCCGATCATGGCCAGCACGAGGCTCAGCACCGCCAGCGCGCGCCACAGCAGTCGGGCCAGCGCGCGGTGCATGCCGCTGCCTACTTCAACCCGCCGCTGAGGAACTGCTGCAATCGCTCGCACTGCGGGCGCAGCAACATTTCCTTGGGGTTGCCTTCCTCTTCGACCTTGCCCTGGTGCAGGAACAGGCAGTGGTTGGAGACCTCGCGCGCAAAGCCCATTTCATGGGTCACGACGATCATCGTGCGGCCTTCCGCCGCCAGGTCGCGCATGACCTTGAGGACCTCGCCGACCAGTTCCGGGTCCAGCGCCGACGTGGGCTCGTCGAACAGCATGACCTCGGGGTCGACCGCCAGCGCCCGGGCAATGGCCACGCGCTGCTGCTCGCCGCCCGACAGCTGGGCCGGGTAGACGTTCGCGCGATGCGAGACGCCGACGCGCGCCAGCAGCGCCTGCGCGCGCTCGATGGCCTCGGCCTTGGGCTTGCCCAGCACGTGGATGGGTGCCTCGATGACGTTCTCCAGCACTGTCATGTGAGCCCAGAGGTTGAAGTTCTGGAACACCATGGCCAGCTTGGCGCGCCACAGCTGCAGCTGCTGAGGCGAGGCGGCCTTCAGCGTGCCGTCGCGGTCGCGGGTCAGCTTCAGCGCTTCGCCGCACAGGCTCAGTTCGCCTTCGTTGGGCTGTTCCAGCAGGTTCAGGCAGCGCAGGAAGGTGCTCTTGCCCGAGCCCGAGGACCCGATCAATGTGACGACATCGCCGCGACGCGCCGCGAAGGAAATGCCCTTGAGCACCTCGCGATCACCGAAGCGCTTGTGGATGTTGGTGGCCTGGAGTTGGATCGTCATTTCAGTTTCTCTTTGCGGGCCGAACGCAGGGCCGCTCCCAAGCCGGCCCGCGCTGGCGATGTGCTCGCGGCTCGATGCCGCGAGCATCGCCGTCCCCCAGGGGGCTGAGGCCGGACACATGGCGCCCTGCGGGCGGCATGTGCCTGCCGAAGGGCTGCGGCACATGCCGCAGCGCGGTCTGCAAGACCGACCGGACCTGCCCGCGTTCAGCGCGGCTGGGCTGGGCGAGGGGCTTCATGTCAAGCACCGAGCAGCTTGCCGGTGCGCAGCGCCTCGCGGCCCGCGACCTTGGCGACGCGCATGCCGGCGTTCGCAAAGCGCAGGAAGTCGCGCGCGAAGAACAGGCCGTCGACCGGGCTCTTCAATTCAGTGACCTCGGCCGTGATGGGGTCGATGACATGGGCCAGCACTTCGCCGGCCGTCACCTCCACACCCACCTCCTTGACGAAGGTCAGCACGCCGGCCACCGGCGACTTGATCGGCATGCTGCCGGCCAGCGGGCGGGCGTCGCCGATGGCCTCCGGCACTTCGGGCTTGTCGCCGGCAATCAGGCCGCGCCAGCGCAGGAAGTCGACGATGTTCTTCGCATCGGCGGCGGCCAGCTCATGCGTCACGTCGGCCGCGCCGCGCAGCTCGACGGTGACCGACAGGCAGGCCTGCGGAATCGGGAACTTGCCGCCGAAATGCTTGTCCCACTTCCACCAGACCTGGGAGCAGGCCTCGTCGAAGGGGTTGTCACCCGAGTCCTGGGCCAGCAGCGTCAGGCGCGAACGCAGGAAGCGCGCCAGCGGGTCGCAGTCGGGCCAGCAGGGCGTCTCGGTGTAGAGGTGCATCAGCGCCTGGGCGTCGCAATGCAGGTCCAACACGATGTCGGCGTCGCAGGACAGGCTCAGCAGCTTGCGGCGCTGCGACTGCAGCTCGGTATCGACCGGGCTGGCCAGCACCGCCGCCTTCAGCGCGCGGCGCAGCAGGGCGACATTGGCCGCGGCGTCGCTGCCCAGCTGGGTTGCGACCGCCTGGGCGACGGCATCGATCTGGTCCGGGTAATGGCGGTTGAAGTTCTCACCCGTCGTCAGCTCGAAGCGGCCCAGATGGGCATGCAGCATGAACTGGCTCAGGCCGATGGGGTTGGCCATGGGGACGAGGACGATCTCGCCGCTGATCTGGCCGGCAGCCTCCAGCGCGTCAAGCTGCAGGCGCAGGTGGTGGGCGACCAGCATGCCAGGCAGCTCGTCGCCGTGCAGCGAAGCCTGGATGTAGGCCTTTTGTCCGCCGGGCTGGCCGTAATGCAGCGAGACCAGCTCGCGCTGCGTGCCCGGGGCAGGGGAGAGCAAGGGATGGCGTTGGATATTCATGGCTAGCGGGACATCATCGGCTTGAGCCAGCGGTTCTCGGCCCAGCGGAACAGGCCGACCAGGCACAGCGTCAGCACGAAATAGAAGGCGCCGGCCGTGATGAAGGCCTCGAAGGGAAGGTAGTACTTGGCATAGACCTGTTGGGCCGCGCCGGTCACGTCCAGCAGTGTCACCGTGCTGGCCAGCGAGGTGCCATGCAGCATGAAGATGGCCTCGTTGCCATAGGCCGGCAGGGCACGGCGAAGCGCGGCAGGCAGAACGATGCGGCGCAGCATCAGCCCGCGGCCCATGCCCAGCGCCTTGGCGGCCTCGATCTCGCCGGCCGGCAAAGCGCGGATGCTGCCCGCAATGATCTCGGTCGTGTAGGCGGCCGTGTTCAGCGTGAAGGTCAGCCAGGCGCAGAAGGTGGCCGACGACAGCCAGGGCCAGGCCCAGCTGTCGCGCACGATCTCGAACTGGGCCGCGCCGTAGTAGATGAGGAAGAGCTGCACCAGCATCGGCGTGCCGCGGAAGACATAGGTGTAGAGCCAGACAAGCCGCGATGGCCAGCCCAGGAACACGGTCCGCACGATGGCCAGCGGCACGGCCAGCACCAGGCCGCCTGCCAAAGACAGTGCCAGCAGCTGCAGCGAGGTGACGAGCCCGGTTAGGTAGAGCGGGAAGTTCTCGCCGACGGCATCGAAGTTCATTTGTGCACCCTTCGCGCTTCGCGCTGTCCCGCCAAGCGGGAGCGAGCCCCTTCGGGCGGCCGTGCGGCGCTCATAACCGGCCCGCCTTGGTGCCGATGGCCAGGCGCCGCTGTGCCCAGGCGAAGACGAGTTCCGACACGCTGGTGAACACGAGATAGATGAGGGCCACGGCCAGGAAGAAGGTGAAGGGCTCGCGGGTCGTGCCGGCGGCCTGCTTGCCGCGCGTCATCAGGTCGGACAGGCCGATGATGGACACGATGGCCGTGCTCTTGATCAGCACCAGCCAGTTGTTGGAGATGCCGGGCAGGGCATGTCGCAGCATCTGCGGCAGTGTGATGCGCCAAAGCACCAGGCGGGGGCTCATGCCATAGGCCAGGCCCGCCTCGCGCTGGCCCGGCGGTACGGCCAGGAAGGCGCCGCGGAAGGCCTCGGTCAAGTAGGCGCCAAAGATGAAGCCGATGGTCAGCACGCCGGCGATGAAGGGGTCGATGTCGATGAAGTCGTCATGGCCAAGCTTGGGCGCGATGGTATTGACGGCGAGCTGGCCACCGTAGAAGACGAGCAGCATCAGCACCAGGTCGGGCACGCCGCGGATCAGCGTGGTGTAGGTGGCTGCCACGCCTCGCGCGACGCGTGAGCGCGACAGCTTGGCCAGCGCGCCAATCAGGCCCAGCAGGGAGGCAATGGCCAGCGAAGACAGCGCTACCGCCAGCGTGACGGCGGAGCCTTCGAGCAGGCTGGGGAGGAATCCGTGCAACATGAGAAAGAAGGCCGCGCTCAGCGGGGAGGGGTGATGAGGTCGAAGCTGAAGTAGCGGTCGTTGAGAGTCTTCAAAGTGCCGTTGCCGCGCATTGCGGCCAGTGCCTCGTCGATGCGCTGGCCCAGCGTCGCCGCATCGGCCTTGCGCAGGCCCACGCCGATGCCCTTGCCGTAGTAGCGCTGGTCCTTGGCGAAATCGGGCCCGACAAAGCCGAAGCCGCGGCCGTCGGCATGGTTGAGGAAGCCGAACTGCGCGATGACGGCGTCCACCAGCGTGGCGTCCAGGCGGCCAGACTTCAGATCCAGGAAAGCCTGATCCTGGGTGGCGTAGCGCATCAGCTGAATGCCTTTGAATTGTTCGGCCAGGAAGCGTTCATGGATGGTGCCGCGCTCCACGCCGATGCGCTTGCCCTTAAGGCCGGCTGGGCTGACGTCGGCGCGTGGGTCGCCGCGCATGACCAGGCGGGCCGGCGAGTAGTAGTAGGGCGACGAGAAGGCAACGACCTGCTGGCGCTCCGGCGTGATCGACATCGAGGCCATGATGGCGTCGATCTTGCGCGATTGCAGCGCCGGGATCAGGCCGTCGAACTCCAGGATGACGGGCGCGCACTGCTGGCCCAGACGCGCGCACAGGGCCTGGGCCACGTCGATCTCGAAGCCCTTGAGCTGGCCGTCGGTGCCGATCTCGCTGAAAGGGGCGTAGCCCACGGCGAAACCGATGCGCAGGCGCTGCGGCGCCTGGGCCCCGGCCGTACCGGCGAGGGCCAGGGCAACGGGCAGGGCCAGGGCGGAGCGGCGACGCATCACTGCTTGGTGCGCGGCGCGATGTCGTAGTCGAAGTATTTGTCGGCGAGCTTCTTGAACGTGCCGTTGGCCTGCACGGCATCGATGGCGGCGTTGAACTTCTTGCCCAGCGTGGCCTCGTCGGCCTTGCGCATGCCCACACCGGTGCCGACGCCGAAGACCTTGTCGTCGATGATGGCGGGGCCCGAGAAGGCAAAGCCCTTGCCCTCTGGCTTCTTCAGGAATCCGAAGTCGCCGGCGGGCGAATCCATCAGCGTGGCGTCGATGCGGCCGGACTTGAGGTCCAGGAAGACCTGGTCCTGGCTGCCGTAGCGCACGATCTCGCTCTGCTTGAAGGTCGCGGCGGCGTAGGTCTCATGCGTCGTGCCGCGCTGCACGCCGATCTTCTTGCCCTTCAGTCCCGCGGCCGTGGGGTCGAGCTTCACGCCCGCCTTGGCGATGAGGCGGGCCGGGGTGTTGTAGTAAGGCTTGGAGAAGGCGACAACCTTCTGGCGTTCCTCGGTGATGGAGACGCTAGCGAAGATGGCGTCCACCTTGCGCGATTGCAGGGCGGGGATGAGGCCGTCGAAGTCCTGCTGCACCAGGGTGCACTGGGCCTTCATTTCGGCGCAATAGGCCTGCACGAGCTCGATCTCGAAGCCCTTCAGCTTGCCGTCCGGGCCGATCTCGGAGAAGGGCGGGTAAGCGCCTTCGACGCCGATGCGCAGCTTCTTCCATTCGGGTGCCTGGGCCTGGGCCAGCGAGGCGACGGCCAGCAGGGCCAGCGCGATGAGGGAGCGTTTCTTCATGTCAAACCTCTTGGGTGGGACGGTGTTCAGCGGGCGACGTTGGGTAGCCAGTCGCGCAAGGCCGCAAGGGTAGCAGCCGGGTCTTCCTCCTGAGGCACATGGCCCAGCTTCGGGAAAACCACCAACTTGTTGTTCGGGATGGCTTTTGCGAACTCGCGGCCCCAGCGCAGCGGGATCAGCCGGTCGCGCTCGCCCCAGAGGATGAGGGTGGGGACCTTGATCTCGGGCAGGCGTTGGAAGGGGCCAGGAGCGAGCTGATCCATGCGCCGCATCAAGGCGACACGGTTGCCTTCGCGCAACGTCAGCTCGTAGTAACGGTCCACCAGGGCGGCGGTCACGCGGCTCTTGTCGCCGTAGACGTCGAGCACGCTTTCCTCGATGGCGCGGCGTGGCAGCAGCCAGCGCATGGGCTCGCGCAGCACCGGGATGCGGGCGATGCGAAAGCCCAGCGGCATGGATTCCGGCTCGAAATCGAAGCCAGCGGCGTCGACCAGGACGAGGCCGGCGACGCTGGCGGGGTCGGCCAGGGCCACCTGCCAGGCGATTTCGCCGCCCAGGGAGTTGCCACCCAGAATGACCCGACCCACGCCCAGGCGCGCCAGCAACTGGCGCACGAAGGCGACGTAGCGGGCATCGCTGTAGTCGTTGTCGGCGTTCGGCCCGGTCAGGCCGAAGCCGGGCAGGTCGAAGCTGATGACGCGCCGGGTGGACTTCAACTCGGCCGCCCAGCCTTCCCAGGTGTGCAGGCTGGCGCCGGTGCCATGGATGAGGACGATGGGCAGCGGGTCACTGCTCGGCCCCTGGTCGCGGTAGTGCACGAGCAGGCCATCGAGGTCGACGAAGTCCGACGGCGGCGGCGCCCAGCGTGGCACCAGGCTTTCCAGCGAGCGGTCCGGCGCCTTGCTGACGGCAAAGCCGAGCGCCGCCAGCATCAGCAGGATGCCGATGGCCTTCAGCGCGAAGTCGCCAAATCGCCCTTTCATCACGTTGGGCTCAGATCGGCGTTGACGCCGCGACGATCATCAAAGACGAAGCAGTTGCCGTGGTAATGCTTGCCGCCGGTGTCCTCGAAATACTTCAGGATGCCGCCATCGAGCTGCCAGGCCGTCAGGCCTTGCTCCTCCAGCACCATGGCCGCCTTCTCGCAGCGGATGCCGCCGGTGCAATAGCTCACCACGGTTTTGCCGACCAGTTCCTGCTTGTGCGAGGCCAGGGCCTCGGGGAAGTCGCTGAACTTGTCGAGCCGCCAGTCGATGGCGCCGTCGAAGGCACCCTGGTCGACCTCGAAGCCATTGCGCGTGTCCAGCATGACGATCTCGCGGCCGGCGTCGTCATGGCCCTGGTCCAGCCAGCGGGCCAGCACGGCCGGCGCCAGGGCCGGTGCGCGCGGCGCCTGGTCAGGGCGGATGGTCGGGTGGTTCATGCGGATGATCTCGGGCTTGACCTTGACCTTCAGGCGCTGGAAGGGCTGCACCTCGCTCCAGCTCTCCTTGGGTGTCAGTGTCGCGAAGCGTGGGTCGGTGCGCAGCTCGGCCACCCAGGCGTTCACGGCTTCGGCCGGGCCGGCCAAGAAGAGATTGATGCCCTCCTCGGCGATCAGCACCGTGCCCTTGAGGCCCAGGGCTTCGGCGCGGGCATGGAGCCGATCGCGCAGCGCTGCCGTGTCGGCCAGCGAGACGAAGAGATAGCAGGAGATGTTGAGGATGGGGCCGGACTGCATGAGGCCGCGGATTATCGGGGCGGCTCAGTCAGCCCAGCGCGAAGCAATGCCGCGCACCTCGTCCAGGCAGGCATTGAGCGCCTCGACGATGCGCGGGTCGAAATGGCTGCCGGCGCCGTTGCGGATGAAGGCCAGCGCCTCGTCGTGGCTCATGGCCTGCTTGTAGGGCCGCACGCTGATCAAGGCGTCATAGACGTCGGCAACGGCCATCAGCCGGGCCGACAACGGAATGGCCTCGCCGGCCAGGCCGTCCGGATAGCCACTGCCGTCCCATTTCTCGTGGTGGTGGCGGGCAATCTGCTTGCCGAAGGTCAGCATCGGACCGGCGTCGTCGCCAAGGCGGTCGATGGCGCGCTGCAGCAGGTCGGCGCCGTGTTCGGCATGGGTCTTCATGACCTGCCATTCTTCCGGCGACAGCTTGCCGGGCTTGAGAAGGATGGCGTCAGGGATGGCAACCTTGCCGATGTCGTGCAGCGGCGCGGCTTTGGCGAGCTCGTCGATGGCTTCGGGCGTGAGGTCCAGCGGCCCGTCGGGCTGGGCGGCGATCCACTGTGCCAGCGTACGCACATATTCCTGGGTGCGCTGGATGTGGTTGCCGGTATCGGCGTCGCGGAACTCCGCCAGGCCGACCATGACGAAGAGGGTGGTGTCGCGCAGCCGCTCGACCTCACGCCGGCGCGCGCCCAGCTCGCCGCTCAGCAGCTCGTTGTGGCGCAGCAGGTGGTCCTCGGCCAGCTTGAGCTGCAGATGGGTGCGCACGCGGGCCAGCACGGTGGCGGGGTTGAAGGGCTTGTGGATGAAGTCGGCGCCGCCGACCTGGAAGCCGGCGCTCTCGTCCTCGGGCCGGGTCAACGCGGTCAGGAAGATGACGGGCACGCGGCGTGTGGCCGGGTCGGCCTTGAGCCGGCGGCAGACCTCGTAGCCATCCAGCTCCGGCATCATCACGTCGAGCACGATCAGGTCGGGCGGTTGGCGGCGGCATATTTCCAGCGCCTTCGCGCCGCTGACGGCCAGCTGCACGCGGTAGTCGGGCTTGAGCACCTGGGCCAGCAGCGTCAGGTTGGCCGGCGTGTCGTCGACGACCAGCACCGTGGCCTGTGACGTACCGGTGAACTCGGGCAGCATCATCGTCATGGCGGG
Source organism: Roseateles sp. P5_E4 (assembly GCF_054049255.1). Classification (NCBI taxonomy): domain Bacteria; kingdom Pseudomonadati; phylum Pseudomonadota; class Betaproteobacteria; order Burkholderiales; family Sphaerotilaceae; genus Roseateles; species Roseateles sp. P5_E4. The sequence continues at coordinate 44,952 of NZ_JBFUMS010000012.1, read as the reverse complement.
CTTGCGTCCTTGGTCTCACCGCGCAACGCGGCCTGGGCCTCGTCGAAATCGAAGCGTTGCATGGCACCCGCCAGGGCTTTGGCCCGCGGTGCCGGCAACATCTCGATGAAGGCGGATTCATGCTGCTCCCACAACGTCAGCGCATTGCTGTCGGCCTCGCCCAGCAGGGTGTCGAGCTCATTGATCAGCGTGGCCGGGTCGGTGCCGGGCGTTGTCCGGTTCAGGACTTTGGGCAGGGGCAGGAGCAGGTCGACCGGCAGAGGGCGGTCCAGGTCCAGCAGACGGCGCAGCATGTGCGGCAGCAGGGGCTTGCTGCACAGGGCCTCGGCGCCCAGGCGCAGTGCGCGCTCGCGCAGCACCGGCGTGTCGAAGGCGCTCAGCAGCACGGTGCGGCGGGCGCGCGACGGGCCGCTGTCGCGCAGGCTGGCCAGCAGCTCGCTGCCCTCCATGTCGGGCAGCACCCAGTCGACGATCAACAGGTCATAGGGCTGGCTGGCGGGCACGGTGACCAGGCGGGACAGGGCCTGGCGGCCCTGGGCCAGCAGGTCGATGCGGCTGGTCGGTGCCAGCGCCTTCAGCAGCGCGATCAACGTTTCGTGGCCACCGCTGTGGGCCGCCTGCACCAGCAGCACGCGCTGCGGTGGCGGGGCGGGCGGTGGCGCCAGCTCAGGGCAGGGAGCCGGCGGCAGGCTGAGCTCGAACTCGCTGCCGCGGCCCGGAGCGCTGCTTGCCGAGAGGGTTCCGCCCATGCGCTCGGCCAGCGCGCGGCAGATCGCCAGGCCCAGGCCCGTGCCGCCAAAGCGTCGTGTCGCGCCGGCCTCGGCCTGGGCGAAGGGCGTGAACAGGCGCGCCAGTTGGTCCGGCGCCATGCCCAGACCGGTGTCACGCACGCGCAGGATCCAGCCGCCGGCCGCATCCAGCTCGGCGCTGAGCTTGACCTGACCGGTTGGCGTGAATTTGACGGCGTTGACGAGCAGCTCGGTGATGAGCTGGGTGAGGCGCACCACGTCGCCGCGGCGCGCGCCCGCCGCGCCCAGCAGCTCCGGCGAGGCGATGTCGCAGACCAGTTCCAGCTGCTTGGCCTGGGCCGCCGGCCGCACGGCTTCGAAAGCACTGGCCAGCAGCTGCTCGAGGTGCAGGGGCTCGGCGGCGAGCTGCATGCGGCCGGCGTCGAGGTCGGCGTAGTCCAGCAGGCCATCGATGAGCCTGACGAGGGACTCGCCGGCGCTCGCCACCTGCTGCAGCCGGCCGCGTTGCTCACCGGGCAGCCGCCCGGCCAGCATCAGCCTTGTCAGGCCGAGCACGGTGTTCATGGGCGTGCGGATCTCGTGGCCGATATTGGCCAGGAAGTCGGATTTGGCCCGCGAGGCCGCTTCGGCTGCGGCGCGCGAACGCTCCAGTTCGATGAGACGGGCTTCGATGAGGTCTTCGGCCGTGCCCAGGCCCCTGGCAGCGGGCGCGAGTTGGGTCAGGCGCCCGAGCTGGCGCGACAGGCCCCACAGCGCGACGCAGAACATGGTCTGGCACAGCCCAAGGTTGGCGATCAGCGGCCAGCCTTGCATCAGCCATTGCGGTGGCGTGCCGGAGAAGCGCAGCAGCGTGGGCGGCGCCAGCATGGCGACGAGCAGGCTCAGCGAGATCCAGAGCGCCTCGCGGGCGCGCCAGGTCGTGAACAGCAGCAGGCTGCCACCCATGGCCCAAGGCGCAAAGCTGCCCAGGGTGTAGAGGCTCGGTCCAGGGTCGGGCCGCAGCGTGAACACCAGCATGGTCAAGGAGAAGTACAGGGCCAGCAGCGTGACGCCGATGCGCTGCCACAGGCGCAGCCGCTGCGGCCGCCGCCAGACGAGCAGGGCCAGGGCTGAGAAGGCGGTCGCGATCAGCGGATAGGCGATGCGGTCGCTGGGTTCGATGACACCCATGACCGCCTCACTCGCCCAGGCGAACAGCGCGGAGGCGACGATCACCTTGAAGAGCCAGCGCGTGCCGACCGGGCCGAGGACGACGATGACCGGGGCCCTCAAGCCATGCCCTTCAGCACGAGGGCCGCGGCATCAAAGTCGAGTGCGGCCAGGGCCTCCTCCAGGCGCTGGCGCACATCGGGTGCCAGGCCGCTGTGGGCGCCATGGGCCTGCCACCAGTCCAGCGCGCGGCTGTCGCTCTGAGTCAGGAGCCGATGCAGCTCGGCCACGTCACCCGGGCCGCCCGGGCGCGGGGCCGCCGCAGCATCCCAGTTGCGCGCCAGGGCGGCCTGGATCTCGGTCTGCAGCAGCGCCAGGGCAGGTTCGACGCGGCCGAGATGCCGGCTGGCGCTGTCGGCGTCGGCCGCGGCGGCACTGCGTTCCAGCGCGAGGGCGGCCTGGTGCAGGGGCTGAGCGCCCAGCGTCGCGGCCAGGCCCTGCAGCGTGTGGGCGGCGCGGCGCAGTTCAGCCCAGTTGCCAGCAGCCAGCCAGTCGGACCAGCCGGCCAGCCCGGCGGTGTACTGGTCGGCAAAGCCCTGCAGCGTGCGACGGTAAAGCGCCGTTTGGCCATCGAATTGGCGCAGCCCGGTCTGCAGGTCCAGCGCCGGGCGCGGCGGCAGCGGCGCCGGGGGCTTGGCAGCAGGACGGTAGCGCTGCAGCTCGCGCACCAGGCGGGCCACGTCCAGCGGCTTGGCGATATGGCCCTGCATGCCGGCGGCCGTGCATTGGGCGCGCTCCTCGGCCAGCGCATGGGCCGTCATGGCCAGCACGGGCAGGGCGTCGAACTCGGGCAGCTCGCGCAGTTTGCGCGTCGCGCTCAGGCCATCGAGCACGGGCATCTGCAGGTCCATCAGCACGAGGTCGTAGGCGGCTGGCCCGCGCTCCAGCAGGCGGTCCAGGCCTTCCTGTCCGTTGGCTGCGACGTCGACCTGGGCGCCGCGGCTGCTCAGCAGGCGCAGCGCGATCTCCTGGTTGACGGGATGGTCCTCGACCAGCAGCACGCGCAGCCCGGCCAGGGATTGGGCATCCAGGCCGGCGGGCCGGTCGGCCGGGGCGTCGCCGAGCAAGCGGCGCAACTCCCCGGGCAGCAGCGGCTTGGGGCAGAGCGCGCGGGCGCCGAAGCTGCGCGCCTGGGCCGGGCCGTCGTCGACGCCTGGCGGGCAGAGCACGGCGATGCGCAAGGCCGGGTGATCGCGTCGCAACTGGGCCAGCAACTCGGCACCGGTTGCGCCCGGGCCGGGCAACTGCCAGTCGAGCAGCAGCCACTCGAAGGGCTTGCCGGCCTGGTGGGCCTCGACCAGCGCGGCCCGCGTGCTGGCGGCATCGGTGCTGGCGCCCAGGCCAGCGCCGAAGCCGAGATGGCGCAGCAGGGCCAGCGTCGCCTCGCGACCCTCGGGGCGGGCCTTGGCGAGCAGCAGGCGTTGCGGCTTGAGCGGCGCGGGCGTCGCGGCGCCCGCGTCCAGCAGCAGCGGCAGGCGGATCTCGAAGCTGCTGCCCTGGTCGGGCGTGCTGTGCACGCCGAGCACGCCACCCATCAGCTCGACGAGGCGGCGCGTGATGGCCAGGCCCAGGCCGGTGCCGCCATGGCGCCGCTGCATGGGCGCGTCGCCCTGCCGGAATTCGCGGAACAGGCCGTCGAGCTGCTCCGTGCTCATGCCGATGCCACTGTCCTGCACGGTGATGCAGAGCGGCACGCGGCCCTGATCGTCGGTGGGTGCGGCCGCCAGGCGCAGCTGCACCTGGCCCGCCGGCGTGAACTTGAGGGCGTTGGCCAGCAGGTTGACCAGCACCTGCTGCAGCCGCAGCGCGTCGCCGCGGAGCTGGCCGCGCGGGCCGAGCAGGCTGGCGTCGGCCCAGTCGCAGATGAGCGCGACAGCGGGGTTGGCATGCACCGGCCTGACCAGCTCCATGGCCTGGCCGACGACGTCCTCCAGCCGCAGCGGCAGTGACTCGATCGCCATGTGACCGGCCTCGATCTTGGCGACGTCCAGCACGTCGTTGACGAGGCTGAGCAGCATGCGCGAGGCAGCATCGGCCTTGGTCAGCAGGTCACGCTGTTCGGGCGTTAGCTGGGTCTGCAGCGCCAGTTGCGTCATGCCCATGACGGCATTCATGGGCGTGCGGATCTCGTGGCTGAGCTGGGTCAGGAAGCGCGTCTTGGCTTCGGTGGCCGACCGGTGTGACTCGGCCGCATCGACGCCGCGCCGCAGCACCAGCATGCACAGCGCGGGCAGGGGCAGCAACAAGGTATTGATGACCAGGGCAGCGTCGACGGCCGCGCCGCCTGCGTCGCGCAGGCTCCAAAGCAGGGCCAGAAGCGCCAGCAGCGCCGCCATGGCAAGCCAGAGTAGGCCAAGCGTGAACGTGCGCTGGGGCATGGGCGATCGCGTGTGAACTTGCCGATTATGGTTGTCGCGGATGACCCGAATGTGCGACGGAATCCGTAGCCACGCCCTGGGGAAAGCCCCGGGCATGCCTGTGGTTGTCGGGGAGGTGCAGCGGTTATTCTGACCCGCCATGCCGCTCATCCTCGTAGTCGACGACCAGCCGAGCAACATCCATGCGCTCTACCAGCTGCTGGTGGACGAATGTGAGGTCTCCATGGCCACCAGCGGCGCCGAGGCGCTGGCCTTCTGTGCCCAGCAGCTGCCCGACCTGATCCTGCTCGACGTGCTGATGCCCGAAATGAGCGGCTATGAGGTCTGCGACCGCCTGAAGGCCGATCCGCGCACGCGCGGCGTGCCCGTCATCTTCGTCACCGTGCAGGGCAGCGCCGACAACGAGGCCCAGGGCTTTGCTCACGGCGCGGTCGACTACATCCCCAAGCCCTTTGTCGACGTCGTCGTCAAGGCGCGGGTGCGCACCCAGCTGGCGCTCAAGCTGGCGTCCGAGAGCTTTGCGCGTTCGCAGATCGAGCTCTTCCAGCGCGACAAGCTGGCCTCGGTCGGCCGCACCATCTCGGGCATCGCCCAGGAGCTGAGCTCACCGCTGGGCAACGCGCTAATCTCGGCCTGCACGCTGCAGGACGACCTGACCCATCTGCGCGGCTTGTCCAGCAGCGGCAATATCAAGCGCAGCGACCTCGACAAGCACCTGCGCGTCAGCGAGGAGAGCGTCGGCCTGGTGCTGTCCAACCTGCAACGCACGTTGTCCATCGTCGACTCCTTCCTGCAGTCCACGGCCGACAACTTCGGCGACCAGCGCCGCAGCTTCTCGCTGCTGGAACTGGTGCACGAGGTGGTGGCCGGCCTGGCACCGGCACTCCAGACTCACCAGGTGCGCTGCGAGCTGGACGCCGGCGACGATCTGCACCTGCTGAGCTTTCGCGGCGCCCTGGCCAAGGTGTTGTCCACGCTGATCCAGAACGCCGTCAAGCATGCCTACCGCGAGGCCGGAGGCGAGGTCCACCTGCGCGTGCGGCCGCTGGGCACGGACCAGCTCACAGTCACCGTGCAGGACCATGGCGTCGGCATCCCGCCCGGCATGCTCGGGCGCGTCTTCGACCCCTTCTTCTCGACGCGTTTCGGCCCCAACCGCAGCGAGCCTGGCCTGTACATCGTGCGCAATCTCGTCACCTTTGCACTGGGCGGGCAGATCCAGGTCGAGTCCACGCCCGGCGTGGGCACCACGGTGCGGTTGACGCTGCCGCTGATATCGCCCGAGGCGCGGCGCGCGGCGGGTTGATGCTGGCAGGCATTCGCGCCCGACTGGCGTTGCTGGGCGGCCTGCTGCTGGTGCTGGCACTGGGGCTGGGGCTCTATCTGCTGCAAAGGCCGTCGGCGCAGGCCGCGCAGGGCCCCATCGTCATCGGGCTGCTGCATGCCTTGAGCGGCCCGATGGCGGCCAGCGAGGCGCCGCTGGTGGCCACCGTCAAGCTGGCAGTGGAGGAAATCAATGCCGGCGGCGGTCTGCTGGGCCGACGCGTCGAACTCAGGATCGAGGACACGCGCTCCGAGCCGCGCGTTGCTGCCGCCGCCGCCGAGCGCCTCATCAGCACCGAACATGCGGTCGCCCTGTTCGGCTGCTGGTCGTCCAACTGCCGCCAAGCTGTCAGGCCGGTCGTCGAAATTCACCGTCATCTGCTGTTCTACCCGCTGGCCTACGAGGGCATGGAGCAGTCGCCGAACATCATCTACACCGGCCCCACGCCCAACCAGCACGCGCTGCCCGCCACCGACTGGGCCATGCATGGCTTCGGCCGGCGGGTCTACCTCATCGGCACCGACGGCCTCTACCCGCGGCGTGTCAACGCGATGCTGCGCGACTTCATCCTGCTGAGTGGCGGCCAGGTGCTGGCCGAGCGCTATGTGCCGCTGGCAGGCACCGACATGGGCGGCGTGCTGGCCGACCTGCAGCGCGTCCAGCCCGATGTCGTCATCAGCACCATTGGCGGCAGCAGCAATCGCGCCTTCTTCGATGCCCTGGTGGCGGCCGGCCTGACCGACCTGCCGCTCATGTCCCTGCGCGCCGCCGAACCCGAGATGACCGCCTACGACGGCGGCCGGCTCGACCGCCATTTCACGGCCTGGAGCTATCTGCAGTCGCAACCCGGGCCGGCCAACGAGGCCTTCCTGGCGCGGCTGCGGCGCAGCCAGGGCGAGGGCATCCAGGCCAGTGATCCGGCGGTGTCGGCTTACATCGGCGTGCAGCTCTGGGCCGCCGCGGTGCGCGAGGTCGGCAGCGCGCAGACGGACGCGGTCAATGCCAATGTGCTGCAGCAGAGCATCTCAGCCCCCCAGGGCTTCGGGGCGGTGGACAGCCAGAGCCGGCATCTGTGGCGCCAGCTGCGCATCGCCCAGGTCAAGCCGGGCGGCCAGCTCGCCGAGGTGTTCGCGCTGCCGCGCTACATCAAGCCGGCACCGTGGCCGGTCTTCCGTTCGGCAGAGCACTGGATGGCGGTGCTGCCGCGCACCGAGGGCGCGCCGTGATCGCCGCCGTGCCGGTCGTGGAGTCGACGCGCCGCGCCTGGCGCGTCGGCCCGGCCCTGCTGCTGGGCCTGATGCTGCTGTCGATGCTGCCCCTGGGGCTGGTCGGGCTGTGGCAGCTTTCCAGCTTTGAGAACAGCCTGCATGAGACGGTGACCGAAGGCCTGGTGGCGATCTCGCGCAAGAAGGTCCACGAGATCAACGAATACCTCAACGAGGTCGAGGTCGATGGCCGCCTCGTCGCCCAGGCCAGCGACACGCGCGAGCTGCTGGTGCAGCGCGGCGACGCGGTGGCTACCCGCGTGAGTGCCGGCAGCCGGGCCTTTTTCGAGCGTCTCTACGACAGCGGCAAATACCTCAACCTGCTGCTGGTGCAGCCCGACGGGCGCATCAGCTTCGCGATGAAGGCACCGGCCGGCTCGACACCCGAGCTGGCGCGGCTGGACGGCGGCGCCTACGAAGGCAGCGAGCTGCTGGCCGCGCACCGCCGCGCCATCGGCCAGCTGGACCCGCAGTTGACGCCGGCCCAGCGCCTGCGCGGCGAGGGCCCGGCGACGCTTTTCCTGGTCCATCCGGTGGTCGATGGCGATCGCGTGCTCGGCAGTGTCGTGTTGCAGCTCGACCTGGACCGCCTGCTGCGGGTCGCGACCGAGCGCTCGGGGCTGGCGCTGACGGGCGAGACGGTGCTGGTGCAACGCCAGGGCGACCGGGCCGTCTTCATCAACGACCTCAAGCGGCCGCCGTTGCAGACGCTGACCGGCTCGCTGGACCTGGCCTCGCCCGAGCCGCCGCCGGCCGTGCGCGCCCTGCGCGGTGAAAGTGGCAGCGGCCTGACGCGCGACTACGCCGGTATCGAGATCGTCGCGTCCTGGCGCCATCTGCCCGCGCTGGACTGGGGCATCTCCGTCAACATCGACGCGGCCGAGGCGTTTGCGCCGGCGCGTGCGCTGCGCGACCGCTTGGCTCTCGCCCTCGGCCTGTCCCTGCTGCTGGCCCTGGGCCTGGGTCTGCTGCTGGGGCGTCGCCTGGTCGAGCCCGTCCAGATGCTGAGCGGTGCGGTGGCCCGCATCGCCGGGGGCAAGCTGGATGAGCGAGCGCCGGTCTGCGGCTTTGCCGAGTTCCGCGAGCTGGCGCGCAGCTTCAACCAAATGACGGAACAGCTCGTCGTCGAGCGCCAACTGCTGGAGGCGCGCGTCGAGCAACGCACGCGCGCGCTCAATGAGAGCGAGCAGCGCTTTCGCGGCGTCTTCGAGCGCGCCCAGGTCGGCATTGCGCTGTGCGACGCCCAGGGTGTCATCCTCGACGTCAATCAGGCGCTGACGGCGATGCTCTGCCGCGAGGCCGGGGCGCTGCGCGGCGCCAAGCTGGCCGATCTGCCGGACTTCCGGCCCGGCCGCCTGCCCGGTGGCGAGCTGGCGCGCCTGGCGGCCGGGCGGTTGGACCATGTCCGCTTCGAACGTGGTTTCGCGCTGCCCGGCGGCGGCGAGCTGTTCGTCGACGGCAGCGCCAGCGCCATCCGCGATCGCCGTGGCCGCCTCGTCAACGTCGTGCAGATGCTGGTCGACGTGACCGAGAGACACCGCGCCGAAGTTGATTTGGTACGTGCCCGGGTCGCGGCCGAGGCGGCCAGCCAGGCCAAGAGCGATTTCCTGGCCAACATGAGCCACGAGATCCGCACGCCGATGAGCGGGGCCCTGGGCATGCTCAACCTGCTGCTGCGCACCGAGCTGTCGCCGCGCCAACTCGACTATGCGGCGAAGGCCCGCACGGCGGCCCAGGCGCTGCTGGCCGTCATCAACGATGTGCTGGATTTCTCCAAGGTCGAGGCCGGCAAGATGGAGCTGGACCCGCACCGCTTCGAGCTCAGCGACTTCATGCGCGAGCTGGCCGTCATCCTGTCGGCCAACGTTGGTGCCAAGGACATCGAGGTGCTGTTCCGCCTCGACCCGCGCCTGCCCAGCGCCCTCGTCGGCGATGCCACCCGGCTGCGCCAGGTGCTGCTCAACCTGGCCGGCAATGCGCTGAAGTTCACCGAGCGCGGCGAGGTGGTGCTGGGGCTGTCGTTGCTGGGCGAGACGGGTGGGCAGGCGCGGCTGCGCTTCGAGGTTCGCGACACCGGCATCGGCATCGCGGCGGACAAGCTCGATCACATCTTTGCCGGCTTCAGCCAGGCCGAGCAGTCGACGTCGCGCCGCTACGGCGGCACCGGCCTGGGCCTGGCCATCAGCCGGCGGCTGGTCGCGCTGATGGGTGGCGAGCTGCGCGTGGACAGCCGCGTCGGCGAGGGCAGCCGCTTCCATTTCGATCTGCTGATGGCGACTGCGCCGGCCGAGCGCGGTGAGCCCGACACGGCGCAGCGCGGCCTCAAGGTTCTGATCGTCGACGACAACCCGATGGCCCGCGAGGTGCTGCAGGGCATCGGCGCCAGCCTGGGCTGGGACTGCGACCTGGCAGCCAGTGGCGAGCAGGCGCTGGACGTGGTGCACGAGGCCGCCGAGCGCGGCGAGCCGCATTACGAACTGATCCTGATGGACTGGCGCATGCCGGGGCTGGACGGCTGGGAGACCTCGCGGCGCATCCGCGCCAGCCACGAGTCCGATGCGCCCGTCATCATCATGGTCACGGCCCATGGCCGCGAGCTGCTGGCCGAGCGCAGTGAGCAGGACATCCAGGGCCTGGGCGGCTATCTAGTCAAGCCGGTGACGGCGTCCATGCTGCACGACGCCGTTGCTGAAGCCACGCGTGGGCAGCCGGCGCCGCTGCCGCGGGCCACCGCCGAACCCCGACTGCAGGGCATGCGCCTGCTGCTGGTGGAGGACAACAGCGTCAACCAGCAGGTGGCCCAGGAGCTGCTGGAAGGCGAGGGCGCCGTCGTGACGGTGGCCGGCGGCGGCGTCGAAGGCGCCCATCTGGCCAAGGTGGCGGAGCCCGTTTTCGACGCCATCCTGATGGACCTGCAGATGCCCGACATCGACGGCTTCGAGGCCACGCGGCGCATCCTCGCGCACCGGGCCGACAGCCTCATCATCGCCATGACGGCCAATGCCATGGAATCGGACCGCCAGGCCTGCCTGGCCGCCGGCATGCGCGACCATGTCGCCAAGCCCGTGGACCTGGAGCAGCTCGTCGCCAGCCTGCGCCGCCACGTCGGCCCCATCCCCATGCGGCCGGCGCCGCCCCCGCCGCCGGTGTCGGCACCGCTGCTGGAGCGCGAGGCAGCGCTGCAGCGCCTGGGCGGTCGGGCCGCCTTGTACGAGCGACTCGCCAAGTCCTTCGCCCAGGACGCGCCCGCGGAGATGGACACGCTCAGGTGCCATCTGCAACAACAAGCCCTGGCCGACGCGACGCGCGTGCTGCATACCCTGCGCGGCTTGGCTGGCGCCGTCGGCGCCACCGCGCTGGCCGTATCGGCCGGCCGCCAGGAGTTGGCATTGCGCGAGGGTGGCAGCGCCAGCGCGGTCGATCTGGTCGGCTTGCAGGGGCTGCTCGACGCCAGCCTCGCCATGCTGTCCGCCGCTGTCGTGCCCGGCCCGCCGCCGCCCACTGCTCCCGCCATCGTGAGCGAGCCTCTGGAAGCACTGCGCCGGCTGCGCCAGTTGCTGGTCGAGCGCAATATGCGCTCGGTCGCAGTCTGCGAAGAGCTGTCCACGCAGCACGCCGACGCCTTCGGCACCGAGCTTGCCCAGCTTTCCACGGCCGTGGCGAAGCTGGACTTCGGCAAGGCCCTGAAAGCCTGCGACCAGTTGCTGGACCGCCTCAATCCCCGCTGAGCGCCGGTTGGGCCACCCGACGGGCAAAACCCATTCCCGGGGTGCGGGCGCCATGGGCTTGCGTACAATGAGAATCATTCTCATCAAACCGACTCGTCCGCCGAGCCCGCCCATGTCCGAGCAGCTGTTCTCCAGCCTCGCCGCCGCCCCTGCCGGGCAGGCGCTGACCGTCCAGCAGGTCAGTGCACCCGGGCATTCGCCGGAATGGGCGGCGTGGCTGGCCGATCTGGGCTTTCTGCCGGGTGAAGCCGTGCGCGTGCTGCGCCGCGGCGCCCAGCGCACCGGCAACCTGGTCGTGCGCATCGGGCAATCGACGTTTGCGCTGCGCCATGCCGAAGCCGAATGCATCGCCGTGACGCCGCGCGGCCATGACTGAGTCCATTGTCCATGTCCACCGCGGCGGCAAGCTGGTGGCCCTGGTTGGCAACCCCAACTGCGGCAAGACGGCCCTGTTCAACGGCCTGACCGGCAGCCATCAAAAGGTCGCCAATTACGCTGGCGTGACCGTCGAGCGCAAGGAAGGCCGCCTCGTCACCGTGGCCGGCAAGGCCTTGCGCCTGCTGGACCTGCCCGGCACCTACAGCCTGCACCCGCGCTCACCCGACGAGCGCGTCACCTGCGATGTGCTGGCCGGCCGCGCCAAGGGCGAGAAGCGGCCCGACCTGGTCGTCTGCGTGCTGGATGCCACCAATCTGCGCCGCAACCTGCGCCTGCTGCTGGCCGTGCGCCGCATGGGCCTGCCCGTCGTCGTGGCGCTGAACATGGCCGACCTGGCCGCCCGGCGTGGCCTCAAGATCGACCCGGTGGCCCTGGCCGCCCAGCTTGGCGTGCCCGTCGTGCGCACCGTCGCCATCCACCGCGAAGGCCTGGATGAGCTGCGTGCGCTGCTCGACAAGCCCGAGGTCTGGGAGGCCGCGCCCCTTGCCGTCGCCGGCGAGCAGCAGGTCGACGACCATGTCACTGTGCGGACGCTGCTGCGCGAGCTCCACCTCGACCATGAACTGCCCACCCTGCCCAGCGACCGCGTCGACCGCGTGCTGCTGCATCCGGTGGCCGGCTCCGTCATCCTGGCCGTCCTGCTCTTCCTGCTCTTCCAGGCCGTCTTCTCCTGGGCCGAGCCGCCCAAGGACGCCATCGAGAGCGGCATGGCCTGGCTCGGCAACCAGGTCGGCCTGTGGCTGCCCGAGGGCTGGCTGCGCAGCCTCATCGTCGACGGCGTCATCGCCGGCTGCGGCGGCGTGCTGGCCTTCCTGCCGCAGATCCTGATCCTGTTCTTCTTCATCCTGCTGCTGGAGGAGTCGGGCTATCTGCCGCGCGCGGCCCTGCTGCTGGACCGGCTGATGGGCAGCGTCGGCCTGTCGGGGCGCAGCTTCATCCCGCTGCTGTCCAGCTTTGCCTGCGCCATCCCCGGCATCATGGCCACGCGCTCCATCTCCAATCCGCGCGACCGCCTCGTCACCATCATGATCGCGCCGCTGATGACCTGCTCGGCGCGGCTGCCGGTCTATGCCCTCCTGATCGGCGCCTTCGTGCCGCACCGCGAGGTGGCGGGCTTCGAGCTGCAGGGGCTGGTGCTGTTTGGCCTCTACTTCGCCGGCATCCTCGGCGCGTTGGCCGTGGCCTGGGTGCTCAAGCGCTTCACGAGCACCGGCCGCCTCGTGCGGCCGCTGATGATGGAGCTACCGAGCTATCACTGGCCGCATCCGCGCTCCATCGCCATTGGCCTGTGGCAGCGCGCCATGATCTTCATCAAGCGTGTCGGCGGCATCATCCTGGTGCTGACCATCGCGCTGTGGCTGCTGTCCAGCTTCCCCGGCCCGCCGGAAGGCGCGACCGGGGCGCCCATCCAGTACAGCGTGGCTGGCTGGCTGGGCGCGGGCCTGGCCAAGATCTTCGCGCCCATCGGCTTCAACTGGCAGATCAGCCTGGCCCTGGTGCCGGGCCTGGCGGCGCGCGAGGTGGCCATCAGTGCGCTGGGCACGGTCTACGCGCTGTCGGCCACCGGCGACGATGCCGCCCAGGCGCTGGCGCCGCTGATCCAGCAGAGCTGGAGCCTGGCGACGGCCCTGTCGCTGCTGGCCTGGTATGTGTTCGCGCCGCAATGCATCGCGACGCTGGCGGCGGTGAAGCGCGAGACCGGCGGCTACAAGATGCCGCTGATCATGACGGGCTATCTGTTTGGACTGGCCTATCTGGCCTCCTTCATCACCTACCGCGTCGCGCTCTGGCTGGGCGCGTGAGGGCAGCGTATTTCGGGCCGAGCGCTGGGCCGCTCCCGAGCCGGCCCGCTTGGGCGTGTGCTTGTGGCTCAATGCCACAAGCATCGCCGTCCCCTCGGGGGACCGGCTGGGCGCGCCCGCGTTCAGCGGGGCGAGACCGGACGAGGGGCTTCAGGGAGTAGGCCGCGTCGGCACCGAGGCGCTGCAGATGTCGATATAGCCGGGGCTGTGCACGAACCAGCCGCTGCGAAAGCGCCTGGCATCGAGTAGCTGCGTCCAGGTGGTGGACTCGGTGCGCAGCACCTGCAGTGCGGGCCGCTCGGCGGTCGGCACTTCGGCCAGCAGGCGGATGCGCTGGATGCCGGTGCGCTGCTCGGGCTTGTCGTAGAAGCCCATGGCCGCGCCGCCGCGGGGCAGGCCGGACAGCAGCTCCATGCCCTTGAGCACGCGACCCACCACGGTGATGTTGAGATCCAGCCCGCGCGGCGCCTGGCCGATGACGACATAGAGCTCGGTGCCGTTGCTGGAATCGATCGCGTCGCTGCGCCCGGCGCCGACCATGCCGTAGCAGTGGGCCAGCCAGGCCCTGCCGGCCTTGGGATCAGCGGCGACCGGGAAGCCTTCGGCAAAGCCGGTGCGTGGCGCCCAGCCTTCCACGTCGGGCAGCCTGGTGAAGGCGGCTTCCTTGCCGACCTTGTCCAACGGCACGGAGAACTCGGCGGGCAGCTTGGCTGAGGCGCCGGCCGGCAGCGGCTTGGCTTTGGCGGCGTCCTCGCCATCGGGGTCGCCCCATTGGGTGACGAAGTTGTCCTGCACGCGCAGGATGGCCAGGCCGTCCCAGTAACCACCGCGGGCCAGGGCGCGGATGTTGGCGGCATGGGCCGGCGCAAAGCGCGGGGCCAGTTCGATGATGACCTGACCCGACGCCAACTCCATCAGCAGCGTGTTCTCAGGATCGAGCCCGCGCCAGTCGCTGGCCGGCGAGCCAGCGAGGATCTGCTGGGCGGTCTTCTTCGCGGCCGCCTTGACCGGGGGCTTGGCAGCCTTGGAGGGTGCGGCAAGGGCGGTGGACAGCAGGCCGGCGGCGGCCAGCGCGAGAGCGATGTGTTTCATGGGCGCGCAGCTTAACGGCGGAGGGGCTTCCTACAATGCGGCGATGCCCGAGACCGCTGTTCAAGACCTGCAAGACCTGCCCTATGTCCACCTGCGCATGCACACCGAGTATTCGGTCGTGGACGGCACCCTGCGCACCGACGATGCCGCCGATGCGGCCGCGGCGGATGGCCAGGTGGCGGCGGCCATCACCGACCTGGCCAACCTGTTCGGCGGCATCAAGTTCTACAGCGCAATGCGCAAGAAGGGCGTGCAACCGATCCTCGGCGCCGACTGCTGGCTGGAGACCGACGCCACCGACAAGCCGCCGACGCGCCTGCTGCTGCTGGTGCAGAACAGCCAGGGTTATCTCAACCTCAGCGAATTGCTGTCGCGCGCGTGGATCGACAACGTGCAGCGCAACCAGGCCTGCCTGAAGTGGGAGTGGTTGACGGAGCTGGGTGGCGGGTTGATCTGCCTGTCGGGCGCCCAGCATGGCGGCCTGGGCCAGGCGCTGATGCAGGGCGACAAGGTGCGCGCCAGGGAATGGGCACAGCGGCTGTCCGAGGTCTTCCCGGGCCGCTTCTACATCGAGCTGCAGCGCGCCGGTCTGCCCGGCCAGGAGGCGCTGGTGCAGGCCAGCGTGCCGCTGGCGGCGGAGTTGGGGCTGCCGGTGGTAGCCACCCATCCCATTCAATTCCTTGGCGAGGATGACTTCGAGGCCCATGAGGCGCGCGTCTGCGTGGCCGAAGGAGAGACTCTCGCCAACCCCAAGCGCATCAAGCGCTTCCTGCCCAGCCAGTATTTCAAGACGCAGGCGCAGATGCGCCAGCTGTTCAAGGACATCCCGAGCGCCATCCAGAACACCACCGAGATCGCGCGCCGCTGCTCGCTGACGCTGGTGCTGGGCAAGCCACAGCTGCCCAATTTCCCGACGCCGCTGCTGGACGACGGCACGCCGATGCCGATGGAGCAGTATTTCCGCGAGCTGAGCCACGAGGGGCTGGTGGGGCGGCTCAAGCATCTCTTCCCCAACGAGGCCGAGCGCGACAAGGAGCGCCCGCGCTACGTCGAGCGCCTGGAGTTCGAGCTGAACACCATCATCAAAATGGGCTTCCCGGGCTACTTCCTCATCGTCTCGGACTTCATCCGCTGGGCCAAGGCCAACGGCTGCCCGGTCGGCCCGGGCCGGGGCTCGGGTGCGGGCTCGCTGGTGGCCTATGCACTGCTGATCACCGACCTGGACCCGCTCAAGTACAACCTGCTGTTCGAGCGCTTCCTGAACCCGGAGCGCGTGTCGATGCCCGACTTCGACATCGACTTCTGCCAGGGCAACCGCGACCGCGTCATCGACTACGTCAAGGACAAATACGGCCGCCCAGCGGTCAGCCAGATCGCGACGTTCGGCACCATGGCCGCCAAGGCCGCGCTGCGCGACATCGGCCGCGTGCTGGGCATGGGCTTCGGCCATGTGGACAGCATCGCCAAGCTCATTCCCGCGCCGCCGGGCAAGACGGTGACGCTGGCCAAGCTGCCGCCCAACTTCGACCCCGACAAGGCCAAGGTCATCTACGCCCGCCACGAGGCGCCGGAACTCGAGGAGCGCGAAAAGAGCGACGAGGAAGTGGCCGAGCTGCTGAAGCTCGCCGCCCGCGTCGAAGGCATGGTGCGCAACATCGGCATGCACGCCGGCGGCGTGCTGATCGCGCCGGGCAAGATCACCGACTTCTGCCCGCAATACCAGCAGCCCGGCTCAACCTCGGCCGTCAGCCAGTTCGACAAGGACGACGTCGAGGCCATCGGCCTCGTGAAGTTCGACTTCCTGGGCCTGGCCACGCTGACCATCCTGGAGCTGGCCAAGGACTTCATCGTCGCCCGCCACGCCGACCGCGCCGGCTTCGACTGGGCCAATGTGCCGCTGGTCGACAAGAAAGTCTTCGACCTCTTCGGCAAGGGCTACTCCGAGAGCGTGTTCCAGTTTGAATCGCCCGGCATGCAGCGCCTGTTGAAGGACGCCAAGCCCTCGCGCTTCGAGGACCTGATCGCGCTGGTGTCGCTGTACCGGCCGGGCCCGATGGACCTGATCCCGTCGTTCGTCGCGCGCAAGCATGGCAAGGAGGCCATCGAGTACCCGCACCCGCTGCTGGGGCAGGTGCTGGAGGAGACGTATGGCGTCTTCGTCTACCAGGAGCAGGTGATGCAGGCCGCCCAGGTGCTGGGCGGCTACAGCCTTGGTGGCGCCGACATGCTGCGCCGCGCGATGGGCAAGAAGAAGGCCGAGGAAATGGCCATGCACCGCGAGATCTTCCGCAAGGGAGCCGCGGAGAAGGGCATCGACCAGGCCAAGGCGGATGAAGTCTTTGACTTGATGGAAAAGTTCGCGGGCTACGGCTTCAACAAGTCGCACGCCGCCGCCTACGCGCTGCTGTCGTATCACACGGCCTGGCTGAAGACGCACTACACGGCCGAGTTCTACGCCGCGAACATGACCATCGAAATGGACGACACCGACAAGCTCAAGGTGTTGCTCAACGACGCCAAGATCTTCGGCATCGAATTCCAGTCGCCTTGCGTCAACAAGGGCGTCTACCGCTTCGAGCCGATGACGAACCGCCTCGTCAATTACGGCCTGGGTGCCGTCAAGGGCACGGGCCGCGGCGCCATCGAGGCCATCATCGCGGCGCGCGAATCAGGCGGGCCCTTCCTGAGCTTCTACGACTTCTGCCTGCGCGTGGACCGCAAGGCCGTCAACAAGCGCGCGGTGGAGGCGCTGATCAAGGCCGGCGCCTTCGACAGCATCAACCCCGAGCGCTCACGGCTGCTCGCCAGCGTCGGCCGCGGTTACACGCATGCCGAAACGCAGGAGGCCAATGCCGATCAGGGCGGCCTGTTCGATTTTGGCGACTCGCATGCGGCCTCGCATGTCGAGCCCGATCTGGTCGACGCGCCCGTATGGAGCATCAAGGAGCGCCTGTCGCTGGAGAAGACCGCCATCGGCTTCTACCTGTCGGGTCACCTGTTCGACCACGGCGGCGCCGAGGTGCGGCGCATCGTCAAGCGCCAGATCGCCGACCTGGTGGACAGCCGCGAGCCGACGCTGGTGGCCGGCATCGTCAGCGACATGCGCGTCATCAACGGCCAGCGCGGCCGCGTCGCCATCTTCAAGATCGACGACAAGAGCGACGCCATCGAGGCCGTGGCCAACGAGGAACTGCTGAACGCCAACAAGGAACTGCTGGCCGAGGACGAACTCATCATTGCCCAGGGCAAGGTGCAGAACGACCGCTTCTCGGGCGGCCTGCGCATGAATGTGCAGGCGGTGTGGAGCCTGTCGGCGGCGCGCGCCAAGTTCGGCCGGCATCTGCTGCTGGGCAATGCCGGTGCCGCCGGGTTGGTCAAGGAGCTGGTCGAGCGCTTTCCGCCGCGCGAGGTCGAGACGGAGGAGGGCGGCAAGCGCAAGCTCGGCCTGCCCGTGCGCGTGTCGGTCAAGGCCGAGCCGGATGGCGACAGCGTCGGCGCGCGCTGGCTGGTGGAACTTGGCGAGGCCAGCCGTTTCTGGCCCGCGGACGAGGCTTTAGCCAAATTGGGCACGGCGGCTGAGGTCATTTACGAAGCTGGATGAGCCCCGGCATCGGCGATGATTCCCGCCGATGCTGCAAGCCGTGCCCAAGCCCGCATCCCAGTCGATGGGGCTCAACCGTACGCCACCGGTCACGGGGTTGATCCTGACCGGCGGCGGCGCACGTGCCGCCTACCAGGTGGGCGTGCTGGCGGCCATCGCCCAGCTGCGCCGCGATGCCGGCGCGACGCAGCAGAACCCGTTTCCCGTGATCAGCGGCACCTCGGCCGGCGCCATCAATGCGTCGACGCTGGCCTGCCACGCGGACGACTTCGACGCCGCCGTCGACGGCCTGCTGCACCTCTGGCAGGGCCTGCATGTCGAGAACATCTACCGTGCCGACGCGTTCGAGGCGGTGAGGAGCGGCGCGCGCTGGCTCAGCATGTTGAGCCTGGGCTGGGCCATTGCACGCTGGACGCGCAGCCGCCCGCGCAGCCTGCTGAACAATTCACCGCTGCGCGAGCTGCTGGCCCGCTACCTCGACATGCCGCGCATCGAGACCATGCTGGACGGCGGCCATCTGCGCGCGCTGGCGCTGACCGGTTCCAGCTACACCTCGGGCCAGCACGTCACCTTCTTCCAGACCCATCACCACGTCGTGCCGTGGTTGCGCGAGCAGCGCATGGCGGTGCAGACCAAGCTGAGCCTGAGTCACCTGATGGCGTCCTCGGCCATCCCCTTCATCTTCCCGGCCGAGCTGCTGGAGCTGGAGGGCGTGGCCGAGTGGTTCGGCGACGGCTCGATGCGCCAGAGCGCGCCGATCTCGCCGGCCGTGCACCTGGGTGCCGAGCGCGTCCTCGTCATCGGCGCGGGCCGCATGAAGGAACCCGAGGGGCGCCGCGTCACCGCCACCGAGGCCCATCCCAGCATGGCCCAGATTGCCGGCCATGCGCTGTCCAACATCTTCCTGGATGCGCTGGCGGTGGACGTCGAACGGCTGCGCCGCATCAACCGCACGCTGGCCCTGTTGTCACGCGAGACGCGAGCGGCAACGGCGCTGCGGCCCATCGAGCTGCTCGTCATTGCGCCCAGCCGGCGCCTGGACGAACTGGCCGGCGAGCATCAGGCCAGCCTGCCGCCCTCGGTGCGCGCCATGCTGCGGGCCTTCGGCGTCAGCGGCAAGGGCAAGACGACCAGCGGCTCGGCGCTCGTGAGCTATCTGCTGTTCGAACCTAGCTTCGTCAACGAATTGATCAACCTGGGCATGAGCGACACGCTGGCCAAGCGCGCCGAGGTGCAGCGCTTCTTCGGCTGGCCGGCGCGGGCGCCGCAGATCGACCCGGCGCTGCTGCGCAAGAGCCGCTCAGCCGGCTTCGCTGCCGGCTGTTGAAGAGTCGCCGGCTTCGCTGCCGGCTGTTGAGAAGGCCGAGCCGGCCACGCGCAGGCCGTTCGCTGACAGCTTGCGCGCCGTGGCGGTCTTGACGCCCGGCACGCGCTGCAGCAGGTCCGCCCAGTCCTTGAAGGGCCGCGCGGCCAGCAGGCGCTGCACCAGGGCCGGGCCCAGGCCGGGCAGGGATTCGAGTTCGGCGCGGGTCGCGGTGTTGGCCTCGACCTCACCCTGAGCCAGGGCAGGGAGTGCCGCCCACAGCAGCAGGGCCCGCCGCTTCATCGTCAGGCCTCGCCGACCTGGGCCCGCACCATGGCCGCGTAGGCACCATCGCGCGCGATCAGCTCGGCATGGGTGCCGGTCTCGACGAGCTTGCCGGCGCCGAGCACGTGGATGGCGTCCGCATCGCGGATGGTGGACAGCCGGTGGGCAATGACGATCAGCGTCTTGCGGCCCGACCAGGCGGCCAGGGCCTGTTGCACGGCGCGCTCGCTCTCGGTGTCCAGCGCCGAGGTGGCTTCGTCGAAGATCCAGATCGGCGCGTCCTTGTACAGTGCCCGGGCAATCGCGAGACGCTGGCGTTGGCCGCCAGAGAGCTTGCTGCCATTGGCGCCGACGTGGGTTTCGACACCCTCGGGCAGCGTCTGCACGAAGTCCCACAGATGAGCGGCGCGCAGCGCGGCTTCGAGCCTGGCCTCGTCGCGCGGCTGAGCGTAGGCGATGTTGTTGGCCACGGAGTCGTCGAAGAGCACGATGTCCTGCGACACCACCGCGAACTGCCGGCGCAGCGAGAGCCGCGTCAGCGTGCCGATGTCGGTGCCGTCCAGCAGGATGCGGCCGGCGTCCGGCGGGCCGAAGCCCAGCAGCAGGTGGATGATGGAACTCTTGCCCGCGCCCGAGGCGCCGACCAGCGCCGTGGTCTTGCCGGCGGCGAAGGTCAGGCTGAGGCCGTCCAGCGCGGGCTGGCCGGCGCCGGGATAGGTCAGGCGCACGTCGTCCATCCGGATGTCGCCTTGCGCCGGGCCAGGCAGCTCGCGCGTGCCGGTGTCGACCTCCTTGGGGGCGTCCATCAGCTCGAAGCAGCCCTTGGCGATGACGCTGGCACGCGTCAGCGGCGAGGCCAGGTCGGACAGGTGGCGCAACTTGGAGAGCAGCAACAGCAGGGCCGCCACGTACTTGGCGAAGTCCTGCACGCCGGTGCCCTCAGTGCGCGCCTGCCACAGCGCCATGCAGATGATCAGCGACAAGCCCACGCTCGCGACCAGTTGGGACACGGGCTGGGCCAGCGCACCCGCTGCGGCGGCTTTGAGGTTGTAGCGCCGCACTTCCAGCGCCGCCGCTGTGAAGCGCTGACGCTCGTAGTCCGCAGCGCCGAACTGGCGCACCGCGCGCCAGGCGCGGGTGATGTCGTCCACCTTGTTCACCAGTACCAGCTGCGAGTCGTAGGAGCGCGTGGACATCTGCCGCATGCGCTGGTTGAGCTTCTTCATCACCATCGCCATCACCGGCGTGATGACCAGCGCCATCAGCGTGAGCTGCCAGTTCAGGTAGAACAGCAAGACCGCGAAGCCTATGGCGGCCAGGCCGTCGCGCAACAGCGCAATGCCCACGTCACCTGTCAGCTGCAGGATCTGCTGCGGGTCGTTGACGACCTTGGTGACCGCTGTGCCGGGCTGCATGCGGGTGTAGACCTGGGCATCCAGCCGCAGCAACGAGTTGACCAGTGCGGTGCGGAAGTCCAGCACGCTGCGCGTCTGCGTCCAGTGGAAGAGGTATTGCCCGGCAAAGCTCGATGCACCGCGCACGATGTACAGCCCGATGAGTACCACCGGCACCATCCACAACGGGTAAGCGTCCTTGGTGAAGCCCTTGTCGTCGAAGGCATAGCTGATCAGCTGGGGCAACAGCCACTCGGTGCCGGCCAGACACAGGTAGGCCACGATGGTCAGCAGCGCGCCCCACCGATAGGGAAAGACGTATTGGCCCAGACGTCGGGCGATGGAGGCGTTGGCGTCGGCGGACATGGGACGGGATTGTCGCGGGGTTTGCCTGCGTCGCCGCCTGCCGAGCGAGTGGGCAGGCCCATAGAATTCGCCCGCTTTCCGCTCCCCCTGCCTGATGCCGTCGCGTCCCTCATCGCCTGCCGCCACCGACTCCCGACCCCGCACCGTGGTCCTGCTCCAGTGGGTCGGCATGGGCGACCTGGTCTGGCATGTGCCGTACTTTCGGCGCGTCGCCGAGACCAGCCAGGGCGGGCAGGTGTCGCTGATCGCCTCGCCGACCGTGTTCGCGCCGCAGCTGGTGGGCCATGAACCCTGGGTGCGCGAGATCATCGACTTCGACCGCCACCCGCGCCGCCATGAGGGCCGACAGGGGCGTCACCGTGGCGTGCTGGGCCTGTTCCGCATGGGTGTGGAGCTGCGCGAGAAGCAGTTCGACCGCATCGTGCTGTTCACCAACTACACGAACCGCTCCCTGGTGGCGCTGACCGCAAAGATCCCTGAGCGCCTGGGCTATGGCACGACCTGGCTGCAGCGCCGGCTGCTTTCGCACGGGCCGTGGATTCAGCGCTACACCGGCCCGGCCGTCGGCACCTACGAGGACGCCACGATGTTCGCCATCGCGCATGGCTGGTGCGATGCACCCATCGTGCCGAGCCTCGTCGTGCGCCCCGAAGCGCTGGAGCGCGTGAAGGCGCGGGTGCAGGGCCTGCCGCAGCCCATGCATGCGCTGTGCATCGGCTCGTCGGAGCCCTACAAGCAGTGGGGCACCGACAACTTCGCTGCCCTGGCCGCCGAGCTCGCCCGCGCCGGCCACGGGGTGCTGCTGATCGCCGGCCCGGCGGAGCGCGAGATGGCGCAGACCATCCTGCAGCGCATCGAGCCAGCCCTGCGCCCGCGCATTCTGGCCATCACGGACGGCACGGTCGCCGAGACCGTGGCGGCCATGTCGCTGATGCGGACCTGCCTGGGCAACGACACGGGCGGCGTGCAGATCGCCGCTGCGGTCGGCACGCCGACCTGGGTGATGCTGGGCCCACGTCCGCTGCTGGCGCATGACCCCGAAACGCTGCACATGCTGACCGCGCCCAGGCTGGCCGACATCCAGCCCGGCGCCGTTGCCCGTATCGCGCTGGCGCAGGCCGCATGAGCCCGGCAGACACCCGCCCCAAAACGGCCGTGCAGCTGCAGCTCAACGGCATGGGCGATCTCGTGTGGCATGCGCAGTACTTCCGCTGCGTGGCCGAGCAGAGCCGCGACGGCCAGGTCAGCCTCATCGCCGCGCCCACCACGATGGCCCGCGAGCTGCTGGGCCACGAACCCTGGGTGCGCGAAATCATCGATTTCGACCGGCGCCCGCGCAAGAGCGAGCGTCGCCGCGGCCGCCACAGCGGCCTGGATGGCCTGTTGCGCCTGGGTGCCGAGCTGGCCCCCAAGCGTTTCGACCGCATGGTGCTGTTTTCTGACCATCCGGGTCGCGCCATCATCGTCTGCTGGCGCGCCGGCATCCGCACCGTCCTCGGCTTCGGCGAGACCTGGCTGCAGCGCCTGCTGCTGACCCGATCGCCCTGGATCAGTCGCTACCGCGGCCCTGCCGTGGCCGGCTACAAGGACGCGACGAATTTCTCCATCGCCCAGGGCTTCTGCAGCGCGCCCATCGTGCCGCGCATCAGCGTGCGCCCCGATGCGCTGGCGCGCATGAGCGAGCGCCTGGCGCCATTGCCGCGGCCCTTTCATGCACTGGCCATCGGCGCGTCCGAGCCCTACAAGCAGTGGGGCGAAGACAACTTCGTCGAACTGGCCAATCGCCTGGCCGCGCGTGGCCACGGCGTCCTGCTGCTGGGCGGGCCGGCGGAAGGCGTGCTGGCGCAGGCCATCCTGGCGCGCGTCGAGCCGGCATTGCGCGAGCGCGTGGCGACGATGACCGACAGCAGCGTCGCCGAGAGCGTGGCGGCCCTGTCGCTGGCGCGGTCCTGCATCGGCAACGACACGGGTGCCGTCAACATCGCGGCCGCGGTGGGCACGCATGCCTTCATCGTGCTCGGCCCGCGCCCGCCGCTGGAGCACGATCCCGAGCACGTGCACTTGCTGCAGGCCGCGCAGCTGTCGGACATCCGCGCCGCGGACGTCGAGGCCCGTGTGCAAGAGGTGATCGGCTAGCGCGCCAGCGCTTCCCGCCAGACCGCCAGCGTGCCGCGGGCCGTGGCCTCCCAAGTCCGCGTGCGCGCGTAGGCCAGTGCCGCTGCGCGGCGAGCGGGCGTCATCGCCACCGCGGCCGCAATGCCCGCGGCCAGCGCCTCGATGTCCTCCGGGTCTGCGATCGCGGCGTGGCCACCAGCCGCCTCGGGGCAACTGCCGCGGTCGCTGGCCAGCACGGGCGTGCCACAGGCCATGGCCTCCAGGATGGGCAGGCCGTAGCCCTCGTACAAGGACGGGAAGAGATAGGCCGCCGCGCCGGCGTAGAGCGCGGGCAGGTCTGTGTCGCTGACAAAGCCCGCAAAGTGCACGCGCGAGGCCAGGCCCAGCTCGGCAAGCCGTGCCGCCAGGGCCTCGCCTTGGGTGCGGGAGTGTTCGCCGCAGACCGTCAACGTGTAGTCCTGGCCGAAGCGCCCAGCGGCGAAGGCCTCGATGGTGCGTGCCAGGTTCTTGTTGGGCGTGGAGCCGACGAACAGCAGATAGGGCCCCACCAGCCCATGGCGCGTGCGCACGGCCTGAACCTCGTCCGCCGTGTGCGGCCGGAACTCGGGTGCCACGCCCGGATGGACGACCTTGAGCCGCGCCGGATCACCGCCGACCAGGCGCAGGAAGTCCTGCCGCGTGTTCTCGCTGACGCACACCAGCCGCACGCAGCTGTCGCGCAGATGTTCGTAGTGGCGCAGCTTGCGCTGGCGCTTCTTCTCGTCGGTGTAGTTGATGTTCAGCGCCGCGTAGAGGTCGTGCACGGTTGCGACGGTGGGCACGCGCCAGGGCGGCTGGCGTTCGTCGGGCACATGGAGCAAGGCACAGGCCGGGCGCGGCAGCGGCCAGACGGGGCCCAACCAGCAGCGGCTGGACAGCCGGGGCCCCTGGGCCAGCCGGTCGCGCAGCTGCCAGCGCGAGCGCTTGCACAGCTGCAGCAACTCGAATTCGTCCTGCGGCGGCACCTGCAGCGCCGACAAGGCTTCAATGAGCTGGCGCGTGTAGCGACCGATGCCGGTGCCGCGTTCGTCGGTCAGGTTGGTGGCCTCGATCGCGAAGACGGGCGGGCGGCTCATGTCAGGCGATGCCCAGTGCGTCCAGCGCCTGCGGGAGGTCGAGGTAGTCCACGGCCGACGGGGTCGGCTGCCCGTTTTTCGCGAGAAGAACGCAGCGCCCGACGCCTGCCGCCCGGCCAGCTTCGACGTCCGATGGCTTGTCGCCGAACATCAGCGAGCCGGCGAGGTCGACGTCCAGCGCTTCGGCGCTGCGCAGGATCATGCCGGGCGCGGGCTTGCGGCAGTCGCAGTCGAGCGCGTAGCGGGGCAGCTGCGCGTCGGGCAGGTGGGGGCAGTACTCGATGGCGGCCAGCGTGATGCCCTGTTGCGCCAGGTGCTCCCGCAGCGCGTCGTGCAGGTGCTGCACCGCCGCTTCGTCGTAGTAGCCGCGCGCCACGCCCGACTGGTTGGTCACGATGACGAGGGCGTAACCGGCAGCCTGCAGGCGGCGCAGGCCATCCAACGCGCCAGGTACGAAGGTGAAGTCTTCCCAGCGGTAGACGTAGCCGTGGTCGATGTTGATGACGCCGTCGCGGTCGAGGAAGGCGGCGGGGCGGCGCGCGCTCATCGGCCCTGCGCGCGGATGCGGTTGACCAGGGCGGTCGTCGAGTAGCCGTCGACGAAGGGAATGGCGCGCGCATCGCCCCCCCACGAACGCACGAGGCGCGTCTCTTCCAGCGCTTCCATGTCGTAGTCGCCGCCCTTCACGTAGAGCTGCGGGCGCACGCGCGCCAGCAGTGCGCAAGGCGTGGGCTCGTCGAAGAACAGCACCGCGTCGACCGACGCCAGGCCAGCCAGCACCAGGGCGCGGTCGACGTCGCGGTTCAGCGGCCGGTCCGGCCCCTTGCCGAGGCCACGCGCTGAGACGTCGGAGTTGACGGCCACGACGAGGCTCGCCCCTTGCTCGCGCGCCGCATGCAGGTAGGCCACGTGGCCGCGGTGCAGCACATCGAACACGCCGTTGGTGAACACCATGGGTCGGCCCAGCGTTGCCAGCCGCGCCGCCAGCGCGGCGTCGCCCAGCGCGGCGGCGTCGATGAGCTTGTCTTCCAGCATGCTCATGCCGCCAGCTCGTCGTAGCTCACCGTCGCTGTGCCGAACTTGCCGACGACGATGCCGCCGGCTTTGTTGGCCAGGCGCATGGCTTCGGGCAGCGGCACGCCGGCGCTGGTCATCACGGCCAGCGTCGCGATGACGGTGTCGCCTGCGCCGGTCACGTCGAACACCTCGCGGGCGCGTGCCGGCTCGTGAGTGACGCCGCTGGCTTCGAACAGCGTCATGCCTTCTTCCGAGCGCGTCAGCAGCACGGCGCCGACGTCGATGTCGGCGCGCAGCGTCTCGACCTTGGCGCGCAGCTCTTCCTCGCCGCGCCAGGCGCCCGCGACCTGGGCCAGTTCGCCCCGGTTGGGCGTGATGACGCTGGCGCCGGCGTAGCGCTTGTAGTCGCTGCCCTTGGGGTCGACCAGCACGGACTTGCCCGCGGCGCGGGCCATTTCGATCATGCGCGGGATGTGCGTGAGGCCGCCCTTGCCATAGTCGGAGAACAGCACGACGTCGTGTCGGGGCAACTGCTCGGCGAAGGCCTCAAGCATCTCGCCCAGCGCCTCGTGGTCGGGCTCGTTCTCGAAGTCCACGCGCAGCAACTGCTGGGCGCGGCCAATGATGCGCAGCTTGACGATGGTGTAGAGCTGCTTGTCCTCACGCAGCACGGTCTCGATGTCGCGCTCGTGCAGCAGTTCGCGCAGGCGGCGGGCCGGTTCGTCCTGGCCGACGACGGTCA
This sequence comes from Roseateles sp. P5_E4, assembly GCF_054049255.1. NCBI lineage: Bacteria > Pseudomonadati > Pseudomonadota > Betaproteobacteria > Burkholderiales > Sphaerotilaceae > Roseateles > Roseateles sp. P5_E4. The sequence goes on along the minus strand of NZ_JBFUMS010000012.1, from coordinate 19,029 downwards.
GCAGCGTGGCCCTCGCGCCCAGCGTGCGGATGTTGAGCGCGACGTTGGCGGCGCCACCCAGGCGCTCCTCCTCGCGTTCGATGCGCACGACGGGCACGGGCGCCTCGGGCGAGATGCGCTCCACGGCGCCGTGCCAGTAGCGGTCCAGCATGACGTCGCCGACGACGAGGATGCGGCGGGAGGCGAGCAGTTCACGCGAGGGCAGGGCGCTCATTGGCCCACGCCCAGGTTGGCCTCGATCAGGCCGCACAGCGTGTGGCCGATCAGCAGGTGCGCCTCCTGGATGCGGGCGGTGATGCCGTGCGGCACGATGATGCTGTCGTCGCACAGCGCGCCCAGCTTGCCGCCGTCGCGGCCCAGCAGGCCCAGCGTGTAGATGCCCATGGCCTTGGCGGCCTCGACGGCGCGCAGCACGTTGCCGGAGTTGCCAGAGGTCGAGATGCCGATCAGCGCATCGCCGGCGCGGCCCAGGCCCTGCACCTGGCGGGCGAACACATCGTCAAAGCTGTAATCGTTGCCGATGCAGGTCAGCGCTGAGCTGTCGGTCGTCAGCGCCAGGCCGGCGAGCGGGCGGCGGTCCTTGATGAAGCGGCCCGTCAGCTCGGAGGCCAGGTGCTGGCTGTCCGCGGCCGAGCCGCCGTTGCCGCAGAACATGATCTTGCCGCCCGCCTTCAGCGCGTCGGCGAGCCGTTGGCCGGCCTGCTGCACTTGTGGGTCCAGCGCTCCGAGCTCCTGCATCAGTTGCAGGTGTTCGTCCAGATTGCTCAAAAACAGGGAATTCATGGGAAATCACGGGCTCGTGCCCGCCTGCAGACCGATGTTTCAAGTATCGGCGATGGTGGGCCGTGCCAACCGATGCCGACCTGCACCGACTGGTCGGCGTACGCTCCCAAGCTCTACGGCCGGCGTGGCTTCACTTGCCGCGGGCGACGAGCTGGACCAGGGCGCTGAAAGGCGACACGAGACCACGCCGCCAGTTGCGCTCGACGATGGCGCGGTCCACGCTGCGCAGCTTGAGCACGGCGGGCAGCACGCGGGGGCAGGGCACCAAGGCCAGGCGGGCGTACAGGTGGCGCTGGCGCCAGCCCACGCCGGCTTGCCATGCGAGCGGGCCGTCTTCTGCGCGCAGCAGCACCAGGCGGGCGAGTTGCGGCTCGCGGTCCAGCAGGTTGCCTGCCGCCATCTGCATCAGCAGATCGCGCGCGGATTCATCGGTCAGCGCCTGCACGACACGGGCATGTCGACCTTCGCCGTGCAGGCGTTGCAGCAGCGCCTCTGCGCCTTCGTCCAGCGCCCGGTCGAAGGCGGCAGCCAGCGCGGTCACGAAAGCCCCGCCAGGCACCGAAGCCATCAGCCAGTTCTCGATGATGGGCAGCTCGGGCCGGGTTGTGTAGCGGTCGATGTAGAAGCCGACATAGTCCGCAGCGCGGCGCCGGCGTGTCTCGTGAAGCCAGGCCAGGTCGCGGCTCAGCAGCATGGACGCGTCCATCCAGACACCGCCGTGCCGCGCCAGCAGCTGGACGCGCAGCCAGTCGGCCTGGCGGTGGGGCGGCATCTCGTCGAAATCGGTTCGCAGCGCGGGCAGCCATTGCGAGACGCTGGTGCGGTCCAGCAGGCGCAGTTGGTGGTCGGGCGCGAAGCGGCGCCAGTTGGCCAGGCAGGCCTGGATGAAGGCCGGCGCCGGGCTGGGCTGCCAGTAGGTCCAGATGATCCTGGGAACCTCGTCCTGGCAGAGCGGCGCGTTGTCGCCCACCATGATGGCGCGGGTCTGCGTCGGTACGCGGGCCCTCAGCACGGTGGCCAGTTCGCGCAGGAACAGGCCGGCGACGATGAGGACGATGCCCGTGGACAACCAGGGCATTCAGGTCAGCCGGCGGTCGAGCTGGCGCTCAAGGATGGCGAGGGGGCTGGCCGTGCGGTCCACCTGGGCCTCGGCCGGCAAGTGCAGGGTCTGTTCCATCATGAACTGGCCGGACATGACCGCATGCGACGTCTGGTCGGAATAGCAGACCCAGGTCGAGCCAGGCGGGAAGGGCATCTCGACCTGCGGGCTGCTGCGCTGGTAGTCCAGGTCGCCCTTCATGCCGTCGTGCAACTGCAGCATCAGGTGGTCGTATTCGGTGCGCAGCGACTTGGTCACGTGCAGCGCCTTCAGGGCCTTGGCCTGCCAGGCCACATAAGGCTTGGCGCGTGGCACGAAGCGCCGGGCGATGTCCTCGAAGGCCTCGCCGACGCGCCAGACGCGCGGCTCGCCGTTGGGGTTGAGGTTGGTGAACACACGCAGAATGCGCTCGCCGCGGTTGGGGCGCGACGGGAAGGCGTCCACATGCAGGCGGCGGTCATCGGCGCGCCAGGACTGCACGCGCGACTCGACCTGCATGGGCCGATAGCTCGTGGGTGCCAGGCGCAGCGCCGGCTTGTAGGTTGGCGCGATTGCGTCGATCAGCGAGCAGGCGCGGGCGCGGAAACGCCCGATCATGGCTGCCAGCCTTGCCCGCTCTTCGCCCTGCACGGCGGCGCCAGCGAGCACGCCGTCAAGGCGCAGGCTGATGTTGCGTGACTTCTCGTCACGCACGTCGGGGCGCAGCAGCCCGGCTTCTTCTGAAGTCAGTTCGAAGCGCAGCTCCGGGAAGAACAGCACCCGGCCGGCTTCCAGGTCGGGCACGAGACCATGCCTGGGCGAGGTCCAGTCGCGGCTGTCGACAGTGACGATGCGGTTGTCCATGCTCGTGGGTTCACTCACGCCAATGGTCGGCGATCCACTTTGCCGGGCGGGCGTGACGCCAGTTGCCTTCCGAGCGGCCGACCAGCGCATCGGGTGGGTTCATCACGCCGTGGAAGACCAGCACGCGCGCGCCGGCCGGAATGAAGGGGTCGCGCCAGAAGCTGGTGGGCCACATCGGCAGGCAGTGGTACTTGTAGCTGGCACACCAGTCCGTGGGCCAGTAGCCCAGCTTGCCCTGGTCGTGCAGGAAATGGCTGAGATATTCCTGCTCGTTGCGGTACTTGGCGCGCACCTCGTCCTGGTGAGCGATGAAGTGGGCCAGCACGTCGGCGTGGGCGCCGATGCGGAAACGGTAGACCGAGGAGTTGCCCGTCACGCGCCAGGGGCGCTTCCAGTCCTTGATGATGAGGAAGTCGCCGGGCACGGCGAAGAATTCGGTCAGGTCGCCGACGATGACGACGTCCAGGTCCAGGAACAGGGCCGTGCCCTTCAGGCCGAAGAGGTCGGCCTGGTAGGTGCCGAGCTTTTTCCAGCCGCCATCGCGCTTGCCTTGGCTGGCGTGCGTCTCGGGCAGCGGCAGGCTTTCGACCTCGGAGCGGATGCCGTTGGCGTCATCGGTGAAGCAGACGAAGCGGAAGGGGCCGCGCAGGTGGCGCGCGGCCATGCCGTACAGGCGGTTGACGTACTCGGGGCCGTACTTGGTGCCCCACTTCATGCAGATGACGAAGCGGTCTTCGGCTGCGCTGCTCATTTCAGTTGTTCCATAGTCATTGCGGGCCGAGCGCCGGGCCGCTCCCAAGCCGGCCCGCGCTGGCGATGTGCTTGCCGGTCAATACGGCAAGCATCGCCGTCCCCCCGGGGGACCGGTCAGGCGCACCGCGTTCAGCGGTGTGCGGCTGGGCGAGGGGCTTCATCTACGCGAGTTCCTCAATGGGTTGCGGCGGATAGCTGTCCCAGTTGAGGCAGGCCGGGCATTGCCAGAAGTAGTGGGCGGCCTCGAAGCCGCAGGCGGCGCAGCGATAGCGCTGCAGCGGCTTGGCGGCCTTTTCCAGCGTCTGGATCATGGGAGCGGCCTCGTCGGCGGGCAACGCGCCGGCATTGAGCTTGAGCAGCTCCGTGGCGGCCGACAGGGCCGGCTGCTCGCGCAGATGGGCCGCGAGGCGCTCACGTTGGGGGCCAGGCTGCAGGCCTGCCAGTGCGCGCAGCAAATGCATGCTGGGCGAGCGGTGGTATTGCTCGCTGATCAGCGCGATGGCGCGCTCGGGCTGGCCCAGAGACTTGGCGGCGGCGGCGCAATCGGCGGCGACCAGGTTGAAGGCCGGCGGGTTGGCTGCGAGCAGCTTGGTGAAGGCGGCAAGCGCGGCTTCGGCCTGGCCGGCCTTCAGCAGCATCTGGCCCTGCAGCACATAGGCGCGGGCCGCTTCGGGCGCGCGGCGCTGCGCCTGTTCAAGCAGGGAGGGCACCAGGTCGACATGCCCCTGGGACTGGGCGACCAGGGCCTGCTCGCAGAGGTAATGCGCGATACGACCGGAGAAGGAGCCCGTACCTGCGGCTTCCAGTTCTGCGGCAACCTCGGCGGCCTTGGCCCAGTCGCGCGAACGCTCGTACAGCGACAAGAGGGCCAGGCGCGCCTCACGCTCGAAGGCGGTACCGCGCAGTTCGGCATAGGCCGCCTCGGCGCGGTCGAACAGGCCGGCCTTGAAGAAGTCCTGGGCCAGTTCGTGCTGGGCGCGATCGCGGTCGGTCTTGGGCAGGTCGCCGCGGCGCAACAAGTGCTCGTGCACGCGCACGGCGCGCTCGGTCTCACCGCGGCGGCGGAACAGGCTGCCCAGGGCGAAGTGCAGCTCGGAGGTGTCGGGGTCGTTCTGGACGGCCTCGATGAAGGCATCGATGGCCTTGTCCTGCTGTTCGTTCAGCAGCAGGTTCAGACCCTTGAAATAGGCCTTGGGCGAATCACGCTGTTCCAGCTTCCACTGCTTGGAGTCGAGCTTGGAGGCCAGCCAGCCGAGGACGAAGACGACGGGCAGGACAAAGAGCAGCCAGCGCGGATCAAACTCCATCTTGGTGGGCGGCGTAAGGGGCTGCGGGGACTTCGGGTGTGGGTTGGGGCATGCCGGGCAGGGGTTCGACGCGTTGGGCGGCGCGGCGGTGGCGCCACCAGGCGGGCACCATGGCCAGCACGCCAAAGGCGGCGCCGAAGCCGAAGGCCAGCAGCACGATGATGACCTGCGGCGCGCGCCACTCGTGGCCGAAGAACCAGCGCACGACGGCTTCGTGGCTGTTGTTCAGCGCGAAGGCAAACAGTGTGAAGAAGAGCAGGGCTCGCAGGAGCCAGACGAGGGTGCGCATGGCCCGGGATTCTGACTCAGGCGGGGTCAGGCGTCCGTCACAGGAAGATGCTTGTCGACTGCCTCGCGCAGCGCCTTGCCGGGCTTGAAATGAGGAGCCAGTTTCTCGGGGATCATGACCTGCTCGCCGCTGCGCGGGTTGCGGCCCACGCGGGGCGGGCGGCGGCTGATGGAGAAGCTGCCAAAGCCGCGGATCTCGATGCGGTGGCCGCGCGCGAGGGCGTCGCTCATCGCGTCGAGGATGGTCTTGACCGCGAACTCTGTGTCCCGCTGGGTCAGTTGGCCAAATCGTTCGGCGAGGACGGCGACGAGGTCGGAGCGGGTCATAAGCGAGGCGGCTTGTCTCTTGAAATTGAAACAGGCCCGCTGGCGAGGCCGGCGAGCCTGTGGGGAGCATACCCGGCCTCCAGCAATTCGCTAGAGGACCGGGCAGTTCAACCAGGGCTTAATTGCCCTGGTTGTCCAGCTTGGCGCGCAGCAGGGCGCCCAGGCTGGTGGTGCCGGCGTTTTCACGCTCGCTCGACTGGCTCAGGCGCGTCATGGCTTCCTGGTTGTCGGCGTTGTCCTTGGCCTTGATGGACAGCTGGATGTTGCGGGTCTTGCGGTCGATGTTGACGACGACGGCGGTGACTTCGTCGCCTTCCTTCAGCACGTTGCGGGCGTCTTCCACGCGGTCGCGGGAGATTTCCGAAGCGCGCAGATAGGCCATCACGCCGTCAGCCAGCTCGATCTCGGCGCCGCGCGGGTCGACGGTCTTGACGATGCCGGTCACCGATGCGCCACGGTCATTGATCGTGGTGTAGGCGGTGAAGGGGTCGCTGTCCAGCTGCTTGATGCCCAGCGAGATGCGCTCGCGCTCGACATCCACGGCCAGCACGACGGCTTCGACTTCCTGGCCCTTCTTGAAGTTGCGAACGGCGGTTTCACCGGTCTCGTCCCAGGACAGGTCGGACAGGTGCACCAGGCCGTCGATGCCTTGCGCCAGGCCCACGAACACGCCGAAGTCGGTGATCGACTTGACCGGGCCCTTGACCTTGTCGCCGCGCTTGACGTTCTCGGCGAACTCTTCCCACGGGTTGGCCTTGCACTGCTTCATGCCCAGGCTGATACGACGCTTGTCTTCGTCAATTTCCAGGACCATGACTTCGACTTCGTCGCCCAGCGAGACCAGCTTGCTGGGGGCGATGTTCTTGTTGGTCCAGTCCATTTCGGAGACGTGCACCAGGCCTTCGATGCCCGGCTCGATCTCGACGAACGCGCCGTAATCGGCGATGTTCGTGACCTTGCCAAACAGGCGCGTGCCGGTCGGGTAGCGGCGAGCAACGCCGAACCACGGGTCGTCGCCCAGCTGCTTGATGCCCAGCGAGACGCGGTTCTTCTCGGCGTCGAACTTCAGGACCTTGGCGGTCAGTTCCTGGCCAACCGTCACGACTTCGGACGGGTGACGGACACGGCGCCATGCCATGTCGGTGATGTGCAGCAGGCCGTCGATGCCGCCGAGGTCCACGAACGCACCGTATTCGGTGATGTTCTTGACCACGCCGTTGACGATGGCGCCTTCGGACAGCGTCTCGAGCAGCTTGGCACGCTCTTCGCCCATGGAGGCTTCGACCACGGCACGACGCGACAGCACAACGTTGTTGCGCTTGCGGTCGAGCTTGATGACCTTGAATTCCATGGTCTTGCCCTCGAACGGGCTCATGTCCTTCACCGGGCGCGTGTCCAGCAGCGAGCCGGGCAGGAAGGCGCGGATGCCGTTGACCAGGACGGTCAGGCCGCCCTTGACCTTGCCGGAGACGGTGCCGGTCACGAAGTCGCCGGACTCCAGGGCCGTTTCCAGGCTCAGCCACGAGGCCAGGCGCTTGGCCTTGTCGCGCGACAGGATGGTGTCGCCGTAGCCGTTTTCGATGGCGTCGATGGCGACGGAGACGAAGTCGCCGACCTGGACTTCCAGTTCGCCCTGGTCGTTCTTGAACTCTTCGATGGGCACGTAGGCTTCGGACTTGAGGCCTGCGTTGACGACGACGAAGTTGTGTTCGACACGAACGACTTCGGCCGAGATCACTTCGCCAGCGCGCATGTCGGAGCGCTGCAGCGACTCCTCGAACATGGCGGCAAAGGATTCCATGCCGGAGGCTTGGGCGGTTTGGGTTTGGGACATGTGATGGATCCTGATGCGCCGGGGAGCCCCGGACGCGGCGTGCAGACAAGCTGCGGGTTAAGTTGTTGACATCGCGGCCCTCAGTGAACTGACGTTCGGAGGGAAGGGCCGCGGGCCGTGGCTTCTCAAGCCTGGACCTTCTCTGGCACCTCGTGCGTAACGAGGCGCGTCAAAAAGGCCTGCGCTGTTGCCACCAATCCAGCACCTGATCCACCGAGGCTTCGATGGTCAGCGCCGAGTTGTCGAGCAACTGCGCGTCCTGCGCGGGTTCCAGTGGCGAGGCTGAGCGGTTCTTGTCCCGTTCGTCCCGCGCCTCCAGATCTTCGCGCAAGCTATCGATATTAGCCGAAATTCCTTTGGAAATCAACTGCTTATGCCTGCGCTCAGCGCGCGTCGCGGCGCTGGCGGTGAGGAATACCTTGAGGGAGGCGTCGGGGAAGATGGCTGTGCCCATGTCGCGGCCGTCGGCGACGAGACCGGGCAGGCGGCGGAAGTCGAGTTGCAACTGATGCAGGGCCTTGCGCACCTGAGGATGGACGGCGACCTGTGAGGCCAGCAGGCCGGTCGCTTCGGCTCGCAGCCGGGCACTGACGTCTTCCTGGCCCAGGAAGACATGGCCATCGCCGAACCGCAGTTGCAGCGTCGGCACGATGGCGGCGACGGCGTCGCCGTCATCCAGGTTCAAGCCGGCGCGGCGCGCGGCCAAGCCCGAGACGCGGTAGAGCGCACCGGAATCAAGCACGCCAAAGCCGAGCGCCTTGCCCACCTCATCGGCCAGCGTGCCCTTGCCGGAGGCGGTCGGGCCGTCGATGGTGACGACCGGAATGTCGGCAGCGTTGGCCATCACGACGCCGAACAGCGTCTCGAAGTAGTCCGGGAAGGTCTTGGCGACGCAGTGCGGCTCGAGGATGCGCACCGGCACGGCGTGATCGGTGACAAGGCCGTTGAAGGCGGCCAGCGAGAAACACATGGCGACGCGGTGATCGTCGTAGGTGTGGATGGCCGCGGCCTTCCAGTCCTGCAGCGGTTCAACCCGGATCCAGTCCGGCCCTTCGTCGACCGTGGCACCCAGCTTGCGCAGCTCGGCGGCCATGGCAGCAATGCGATCGGTCTCCTTGACGCGCCAGCTGGCGATATTGGTCAGCGTGGTCGGGCCGTCGGCATAAAGCGCCATCACTGTCAACGTCATCGCCGCGTCGGGGATGTGGTTGCAGTCCAGCGTGATGCCCTTCAGCGGCCAGGCGCCGCGGCGTACTTCCAGCCAATTGGGCCCGGTCTTGACCTGCGCACCCATGGCGGCAGCGGCCTCGATGAAACGCACATCGCCCTGCAGGGATTCGCTACCGACACCTTCGATGCGGATCGGCGTATCGATCGCGGCGATGGCGCCGAGGCCGACGAAATAGGACGCCGAGGACGCATCGCCCTCGACGAAGACCTCGCCGGGCGAGCGATAGCGGCTTCCGGCCGGGATGATGAAAGCCTCCCAGCCTTCACGCTTCACCGCGATGCCAAAACGCTCCAGCAGGGCCAGCGTGATCTCGATATAGGGCTTGGAGATCAGCTCGCCGATGACCTCGATGCGGATGTCGCGCTCGGCGACCAAAGGCAAGGCCAGCAGCAGCGCGGTCAGGAACTGGCTGGACACGTCACCGCGCACGCGCACCGGCGTGTCCAGCGCAAGCGTGGACGGGCCGCGCAGGCGCAGCGGCGGGTAGCCGGCGTTGCCCAGGTCGTCGATCTCGCAGCCCAGGCCGCGCAGCGCGTCGACGAGATCGCCGATGGGACGCTCATGCATGCGCGCCACGCCGGACACCTCGAAGCTCGCCCCCTGCGTCGCGGCCAGCAGGGCAAGCGCTGCGGTCAACGGCCGCATGGCGGTGCCGGCGTTGCCGAGAAAGAGTTTGGCGTCCTTGGCGCGAAGGCGGCCACCCAGGCCGTCGATGACGATGGCCTCGCCTTCGTTCCAGACGCCGCAGCCGAGCGCCCGCAGCGCATCGAGCATGACGGCCGTGTCGTCGGACGCCAGCAGGTCGCGCACGGCGGTCTTGCCTTCGCTCAAGGCCGCCAGCAGCAGCACGCGGTTGGAAATGCTCTTGGAACCGGGCAGGCGCACGGTGCCTGCGGCGCCGCGCAGGGGCGGCAGGTCGAGAAAAGGGATCTTGAACATCACTTGCCGGCTGGTCGGCCGGGAGGAGGGGCAGGGGGCGGATTGCCCCAGGCTGAACGGCCTTCGGAGATGGGACGCAGCGCGGCTTCCAGGGCCGGCGCATCACCGGATTCGATCAGCGCTTCAAGCTGATCGAGCATGGTGCGAAAACGCTTGGACTGGGCCAGCACCTCGTGCTTGTTGGCCAGCAGGATGTCGCGCCACACGGACGGCTCACCGGCGGCGATGCGGGTGAAGTCGCGAAAGCCTGGGCCGGCCAGGCTCAGGTAGTCGCGCGCGGCCGGCTGCTCGGCGATGGCCTGGAAATAGGCAAAGGCCAGCAGATGCGGCAGGTGGCTGACTGCGGCGAAGGCCGCGTCATGGTTGTGCGGCCGCATCTTCAGCACCGTGGCGCCCAGGGCGGACCAAACGTCGGTTGCACGCTGCACCAACTGCGGATTGGTGAAGGGCTGGGGCGTCAGGATGACCTGACGGCCTTCGTAGAGATTCGCCTCGGCATGCTGGACACCGCCCGACTCCTTGCCGGCGATGGGATGGCAGGGCACGAAGCTGGAAGAGCGGTCACCCAGGGCGCGGCGCGCGGCCTCGATGACGTCGCACTTGGTCGAGCCGACGTCCATGAACAGGACGCCCGGATTGACGAGGTGGCGGATGGCCTTGAGCGTGCTCTCGGTGGCCGACACGGGTACCGCGATCAGCACGATGTCCGAACCTGACACCGCCAGCAGCGCCGATTCGGCGGCCACATCGATGACGCCCAGCTTCTTGGCCTGCTCCGTCGTGGACGGCGACTTGCTGTAGCCGACGACGCGTTTGACCAGGCCGGCTTTTTTCATCGCCAGCGCGAAGCTGCCACCCATCAGGCCGCATCCAATCACGCCGAGCTGTTGAAACATGGTTAGTTTTTCACCGGGTAGGCGCCCAGCATCTTGAAGAAGGCGCAGAGCTCGCGCAACTCAGCCAGCGCGTCGGCGACGTGGCGCTGCGTCGGATGGCCGTCGAGGTCGATGTAGAAGTAGTAATCCCACTGGCCGGTACGGGCCGGGCGGGACTCCAGACGGGTCATGGACACGCCGTGCTTCTTCAGCGGCACCAGCAGATCGTGCATGGCGCCGGGCCGGTTGGGCACGGAAACGACCAGGCTGGTGCAGTCGCGCCCGGTGGCCGGCGGTGTGGCCATCGTCTGCGGCAGGCAGATGACGGCGAAGCGCGTGCGGTTGTATGCCTCGTCCTGGATGGCGTGCGCGGTGATGTGCAGGCCGAAAACCTGCGAGGCACGTTCGCTGCCCAGGGCGGCCCAGGCCGGGTTGGTGGCGGCCAGGCGCGAGCCCTCGGCATTGCTGGACACGGCGCGGCGCTCGACGTCGGGCAGGTGCTTGTTCAGCCAGTTCTGGCATTGGGCCAGGGCCTGCGGGTGCGCGAGCACCGCTTCGATGCCGTGCATCGAAGGCTCCTTGCGCATCAGGTTGTGGCGGATCAGCAGGCTGACCTCGCCGACCACATGGCAGGGCGTGTGCAGGAACAGGTCCAGCGAGCGCGTGACGACGCCCTCGGTCATGTTCTCGACGCCGACGACGCCGAACTGCGCGCTGCCGCTGGCCGTCGCGTGGAAGACCTCGTCGAAAGTGGCGCAGTAGGTCATGTCGGCGGCGCTGCCGAAGTATTCGAGAGCGGCCTGCTCGCAGAAGGTGCCGATGGGGCCGAGCACGGCGACGCGCTGCGGCGACTCCAGCGCCAGGCAGGCGGACATGATCTCGCGCCAGATGGCCGCGACGTGCTCGGACTTCAACGGCCCCGGGTTGGCAGCACGGATCTTGTCGATGACCTGGGCGACGCGGTCCGGGCGGAAAAAGGGTGTGCCCTCGGCGCGCTTGATCTCGCCGACTTGCTCGGCGACGCGGGCGCGCTGGTTCAGCAGGTCCAGCAGTTGGCGGTCCAGGCCGTCGATCTGGTCGCGCAGCGCGAGCAGTGCCTGGGAGGCGACAGGTTCAGCCATGGCGGGCCTCGAAGTCCTTCAGGAATGACACCAGCGCCTGCACGCCTTCCAGCGGCATCGCGTTGTAGATGGACGCGCGCATGCCGCCCATCGACTTGTGACCCTTGAGCTGCAGCAGGCCAGCGGCCTTGGCCGCGGTCAGGAAGCTCTCGTTGAGCTTTTCATCCTTCAGGAAGAAGGGCACGTTCATGCGTGAGCGGCAGCTGGCGTCGACGCGGTTCTCGTAGAAGCCGGAGGCATCCAGCGTCGCGTAGAGCAGGCCGGCCTTGTCGATGTTGCGCTGCTCAATGGCGGCCAGGTCGCGCTTGCCGGCGTACTCAAAGCCTTTCACCCACTGGAACACCAGACCCGCCACATAGATCGCGAAGGTTGGCGGCGTGTTGAACATGGACTGGGCTGCCGCTACGGTTTCGTAGTTGAAGGCCGAAGGACAGATCTCCAGTGCGCGGCCCAGAAGGTCTTCGCGCACGAAGACCAGGGTCATGCCGGCCGGGCCGATGTTCTTCTGCGCGCCGCCGAAGGCCAGGCCGATGCGGCTCCAGTCGATGGGGCGCGACAACAGGTGGGAGGAGCAGTCGATGACCAGCGGCACGCCGTTGCCGATACGGGGCAGGTCGTGGAACTCGACGCCGTCGATGGTCTCGTTGGTGCAGACGTGGACATAGCTGGCATCGCTGCGCAGCTGCCAGTCGCGCGGGATGGCACCGCCCTTGCCGATGTCGGCGGCGATCTGCACGTCGGCATAGCGGCGCGCCTCGGCGGCGCTCTTGCGCGACCAGGAGCCCGTCACGACGACATCGACCTTGCCGCCACGGCTCAGGTTCAGCGGCACGATGGCGTTTTCACCCAAGCCGCCACCCTGCATGAAGAGGATGCGGAAGTTGGCCGGCACGGCGAGCAGCTCGCGCAGATCCCGCTCAGCCGCTTCCGCGATGGAGATGAACTCCTTGCCGCGGTGGCTCATCTCCATGACGCTCATGCCACTGCCGTGCCAATCCAGCATCTCGGCCGCCACCTGTTGCAGCACCGGTTCAGGCAGTGTGGCGGGGCCGGGGGCGAAATTGAACGGGCGGGCTGTGGTCATCGAGATCCGGGAGGCTACTTCTTGGGCGCGGAGGCTGCGGGCTTGGGCGCGGCGGCCGGCGGAGGCTGCAGGCCCAATTGCTTGGCCAGCGTGGTCTGCAAGGCCTTGAGACGGCCTTCCAGCGTGGGGCCGGCCTCGGCCATCACCTTTTGCGCGACGGCCTTCTGCAGTTCGACGCTGGCAAGGCCGAATTTCTGGCTGACCGGCGATTCTGCCCAGGCGACGACCTGCTTCAGTTCGTCCTCGTTGAAGCGTTCGTCCAGCAGGGCCGAAGCCGTGGGCCCAATCGCCTTGGCGATCTTGTCCTTCAGGTAGGGCACGTTTTCCTCGATGAACTTCTTCAGCTCGGCGTCCATGGCCTTGGCCGTCGCGTCGCGCTTCTCGGGCGGCACTTGCTGCAGCGCGGCGCGGCCGCCTTGCGTCAGCTGTGGCAGGGGTTGCTGCACGATGCTGGCCGCCATGCTGTCGGCCATGCCCTGCTGCTGCAGCGCCACGATCTTGTCGATCAGAGCCTTCTTGGCCGGCGACGGATCGGCCAGGGCGGTGCCAGTGGCCAGGGCCAGGGCGAGGGCCAGGCCCAGGTTGCGAGAGGTCATGTGATCAGTCCTTGGGGGCTTCGGAGGAGTCATCGGTAAGGCCGGCCTCGCCATCTTCGGCAGGGGCATCGGTCTCGTTGGCGTCGTTCTCGACGATGCGCTGCAGGCCGGACAGCTTGCTGCCGTCGTCCAGCGCGATCAGTGTGACGCCTTGCGTGGCGCGGCCGAGTTCGCGGATCTCGCTGACGCGGGTGCGCACCAGCACGCCCTTGTCGGTGATCAGCATGATCTCGTCCTCGGGGCGCACCAGCGTCGCGGCGACGACGCGGCCATTGCGCTCGCTCTGCTGGATGGCAATCATGCCCTTGGTACCGCGGCCGTGGCGCGTGTACTCAACGATGGACGTGCGCTTGCCGTAGCCGTTCTCGGTGGCGGTCAGCACGCTCTGGGTTTCGTCTTCGGCCACCAGCATGGCGATCAGGCGCTGATCGGGCTCGAGCATCATGCCGCGCACGCCGCGGGCGGTGCGGCCCATCGGGCGCACGTCGTCCTCGTCGAAGCGCACGGCCTTGCCGCCGTCGCTGAACAGCATCACATCGTGGTGGCCGTCGGTCAGTGCGGCGCCGATCAGGTGGTCGCCCTCGTCCAGGTCGACGGAGATGATGCCGGCCTTGCGGGGATTGCTGAAGTCCTTCAGAGAGGTCTTCTTGACCGTGCCCATGGCCGTGGCCATGAAGATGAAGTGATCTTCAGGGAAGCTGCGGAACTCGCCGGTCAGCGCCAGCACGACGGTGATCTTCTCGTCGGCCTGCAGCGGGAACATGTTGACGATGGGCTTGCCGCGCGAGTTGCGCGAGCCCTGCGGTACTTCCCAGACCTTGAGCCAGTAGACGCGGCCGCGGTTGGAGAAGCACAGCAGCCAGTCGTGGGTGTTGGCGATGAAGAGCTGGTCGACCCAGTCGTCGTCCTTCGTCTGCGTGGCCTGCTTGCCGCGGCCGCCGCGCTTTTGAGCGCGGTATTCGCTCAATGCCTGGCTCTTGATGTAGCCGGTGTGCGAGAGCGTCACGACCATGTCGGTCGGCGTGATGAGGTCTTCGGTGCCGAGTTCCTGGGCGTTGTGCTCGATGACGCTGCGGCGAGCGCCCAGCTTGGTCTGGCCGAACTCGTTCTTCAGCTGCACCAGCTCGTCGCTGATGATGGTTGTCACCCGGGCAGGCGTGGCAAGGATGTTGAGCAGATCGGCGATCTCCGCCATCACTTCCTTGTACTCGCCGACGATCTTGTCCTGCTCCAGGCCAGTCAGGCGTTGCAGGCGCATCTGCAGGATTTCGCCAGCCTGCGATTCCGACAGGCGGTACAGGCCGTCGGCCTGCATGCCGTACTCGGGCTCAAGGCCTTCGGGACGGTAGGCGGAGGGGCCACCGGCCGACAGCGTCTCGGTGCGCGACAGCATCTCGCGCACCAGCGACGAATCCCAGCTCTTGGCCATCAGGGCAGCCTTGGCGACGGGCGGCGTCGGCGAGGTCTTGATGGTCTCGATGAATTCGTCGATGTTGGCCAGCGCCACCGCCAGGCCTTCCAGCACATGGCCGCGCTCGCGGGCCTTGCGCAGTTCGTAGATCGTGCGGCGGGTCACCACCTCGCGGCGGTGCTCCAGGAACACGATGACCATGTCGCGCAGATTGCATAGCTTGGGCTGGCCATCGACGAGGGCGACCATGTTCATGCCGAAGCTGTCCTGCAGCTGCGTCTGCTTGTACAGGTTGTTCAGCACCACCTCGGGCACTTCACCGCGCTTGAGCTCGATGACCACGCGCATCCCGGACTTGTCGGACTCGTCCTGGATGTGGCTGATGCCCTCGATCTTCTTTTCCTGCACCAGTTCGGCAATGCGCTCAAGCAGGGTCTTCTTGTTGACCTGGTAGGGGATCTCGTCAACGATGATCGACTGGCGCGAACCCTTGTCGATGTCCTCGAAATGCACCTTGGCGCGCATGACGACGCGGCCGCGGCCGGTGCGGTAGCCATCGCGCACGCCAGCCAGGCCGTAGATGATGCCGGCGGTCGGGAAGTCCGGCGCCGGGATGATCTCCATCAGCTCGTCAACGGTGCATTCCGGGCTCTTCAGCGCGAACAGGCAGGCGTCGACAACCTCGTTGAGGTTGTGCGGCGGGATATTCGTGGCCATACCCACGGCAATACCCGAAGCGCCATTCACCAGAAGATTCGGCAAACGGGTCGGCAGTACCAGGGGTTCCTTATGGCTGCCGTCATAGTTGGGTCCGAAATCGACGGTTTCCTTGTCGATGTCAGCCAACATTTCGTGAGCGATTTTGTCGAGACGAATCTCGGTGTATCGCATTGCAGCGGCGTTATCTCCGTCGATCGAGCCGAAGTTGCCTTGACCATCGATCAGCATGTGGCGCAGGCTGAATGGCTGCGCCATGCGGACGATGGTGTCGTAAATGGCCGAGTCGCCGTGCGGGTGGTATTTGCCCATGGTCTCGCCCACCGCCTGCGCACTCTTGCGGTACTTGGCGTTGTAGGTGTTGCCCATCTCGTTCATCGCGTACAGCACGCGACGGTGCACCGGCTTCAGGCCGTCACGCGCATCGGGCAGGGCGCGTCCCACGATCACGCTCATCGCGTAGTCGAGATAGGAGCGGCGCATCTCCTCCTCGAGGCTGATCGGGAGGGTTTCCTTGGCGAACTGGGTCATGCGGCAGGATGACGCACGCGCTACACGGCCGCGGCGTCCTCAGAGGTAGGTGAAAGGCGCGAATTCTATGCGGCCCGCCCCCCTGTAGCAGCAGCGCAACATCGTCACCATGGCCTTGAACGTAGGCCGCCACAATGCGTTGGTCTCGGTGCCCCCATGGCACAATCGTCGGGTCCCTAGGAGAAACCCTAAAGTCTCTCCTGAGGTTAGAGGTTGAGTACTGACTCTCGCAGGGCAACTGCGGCATTCCTTGAGAGGAGAATCATGAAGAAACTGAATCGTGTGGCGTCGCTGTTTGCGGTGGCCGCGGTCGCCGTTGCTGCGTCTGGCGCATCGGCCCAAGCTATCGACAACTGGCGCGCAACCGACGGCACCGTCTGGAAGAACGGCACCAACGAATATTGCTGGCGCGACAATTTCTGGACACCCGCTACGGCCGCCAAGGGCTGCGACGGCGAAATCAAGCCGGCACCCAAGGTTGAGCCGCCGGTACCGGTTGCTCCCCCGCCTCCGGCCCCGGCTCCCCAGCCTCCGAAGCCGGTTCCCCCGCCGCCGGCTCCGGTCAGCGAGAAGGTCACCTTCGCCGCTGATGCCTTCTTCGACTTCGACAAGTCGACGCTGAAGCCCGAAGCCACCGCCAAGCTGGACGACCTGGTCAGCAAGACCAAGGGCATCAACCTGGAAGTCATCATCGCCGTTGGCCACACCGACTCGGTGGGCAGCGATGAGTACAACCAGAAGCTGTCGATCCGCCGCTCGGAAGCCGTCAAGGCCTACCTGGTTGGCAAGGGTGTCGAGCCGAACCGCGTCTACACCGAAGGCAAGGGCGAAAAGCAGCCCGTCGCCGACAACAAGACGACCGAAGGCCGCGCCAAGAACCGCCGCACCGAGATCGAAGTCGTCGGTACGCGCAACAAGTAAGCTCAGCGCCCTCGGGCGCTTTGCGCAAAGCCCCGCACGGTCCGCCGTCGGGGCTTTTCTACTTTCTGGATGTCATGACGATCAACGCCGATCCGCAAGAGCTCGCCAAATTCGGCGAACTGGCCCACCGCTGGTGGGACCCCGAGAGCGACTTCAAACCGCTGCACGAGATCAACCCGCTGCGCCTGGGATGGATTCAGCAGCTCTGCCCTTTGGCAGGCAAGCGTGTGCTGGACGTCGGTTGTGGCGGCGGCATTCTGAGCGATTCCATGGCACGTGCCGGCGCCCAGGTGCTGGGCATCGACCTGTCGACCAAGCCGCTGCGCGTCGCAGAACTGCACGCCATGGAGGCGGGGACCGAAGGCGTGGAATACCGCGAAATCGCTGTCGAAGTGTTGGCCACTGAACAACCGGCCAGCTTCGACGTGGTTACCTGCATGGAGATGTTGGAGCATGTGCCCGACCCGGCCTCGGTCGTGCGGGCGCTGGCGACGCTGGTCAAGCCCGGCGGCTGGGTCTTCCTATCGACGCTCAATCGCAACGCCAAGTCGTTCTTGCTCGCCATCGTTGGTGCGGAGTACGTACTGCAGATGCTGCCCAAGGGCACGCACGAATATGCGCGCTTCCTGAAGCCGTCGGAGCTGTCGCAGTTCTGTCGCGACGCCGGGCTTGAGCTGCAAGGCAGCCGCGGCCTGACCTACAACCCGCTCACGCAGCGCTACAGCCTCGGCAGCGACACCGACGTGAACTACCTGCTGGCTTGCCGCCGTCCCGCTTGAAGCTTGCCGCCCCCTGGTCGCATCTGCAGGCCGTGCTGTTCGACCTGGACGGCACGTTGATCGACAGTGCTGCTGACCTTGCGGCGGCGGCCAATGCGATGCGCGCCGATCGTGGTCTCACGCCGCTGCCGTTGCCGCAATATCGGCCGCATGGCGGCTCCGGCGCGCGCGGCATGCTGGGCCAAGCCTTCGGCGCGGCGCCTGGTCAGTCGGGCTATGACGAACTCAAGCGTGAATTTCTGGATCGCTACGAAGCGCTGATGTATGACAGCACGCGCACATTTGTCGGCATCGAGGCGGAGCTTCTCGGGCTCGCTGATGCGGGCCTGGCATGGGGCATCGTCACCAACAAGGCCGAACGCTTCGCCTTGCCGCTTGCCAAGGCGCTGGGTTTGGCGGCCGGCGCCATCGTGGGCGGCGACACCACGAGCCATACCAAGCCGCACCCCGCCCCGCTGCTGGAGGCAGCACGCCGCTTGAACGTGGTACCGGCGTCCTGCCTCTATGTCGGAGACGACGAACGCGACATCCTGGCCGGTCGCGCTGCTGGCATGGCAACGGCCGCTGCGGCGTGGGGCTATCTCGGCCATAGCGGTGAATTTCGTCATTGGGGCGCCGACCTGGAGCTGTCCGCGCCGGGTGAGCTCTTGAAAGCGCTCGATCTGGCCTAAGATGCAAGGTCTCTGGGGCCGACTTGGTTTCGACGTGGGTGCGGATCCGGAGTAGGGCATGTCGAGCACCAGTCCGCTCGTAAAACCACTGGAAACAAAGTAACTGCAAACGACTCTACGTTCGCACTCGCCGCTTAATTGCGGATGAGCTTCTCAACGGCAGGCCGATGGGCCGGGCTGAGTTCCGCAAGGGGCAAGGCTGAGAAGTCACTCACATCGGCTGGCGTCGCACCGGGTCACTCGGTGGGGCGTGAGATCAAGTGACTGGCGGGAAAGCTAGCGTGCCACTGCGCGAGTTGACCGTGAGATTCAAATCAGCCGGCTAAACATGTAGATCTGCCCGGTGATGGCTTGCGGACGGGGGTTCAATTCCCCCCGGCTCCACCATCTCAGAGTTCAGCGGGGTCCGCTGAAGTTCAAAAGGCCTAAGTCAATCAACGACTTAGGCCTTTTTCTTTGTCCATCAGCGTCCGGGTAAGTGCGCCACCTTCCGGCATCTGGCCGGGTAACTTTCCGGGTAACACAGGCGACCCGGGTAACATCCCTCGCCGAGTTACCCGGCTCAGTGCCCGGGTCATGGGGGCGACATGGCTGCAAGCGACCTTCTTTCAGACAAAGCGATCCGGGCGGCGATCAAAACCGCCGAAACCGATGGCAAGGCCCGCAAGGTTGACCTGCCCCCAAACGCCGTGCCAATTGATAGTTCGGAGCCCTGGTTGAAGGTTACTGGATCTCTGTATTGATGAGTCCGGCGTGCAGGGCGGGATCGGCCGCGTTTCTGCGGTGCTGCTCAGCAAATTGCGCCGGCGGTATTCGTCCAATGCTGCCGTGCGGACGGACCTCGTTGTAGTCACGGCGCCAGGCGGCGATCTCGGTTCTGGCCTGCTTCAATGTCTCGAACCAATGCTCGTTCAGACAT